>JABCSY010000025.1 GCA_018238625.1 Promethearchaeota archaeon
TTATACTTGGGGGCTATACCGAGGTGTATATAGGCCTTTTAACACTAGCTGGTGCTTTTTTGACTTCTTATACAAGAGCTAAAATTGAAGCCTTAGGCACTCCAAGCTTATACGGCGTAGGATTATTGGAAAGAACGGATAGAATACCAATTATTTTAATAGGTTCGATTTTGCAAATTTGGTTTCCCACCGCTATCTGGTGGACCATGATTTTTCTTGCTATTGGGACTAATATTACAGCAATTCAACGCATTGTTTACGCCGTTAAGAAGTTTTCAATAAAAAATAGTAAATGACCACTTTTAGATAGAACATATTTAAATAAATCTCTTGTTATAATCTATTAAATTCTATTAAATTTTTAAATTAAGAATTTATAATTAATTGAGAAATTATGATTGTCTCTGAGATTAACATCAAACTCACTATTGTGGGACTTTGGGGAGTTGGCAAAACCTCAGTAGTAAATAGTTTTGTAGGTAAAGATTTCCCCTCGATGTACATTCCAACTATAGGGTCAAATATTGCAAGAAAGGAGTATAAATTAAGCGATATTCATATTAGATTGAATATTTGGGATATTGGGGGTCAGAAAAGTTTTAACCCGTTGAATCCAGTATTTTTCAGTAATTTAGATGTAGCTTTTTTGATTTTTGACCTTAGCAACCCTAAAGAATCATTACAAGAAATCAAAAAAACGTATTTAAAAAACTTATCTAATCTTTCTCCAGATTGTATCACCTATTTAATAGGAAACAAATCAGATTTGATAAAACCAGAAGAATTTGAAATTCTTCTAAACAATATTCGTCAATACCAAATTGAAGGATACCCTATTATTTTCGTGTCAGCGAAGTCTCAAGATAATATTTCCGAGGTATTTTCCTTGGTCGTATTAGACTTTTTGAAAAAATTAGAAGAAGAAAGCAATGATTTGCAATTCAAAGGAGTTTACGGGCAGTTTCTTGATTTAATTAAGAAAAAAGAGGAAGAATTGCAAAAATTAATTATAAATTTAGAAGAAATCGATTCAAGTAAGCTTCATAGAATTATAACTCCAAAAGTCATAAAAAAAATTATAAAATCCTCAGAAAATGATATTGTCACTCTTAAAGAAATCATTGATTTTAAAAAGATTAACGAAAGCGACATCGATATCAACTTAATTAAAGAAAACATTGTTAATGCATTCGTTAATAACATAGCGATGATCTCAGACATAATTAATCATTTAAAGAAAAGTCCAATCGATAAACTTATGGTTAATATCGATAAAACCCTAAATGAGCTAACTCATTTTAAAAAAGATTTTGAATTAAAACTAGACTCAATATTAAAGCTACAATCAATCGAAGAAGTTAGTAAAATTAAAGGTGGTCAAAATTCCTAAAAAAGATAATAAAATAGAAGAAATCTCCCCTAAGGATTTTCAAAATCTAATTGAACAAACAAAAAAATTAAACAGCGCGATCAATTCGTTGAAAAGCATGCCAAAAAGAATAAAAAGTTTAGAAGAACGATTTGATAAAGCTCAAGATAAAATAGATTCGGTAAAAAAAAACTCTGAAACTATTCAAAATTTAACAGATCAAATAAACAAATTAGAAATATCTTTAGAATCGGCAGGAAAAGAGATTTCAACGATAAAAAGAAATATCTCGTTAAATCAAGAAAGAATGGAGCAAACTATTAAAACTCAAGAAGAAATCATCATGGATATGATTAATAAATTTAACGAACAACTACTAATACATAAATCTAAAATGCAAGAAGATGTTGAAACTCTTAAAACTCAACAGGATGTTTTGAGAATATCATATACAGTAAACGAAAAGAAACTCATGGATAAAATTAATGCCTCAATAACCAAAGCTTTAAGGAAACTAATTCAAGGAAAAGAAAACGAATTGCTAATGAAAATTTGGGTTGATGAATTAAAAGAAATAATTGAAAATTTTGAAAACTTGAAGAAATTAAAACCAAAAGAATTTTCCATAAAATTAATTGAAATTTCTGACACAATAGAGATATTCAAGCAAAAAATTAAAGGATAGTAATAAAAGTAAAAAAAAATATTATCGTTAAAGTAATAAAAGATTATTTTCTCAACCTAGGGGGAGGTACAAAGACTCTCCTCATGCCTTCTAAAAGCAAGATTGCGTCTTCTGGACAAAAATGAGAGCAAACTCCACATCCAATGCAGAATTCGGATTTAACTCGTGCGATATTATTGTCGTCTAATTCAATAGCGTCTACAGAGCAATATTCTACGCACGTTCCGCATCCCTTGCATAAATCTTCGTTTACTTGTGCTAGATAATTAGTTGAATTAATCATAGCAGCTAGGCCTAATTTCCACCATTCTATTGTCCCACAACAATCGTTACAGCAATTACATATGCTAGTCTCGTCTTTGCTTATATCAGAATGTGGATGAAAGGCTTTATGCACTAGTCCGTCCTCTTCAGAAGCTTTCATTATTTTTAGCGCTTCTTCTTTTGATACAAAACGAGCAAAACCTTGCTCAGTCACATATTTTGCCGATTTGCCGAAAGTAAAGCAGTTTTCTCTAAGGTCTGTTTGCTTACATGGTTTTCCTAATAAATCTCTGTGATGTCTACAAAAACAATGCCCTACTGCGATAACATCGTATTTCTCAATGATTTCCTCGACTTTTTGAATTGGTAAAACTATTTCTTCAGGAACTTCTATATTTTTATTGATAGAAATGTTTATATCAGCTCCTTGAACGCTTTTGTTTAGATTTGGTACGGTTCTATCGATCGGAAGCATTTTTTCAAAAACTGGTAAGATCATATCGTAATTTTCTTGTATAAAATCCGCTATTTCGTCAAAATAGACTTCAAACATTTTTGCTATTTTCTTTTCGGTTTCAGAAAATTCGATTTTTTTCATAAAAATATATTCGAAAACGCCGACCATTACTATTGGCATTAATCTATAGACCATCAAACCTTTTGAGCTCGGTTGATTAAAAATAAATCCTTTTTTAGCTAATGGGGTAATAAACGACAAAATTTGACTTTCCGATAGCTTACTACTTTTTATTAATTGATCCATCGTCTGAGAGGTTTTTCTCTTAAAAGCGTCGATAAAATTTAATTCCTCCTCTGAAAGGAGTAATTTTAAAATTTCAATCAATGTATCGTTAACCGGGAAAGGGAGCGAGCCTGCCTTTATAATTATGTTTGCTGTTTTTTTATATTTTTCTTCTGACATTTTTATCATTGAAAATTTAATATTATTTTATAATTAATTCGATAACGTTCCTTATAACCTTTAAACTTTTTTTTCTTTAGTGTTTATATGTTTCAAGAACGATTAAAAATCATAATAACAAATAAACAAAATATAATAAATAAAAACAAATTAAAAACAAGGAGGATAATATTATGAACAATAACATCAAAGAATCGTTAAAATCTGGAATAATTGGAGCAATTTTTGGAGTTATAATGAGCTTTCTCATGAACTTTTTCGTAATACCATTTCCAACAGATAATATAATAAACGGAATGAATCATGCTATTAGTGGTTTAATTAGTGGATTTATGGGAGGATTCATGGGTGTGTTAATGTATATCAAAATAGCGGTAAAGAAAAATGAGATATAATTAATACCAGGAAAATTAATAATCTAATAGTATATCTTAAAGATAAATGATATATTTTATAAAAGAAATGTCAATAAAATAGATGCAAAATTAAAAAGAAAGCATATAAATCTCTTACTTATGTAATAATATCTTTAAGCCTTTTTCACTGACATTTTTATCAATGCAAATTAAAAGTTTATATGTTTTAAGAAAGAATAAAGATCATTAATTAGAAATTTAGAGGTATTAAAAATGGAAGAATTTTCAAAAAAACCAAATTATGCTACTGAAGAAGAGATTAATGAAGCGATTGGAAAAATATTATGGGGAAAGGATGGTAAGCCTTTTTCGATGAGACGTTTAATTTTTGCTTATATGAAAAAGAAAAAGGGAGGTAAAAATAAGTAATGGGTGCTAAAGAAGAACTTCTCCAAGCAATTGCAGAATTAGAAGAAGAGAAATCTTATACGCTTGTAAAAAAAGCTCTTGACGAAGGAGTCAATCCAAAGGAAATTATCGATATATTACGCAAAGGAGTAGAAATTGTTGGAGAAAGATTTAATAAAAAAGAATATTTTTTAACCGAACTGGTTATGTCCGGCGAAATTTTCCAGCAATCCGCTAAAATTCTTGAAACGGCAATGAAAGAAGGATCCGAAGCGAGTGAGAGTTTAGGAGTTGTTGTAATAGGAACAGTTAAAGGAGATGTCCACGATATTGGAAAAAATATTTTCGTAACTCTTTTACAAGCAGCAGGTTTTGAAGTTCATGATTTAGGAGTTGATATAGCCGCTGAAAAATTTATTAATAAAGTTAAAGAAACTAAAGCAAATATTGTTGCCTATTCAGGATTATTAACCGTAGCGTTAGATTCAATGAAAAAAACAACTGAAGCTTTAAAGTTGGCTGGATTGAGAGAAGAAGTCAAAATTATTATTGGTGGATTGCCTGTTGATGAAATGTGGATGGAGCAAGCAGGAGCTGACGCATATACCGATAATGCGTTTAAAGGGGTAAAGATAATAACTGACTGGTTAAAGGAGGGATAAAAATGGAGCCTATTAAAGAAGAACCTATGACTTCGGTTGAAAGAGTGTTAACAGCAATGGCCTTAAAAGAGCCCGATAGGGTTCCCGTCTGGCCGTTAATAGATTTCCTTCCCATTAATTATTACGATATTACAGCCCAAGAGATGATCGAGGATCCAGATAAATCACAAGAAGCTTACGAATGGATTTACCATAAGTTAGGTGGTTATGACATTGCCATGGCTGGAGGTGGAATGTTTATGCAATACATTAACCCCTTTCCTGATATATTTTCAGCTCTTTATCTTGACTGGAGGTTACCCGGGCGGATGTTGGGTCCAAATGAGCCTCCTCAACTCGTTGAACAAAGCCTAGATAATCCCTTTATAACAGAGAAAGATTACGATAAAATTATTGAAAAAGGGCTATTGTGGCTCGGTAATTTCAAAAGAGCTAGTATGAAAGATATGAAGAAATTGGGTAAAATAGGACCGAAAGTTGCTGAAAATGTAGTTAGATGGTGGACTCATTTTCAAGTTCCTACCTTTACTGATGGGGTTGGAACAACTCCATTTGATTTATTATCTGTTTTTCGAGGTTCTACTAATTTTATGAAAGATATTTATCGATTCCCAGATAAAATAAAAGAAGTTAGCGATTTCTTGATTGACAACATGATATTAATGGGAGAATATGGTGCTAAGATGAGTGGTGGTAAAACGCTCTTAATTGGTGGAGCAAGAGCTAGCGCTGATTTCATTTCAATAAAACATTTTGAAGAACTTTATTGGCCTTACTTTAAAAAAATGGTAACAAGATATGTAAACGATGGATTTATAGTTCAAATGCATCTCGATACGGATTGGACAGATCGATTACACTACTTTAAAGAATTGCCTAAAGGAAAAATATATTTGCATATGGACGAAAGGACAGATATTTTTAAAGCTAAAGAAATTCTTGGCGATCACATGTGCATACAAGGAAACCTCAAACCTTCATTATTTAGATTAGGAACACCCGCTATGATCGAAAAGCAGGTAAAAGAGATTATTGACAGATGTGCTGAAGGAGGAGGATTACTTGTTGGAGCTGAAATTCCTGACGACGCAAAACTCGAAAATGTAAAAGCTATGGTTGACACTTGCAAGACATACGGGGTATATAGAAAATAGATCGATTAACTTTTATTTTTTTTATAATATTACAGAATTAAAAAAATTGGACTATGAATTTTTTATATAATAATGTTTATTCTATTCCTATAATAAGAAATATTATTTTTTAAAATTTAAAATAACATAAACAAATAAATATCCAAATTATCTAAACATAATTAAAAGAAAAGGATTATAAAAATGTCAGAATCAGATTTAAATATTAGTCTAAAAGGTAATGCAGACGCAGTTTATGCGACTTTAGCCAAACGTAAAGAATTCTTTATCACCGTTCAAAATCTTACTGAAAATTATATGCCTCAAGTAAGAGTAAAATTAGCCGTACCCCCCCAGGTTAAATTATTAGTTAAATCAGAATGGTACGGTGGAATTGCAAAGCATTATAGTAAAAATCGTCTATTTACAATAATGGTTAGAGAGAATGGCGTTTACGAGATAACTGCAACGCTTACGACTAAGAAGGGACACAATATCGCTTTCCCATTTATAGTTAAAGCTGGAACGACTCAAGCTCAAGCATCTACAAAATCGATATCATTACTTTCCAGACCAAGCGTTGATAAACCAGTTTCAAAAGTAAATTGCCCTTATTGCCATACAGAAATAAGTCAAGACGCGAAGTTTTGTCCTCACTGTGGGTCAGGTGTAGAAGAAAAGCTAAAAGAAATTCAAGAAAAAGATTTGTCAGGTAGGCACTGCGTAAATTGTGGTGTAGAACTGCTTGAGGAAGCTAAATTTTGCGCCAAATGTGGTCAAAAAGTTTAATGATATAATCAATATAAGCAGTTATTCTTGAGAAATTCTTTATTTATGAATATCTTAGCATTCGTGAGTAGTATATCTAATTCAAATTAGTTCAATTAGGAGTTTTTGATTTTCTCTAATAGAAAATGTTTCTGAAATAGAAATTTCTATGCTCGAATTGTTGCGTATTAATTTTGCGTTTATTACTTTGTCCTCCTTTTCAGTGTCTAATATTTTACAATATTTGATTTTATCAAGATTGAGTTTTCCTATAGATTTTAAAAGAATTGATTTAAGACTGAGGTTTCCATAAGAGACACATATAGAAAATTTTAATCCTCTCTCACTTAGTTCTTGACTCACTTTACCCCAAGCAGTATTAGTAATAAAAAACGATCGAAAATTTGATGGATTTAATCTCGGTGCGAGTAAAAATTGTTTAAGCTCTACAGAATAAGAGATCCCCGTTAACGCGTGAAGTAAAGTCCACGAAGACATGGGTCTTACATAGTGATCGCCACATTCCACTTCATTCCAAGGACTTCTATGTGAACCATCGTATCTTTTTCTAATCGAATTAATAATCTTTAAACCTTCATCAATTCGGTTTGTATAGATACATAATGCGGCAATTTCATATTCTAGACCAGTCCATACTTCATCTGTGTAATATGTTGGAACGGTAGGTTTATTTCCATGAGGCCAAGTACAAGTTAATAATCCAGAGTCCGTAGGTGATGCAAATATCCTTGGAGTTTGGGTTATTCCTTCAAGCGATTCTTTAAAATTGTATTTAATTATTGATTCTATTGCCTTATCCACATGTTCAGTGGGTAAAATATATCCAAAACCTAAGTGAAACGCCCACCATTGGCCAAATAATTGGTCAGAAAAACATCCAATTCCATATTGATATTCTTTTATTTCAGTTTCGTCGTATTTTTGGATGTAATATTCACCGTTCCAACATTCTTTATCAAGAATCATTCGACCAGATTCAAATAAATTCCTACATTTGCTAGCCCAATCTTCTAAATTTAATTTCGTAGCAATTTGTTCACAGGCAAGAAGTGCTACTAAATAAAGCGATCCTATAAATGTATTAACGCCATAAATAGAACAATCGTACGTATTAGGTTGAGCACAAGAAATTATGCCATCTAAATTATTGTCGTAATCTTTAAATATATACTCCATTAGTTTTTGAACATTAGGCCAAGATTCCTCTAAGAATTTTAAATCGGCGGAGATTAGAAAATCGCGATAGATCTTTAAAATCATTCCAAACATTCCGTCTATAGCAGGAGGGACATCTCCTGGGTCAGGAGTCATTTCAAATTGTGGTAAGTACAATGGAATAACAGCGCGATGAGGTAAATAACCTAATTTATGTTGAGTCTTAAACTCCGTTGCTCGCATAGTTCTTTCCAGTGTAGGAAATAGATGTGCTAGGCTAAATTCATAATTCCAAACATGTGTACAGTTTAGAGGGCAACTCCCTCCTGATTTCTTTCCAGTAGAAACTCCGTTGCATCCCTCAAATCCGTAAAAAGACCCGTCTCTTACCCAAAAACAAGTTGGAGTCCTAATTGTCGAAAGTGTTGCAGAAATCGAAGTCAATACTTCAGAAGGAAGCGTACTATAAAAAAAGTCTTCGTGAAACCTAAATGTGTTGTCTAATAGAGATGATCGATTGTTTCTCACATATTCTATAACTCTTATTGAATTGCTAAACCACTCGTTATATCGATTCCCTATCCAATATTCCGTTTTCATATCCGGAAATAAAGCATTATTCAAACGCCAATCCATAAAGCGATTTGGAAAGTTCCAAGCCAAATAAAACGTCATTACTGCTTCTTCATCGGGTTTTAAGATTCTTTTCGATGCTAGGCTTCCTGTATATGTCTTTCCGATTTTACTCGTATCGTTCTCGCTTGGTTCCATCAAAACTCCTTTTTGCGAAAATTGAGACCAGAAACTTTCAAGATCCTCCCATTGAGTTGATATCATAGCATCAGGTTGGTCAATAGCTAGCGTTAAGTCACCGTATCGTTTATCGGTTTTGAGAAGTAATTTTGATTTCATATGAATAGCATTCCAATTACCCACACGTTTGTGAATGTTCAAATTACCTCCAAATAGAGGGTTAGAATCGCCTCTTAATGTTTTTAGTCCATCCCATCCTATATAATTTAATAAATTTCCTAAAAGAATTACTTCGATATTCTCTTTAGTAATGTTTTTAACTTGAAATTGGAAAATTATTACAGGCAGTCCTGAGTTTTTTGGATCTAAAGGTATAAACGGATTAAAGGCTGTCAAATTGATCTCAATTGGGAGCAGAGCATCCTTAAATTGCAAAAATGAAATAGGATATTCGCCGTCAAATTTAATGTCTTCAACTTGAGGTAGCGCATTAAATAATTTTTCCATTTCTTTACTTATTCTGTGATCCCCAATGGATTTAGCCGGGATAAAATTAGGTCTTTCATGAGGTTTGGAACTAATCAATGCACGTGAAATTATTTTTTCATCTGAAACATTTAATTGGCGCGTTCTCACGGCAAAAAAACAATTTGGTACATACGAGCGATGATCTATCTGATTATTGATTTGCCATTGTTTTAAAAGTCCGTCTCCACCTATAGCAATAGAGCCCGTACCTATCCCTCCAAGAGGCATAGCAGAACATCTTAGTTTTCCATCGGTTAGAGTGAGAATCCCTTTAGGTATCATAAAGCTTGCATTATCCTAATTTTAATTATATTTAGTTTAATTTCTATATTAAAGTTTCGATAGGTGTTTTTAATTATATAATTAATTAAATTCTCGTTTAAATAGAGTTAGATTAGATAACATTTGACTATTCTTTTTAATCTATTAATAAATTCTCCCCAATCAACCTAATTGGAACTATATATCAAATTAAAGTATTATAAATCCAAAATATTAATTAAAATTATGAATTTAAACATAATTATCTGATTTTCAACCGATTAGGATTACCTATTAGTATAAAAAACCTAATTGATAATATCGTAGTTCATAATTTTACCAGATTGGTTTAAAAGAAGAAGTTGAAGATCTATTTCATAAGGATATTTAATTATAAAAATTGATTTAAGAAATTAGGAGATAATTATTATGAAATTAAAGAAATACAATTTATTTGGGATAATATTTTTAGGTATTTTAATTCTTATGAGTACATCGAGTTTAGTTTCTGCTAGCGATGACGATGACGATGGAGTCGATGATGAACTTGAGGAATTACATAAGAGAGATATTAGCATCGAATTCGAACCTAGTCAAATCCAAATCGAGTCCTTAATGAGAAATGGAGCTCAAAAAGACGAGATTCAGTTGCAAATAACTTTTGATAGTGACGGATTAGGTATTGAAATTAGCTATGAATCAGAGATTTCTTCGGAAAATGCGACTGAGTTCGAAATAGAATTTGGAGTATCATTTCAAGAGCTAATTGAATTTGTTGATTTGGATGATGATGGGATTTTCAGTCCATTAATTGATGATACTATTCAAGAAGTTCCTTTAGATAGCTTTCAACCTGTTGTTTACACTCCAATAAATATTTCTGATGATACTAGGCTTCATTATTTTATTATTAACACAACTGATGGGGTATTTACGGCTCACATTTACTTAGTAGAGGAGTTTGAAATCATTAATGGAACTTTCATCAAACCAACGCAAACGAAAATTGATATTGAGATTACTGACTTTAACTATATCAATAGTTCCTCCCAACTTGCTTTATATACGAAATTAGAATCTGAAGTTGAATATGAAGATGATGAACACACTGAAAACGAAGAAGAAGGATATGCAAGCGAAGAAAAGGGAATCATTGCTTCAAATAATGATTACGCAGGCTTTTTTACATGGACAGAAAATGCGTCAATAGATGGTGTGTCCAAGGTGGTTTTAGGAAGTCCTATCCAAGTGGATGACGACGATGAAAACGAACAAAAAATATATTTGAATTATCCTCGCGGTAATCATATATATCACGATCCTGTAATGGGTGTTATGGTGTTTCCTAAAGCATCAGAGATAATACCTATTATAGTTATTATATCTATTGTATCAAGTGTAGGAATTGGTGGCGTTATATTAATTCTAGTACTCAGAAGAAGACGAAACTTCTAATAAATACCTAATACAACATTAATCTTTTTTTTATTTTATTTAAGTAAAAGTTTTTAATCAAGTCTATAAGAATAAAACTTAAAGTTGCCGATTTATGAAATTTATCAAAAATAATTAAATAAAAAAGTAATTCGTTAGAAGGGAATTAAAATTGAGTAAGAGAAGTAGTCTTTTTATAATGATTCTAATTGGAATATCTTTAATGAGTCTCAATTTTAATTACGCTACTGCTTCTGACGACGATGGCGATGGCATCGATGATGACTTAGAAGATTTAAATAAAAGAAACATAACAATTGAAATAGAAGCTGATCAAATTCAAATCGAATCCTCTTTAAGAAGCGGTAATCAAATTGATGAAATTCAGCTGAAAATAACAAACGATAGCGAAGGATTAGGTATAGAGGTCAGCTATGATTCTGAAATAAATTCGACAGAATTCGAATTAGAATTTGGAATAAAATTTCGTAAACTCGTTGAGTTCGTTGATATTAATAGTAATTCTATATACGATCCACTAATCGATGATACAATACAAAATTTTGATCTAGACGATTTTCAACCTGTTATTTATAGTCAATTTAATATTAATGACGATTCAAAACTTCATTACTTCATAATTAACTCAACAGACGGAGTATTTACTGCTCATATCTATTTTGCTGAAGAGTTTCACGTTGTTAATGGAACTTTAATTTCTCCCATTCAAACGAAAATCGACATAGAGATTTCTAGTTTTCCATATATTAACGCTAGCTCTCAAATAGCGTTGTATACTTCCTTAGAATCTGAGATTGATTATGAAGAAGAAGATGATACGGAAGACGAAATAAGAGAATATGCTACCAACGAAAAAGGAATAACTACTAAAATCAATAATTTTATAGGTATATTTACATGGAACAACAACGCTACTATTGACGGGACTTCTATAGATGTGTTAACGAGTGATTTAGATATTGACGATTACGACGAAGACGAGCAAAAATTATATCTTACCTATTCTCGAGGGTCACATATTTACCACGATCCTAAAGTGGGTATCGCAGGTATTCTTAGATTTAAAAATATTATCGATAATCCTTTTTTTCTAATATTTTTAATAGCTATTATAAGCTCATTGAGTATAAGTATTGGTTATGCAGTTTATCGATATAGAGACCGGCTTTTTTCAAGTCAGTATACGGAATTAGAATTAAAGAAGGATACGAGTGGAATTCTTGGTAAGATAAAATATGACTCGGAAAGATTAGGCGCTTTATTCGATAATAAACGACTTTTGCGTCAATTAGAAGATTTTGCATCTGATAAAATGTCAAATATAGAGGATATAAAAGTAACAGCACTCTCAGAAGACTTTTTTAAAGTTATTAATACTTTTGATTGGGAGGAAGATGATTTAATAGACTTTACCCGGGAAATGATCGCTCTACCTCCAGAAGAAAGGGATGCGGTTTTCAAAGAAATGATAAATAAATCTGAGCAACAAAAGAAAAATAGGGTTGACGATACTAAGAGGCTTTACACATAATATGGAATTAGAGCTGGTTGAAGACGAAAAAACTATTTTAAACATTGTCCACGATTATTTGAATAAAAATCGTCAATTCACTTTTGAAGAAATTATACCATATATAAATTCAAGAATTAGACTAAGTTCTATAAATATTAGCAACGAGGGAGTTAGGAAGATTTTAATATCCATAACAAACAAAAGATTAATTGTAGAAGGATCTAAGTTAACTAAGGCTGAAATATTGAATAATGAAAAGCGTAATGAAATTTACGATTTTATTTTAAAAAACCCAGGAACTTATTTTAATAGAATACTTCACGAGTTAAATTATGGAAATCATATCATTGTTTGGCATCTAAGTATGTTATTAAAATTCAATTTTATATCCAAAGAAATCTTAGAGAACCACGAAATATATTTTGATACAACTACAGAATTTAAAGATAAAAAGGCTAAGTATTTTACTACAAAAGTAAAAAGTCAAAAGATTATTAACTTCATGAAAAATGACAATTTAGGGTGTTCAAAAACGAAATTATCGCGTGAGCTAAATATGCATATGAATACCCTTGCAAAATATCTCAACCTCCTCGAAAAATACGGCGTAATTGTTAAAAAGAAGATTGATGACAGATATTTATTCTTTTTAAGCGAGTATTAAGTTAGTTATACTTTATAATCTGTGATTAATAATTACTTTAAATTTTGTATAAAACAATTTAAATTCAATTACATAATCTTATAAACAAGAGAAATTCATTTTAAGGTGAATAAAATTTTTGACGGTTAAAACTCTTATAATTGGACATGGAGCAAGGGAACACGTAATAGGAGAGACTTTAGTTAGGGATGGCGCCACTTTATACGCGTTCATGAGCTCCAAGAATGCGGGCTTAGAAGACCTAAGCCAAGGAAGGATAAAGATTCACTCAGAAACAGATTTTAAGGAAATAATAGATTTTTCTAAAAAAAACAACATTGATTTTGTTATTATTGGTCCAGAGGCTCCTTTGGTTGTTGGAATCGTCGATGCTTTGGAAAAGAATGGAATTCCTTGCGTAGGACCTAGAATAGAGGCTGCTCAATTAGAAGGATCAAAATTATTCACTAGAGCTCTTTTGAAAAAATATAAAATCACATCGAATATCAGAAGTAAAAGTTTCAATTCCATGGAAAATGTAGAAAGCTATCTTAAAGATTTGGGCGTAGAAAACGTTGTTGTTAAGCCAGATGGCCTAACTGGAGGAAAAGGAGTAAAAGTTTATGGTGACCATCTTTATTCGAAACAAGATATTTTAGATTATTGTCAAGCGTTAATTAAACAAAAATCACCATTTCTAATTGAAGAAAAAATCTCAGGAGAAGAATTCACACTTCAGACATTTGTTGACGGGAAAAATGTCGTAGGTACGCCCTTAGTCCAAGATCATAAAAGAGCTTACGAAGACGATACTGGCCCAAATACAGGCGGTATGGGAAGTTACTCAATGGCGAATCATCTGATGCCATTTATCACTCAAAATGATGTGGACGAGGCTCTCGAAGATATGAAGAAAGTTATTGCCGCAGTTAAGGCAGAGACGGGCATTGAATATAAAGGATTTTTGTACGGAGGGTACATGAAAACGGTAAAAGGCATTAAATTAATTGAATTTAATTCTAGGTTAGGAGATCCTGAAGCAATGAACGTGTTGCCTATATTAAAAACTAATTTCATTGATGTTTGTATGGGAATAATAAATGGCAACTTAAAATCCAACATTGAATTTGAGAACAAAGCTACAGTATGCAAGTATTTGGCACCCGAAGGATATCCTGACGCTCCCAAGAAAGACGAATTGGTAAAAATAGATAAAAATAAGTTGAAACAGATTGATGCGAGATATTATTATTCTTCGGTTTACCGCAAAGATGATGAAATTTATACTACAACTTCAAGAGCTATAGGAGTCGTTGGGATTGCGAACGATTTAGAAAGTGCGGAAAAGATTGCTGAACAAGGAGTTGGATGTATAAGTGGGAAATTATTTTATAGAAAAGATGTTGGAACCTTGGAGTTATTGCAAAAAAGAATAGATCACATGAATTCTCTCTTGAAATAATATCAAAAAATTAAATGTGTATAAATTAGAGATTTTTCAATAGATGAATTCTCTTTTACCAAATTATTACAAAATTAGGATTTAAAATTCGGAGATTTCCCAATACTCCCGTTAAAATTAAAGGTTGCATATTTAGCGAGCAAATCTTATAATATTTGTAATAATTATAATATTCATAATGAAAACAGAAAATCAAGATAAATTTCGTACAACAATTCTCATCATCTATGAGATAATAACATTCTTTCATTTTGTAAATCCTTTATTGATATTTTATGATTCTATATATCCAGTTAACCCACTTATTACTATACTAATTGGATATGTATTTTCGGGGAGCTTCTTTTTCGTGATCTCAATCTATATACTCTATAGGAAGAATTCTTCGATATTCCTGATCTCGGGATTCATTGGATGGTTGATGACGGGATATTTGGTTTTTAACTATTTCGATAACATTCAATCCATGACTTTAAATCTCTGGTTATTCAGTCTCTGGTTATTCAGTCTCTGGTTATTTACAGGGGTTTTTCTGCTCTTTCTTCAATTCAATCGAGAAAAACTTGGACTCACTTCTTTAAAGAGCCGTACAGCATCAGAACAGATAGTTTCAACGCTAAAGGAGAAGATTTATATAATCATCCCAATAAGTGGTCCTATCGTGATCTTGTTCACTATCGTTGCCTTAACCTTACTTACTTCAGGGTTATCACGCTCATTGTCTTTTTTAATTTTATTCATTCCTTTCTCAATTTCCACAATATTGCTTAATGATAAAAACACTATTAGAATAAGCTTGTTTCACTTCGCAGGATATTCAGCTCTGCTTATTGATACGGTTATTTCCCTTAATTATAATTGGATTCCTGCCTTATGGAATGCAGATGATCTCGTTCCCTTATTGGGACTTCACTATTCCATTCACGATTTAATTTTTACAGTGTTATGGCCTATTTTCGGCACCATACTATTATTATTGTGTTTTTCAAGGATAATTAGTCATCTTTATCTTAAATATAAAGCTTTCACTATGAGAAAATATGAAAACACATATGTCCAAATACAAGATAATTATAGGTTGTCTTCAAAAAAGTTAATGTCACGAGTGCTTTATGTAGTTTTAATGAGTTTTGGGATGATTCGCTTTTTGATTTCCTTGAATTTGTATTCTCCTGAGATAATCGCGTCGAATTGGCAGTCTTTTTACCATGATTTACCAGATAAATACCTACTTTTTAACTCTCCCCTTCTTGTATTACCTATTATTGTTGCAATTTCGTCTATTGGGTGGATACTTGAGGATATAGGATTAATGCATTATAAATATGATGGAAAAAAGAACTTCTTCGAGTTCGAACCAATTCATTATCGATATAATAGCTTTTTAAAGGGATTTGCTGGCATCTCTACAATTTTCTTCATATTTTCTTATATTATTGAAGGCTTGTTATTGCCTTATAATTCGATCAGTTATATAAATCAATACCTCATATTTAACCTCATGATGGGTTTTCTCTCTGCTGCAGCAATGCTTCCAGGCTATTTTATCTATAATAGATTAAACAAGGACCACTTGATAAAGAATCTGCAAAAATTAACAGATCTCTTTGAGATTAAATCTAAGGAAATGTGAAATAAAAGAGACAATTATAACGAAACCTATTTTGAAAACTTTACATAGATGATTTAGAGTTAGGGCATGCAAATTAATGTTGCAAATTATGTTTAAGGTTGAAAATAATTGCAAAAAAGAATAGATCACATGAATTCTCTTTTGAAATAATATTAAAATATACACATGTGTATATTTAACATATAGAACATTTTGAATATTAAAATTAATCTTGAGGCTTAAAAATGGATAAAATAATGAAATTGGAAATACACGGCTCAATCTTATTGATTACTGGTATGATTTTGGTTTTGATTTGGTCTTATTATAAGTTAGAATGGTGGTCTTCTGTGTTTGGTTATTTAGCTTTATTCTTTTTAATTGAAGCAATCTGGCATTATTGTACTGCTGATTATAAAAGAATTAAAAAAGAAAATTGATGAATTATCAATTAAAATAAGCTGGTACAAACCTTTTTTCTAAATTATATTTTATAAAGATTAGATTCTAATATCTGTAGCTCTTATTTTAAATTGAATTATGGATTGGCATGCTAGAAACGCTAATTTTAACGCCTTAATCAAACAATTATTTCACGAGAAAGAAGCCGAGAAAAGAGCTGAAGCGGCGAGACAACTTGGTTTTTTAAAGGATGGAAGAGCCGTCAATTTATTGTGTCGTGCGTTAAATATCGAAAACGAACCGATGGTTGTTAATAGAATTATTGAAGCTTTAGGGCAAATAGCAGATGGCCGGGCAACGCTAAGAATAATAGAGAAATTGAAAGAGGAAATTGAAAAACCAGAAATTGAGTTGGATAAGTTAAAAGTGATTTTTATCATCGAAAGTTTTGCAAAAATAAAAGATAAAAGAGCTTTAGAATACTTAGGACATTTTCTTAAATCATCTGACGACAAATTGCGAGAACTTACCGAAAATGTGTTTGATATGATCGAACCAGATTGGCGTAGAATCGTTGAAAAAGCTCGTAGAGAAAGATCAATCCCGGATATTTTTAAAGTTAAAATGTAGCTAATTTTATTTCTCTAAAAAAAAATAATAATTACTTAATAAGAAGTTATTTTAATCTCTTGTTATTCAATTTATCTAATTTCTTCTACACTAATTATATCTCATTAATTTAGGCAATTTAATTATGACTCAAAAAAACGTTTGTTGCTTTGATTTAGAAGGACCTATAAGCGTTCTAGACTTCGCTGCTGAATTAAGCCGCTTATTAAGTAAAAAAACCAAGCTTGATTTACAAAAGTTTAATATGGGCGAATTTTTTGAGATGATTTCTAATTACGACGATTACCTTATCGATGTTTCTGGCGTAAAAAAGAAGTTAAACATTCCAAATTATCAACCTGGGGATACTTTGAGATTGATGGCTCCGTTATATATGTCTTGTTTTTCCGATGAAGAATTAGTTGAATTAGCAAATTATAATCTTGGTTTATTGCCTGGTTGCATAGAATTAATGGGAGTATTACACAAAGATTGGGATATATTCATTATTTCTACGAGTTATCGTCATTTCGCACATAGTGTAGCAAAAAGGTTGGATATTCCACTAGATCACGTCTATTGCACAGATTTAAACATTAAAGAAGCAAATAAAACTATTTACGATATTGAAGGAGATGTAAAAAACTTAGTAGGCACCATATTCCAAAACTACATAGATAACGATAAAAATTTGGATTTAGTTATAAAAGATCTAAATAAATTTTTTTGGAATAATAAAGAATCTGATTACGTTAAAGCAATGAACTTGGTTGAAGTTAGGGGCGGTAAAAGAAAAGAAATGGCAGTTGAAAGCATCTCTAATATAACTCAAGTTCCAATATCTGAAATGGTAGCGCTTGGAGACTCGATTACTGATATTAACATGCTTCAAAGATTAAAAGACGAAGGGGGAATTGCGGTTTCCTTTAATGGAAATCGATTTACTGTAGGTAGATCGAACATTGCGATTACTACACCGAACAATTTAGGAACGCTAGCAATTTTCGAATCTAAAAATAACATCGAAAACTTTCTCGATTCTTGGGAAAAACTTTATAGTAGCTTTAAAAATAACCCTGAAAGAATACCAAGTAAATTAGTATCAAAAGAAGTTAAAAATTATTTTATTAAATATAAATTTGTACCCGAAATTGATAATTTGTCTAATAGAACTGAAAAAGAGCTCGATCTAATAATTTTAAAACAAGAAAAATTCAGAAAAAAAGTCCGAGGATGGGCGGGAAACTTAGCGTAAACTAGAAAATTAGAAAAAGATTCATTTTATCGAGGTTTGTCTCGGAAATGTTTATCGTAGAATCTCTTTCCTTTTATTAAGTCCATTAAAAAAAGACTGTAATGGAAATATTGCTTAATAATGAACTTTAAAATGATAACAACGAAGAAAGACCCGAGCGCTAATATTAAATTAGTTGGATAGGGATTAACGAGTGAAAATAAAACTGGTGTATAAAAAAATAAAGCCTCCCAAAATCTTTTGGTAAAATATTCATCAAACTTCTTTTTTTTTAAGCTTTCATAGCAACTACAACAAATTAAAGGCATTTTCATCTGAAATTTTTCCTCTAAATAAATTTTTTGTATGATGGTTAACATGCGATCGATTTTATTACCACAAAGGTTGCATTCAAAGCGAGTTCTGTTGATCCTATCGAATTCAATTTTATCTATATCAGCCTTAGGAAAAAAACAATCGTCGTTTTTATAATGTGTACAAGTTTTACACGTTAATTGGGTTTCCATCTGCATATCTTCAAATGGCGTCTTCTCTGGTTTAATAAATTGAGGATAATTTGAATGAGATTGACATATAACTCTACCTTTTTCATCGATTTCAAAAGAAGGTTCAATAAATGTCATGATGTATTTTTTATTTCCATTCAATAATTGCAGATTAGAAAAATCTCTTCTATATTTTTACTATAAGGTGTGATCAGTAATTAAAAAATGCCATTATCCTCAAGTTGAAGTTAGTGATTTAAATAAATCTTATATTCTTATTATTATAAGATAATATCTTATTTTTTAATAAGATATTAATCTACTAATTTAAAGAGGTTTTTACGAAATATGGCATCAATTTCCGATTTTGGAAAAGAACATAATATTGGCGATATTCTTAAAGATAATTTTGATGATTTAGTTTTTATTTTAAATGAAAACTTCGAATGCGAATATGTTAACGAAAAAGTTCATCTAGAAAAATTAGGCTACTCCTGTTTAGCTCATAAAATCTTAGATAACTTTTATTTCGACGATTTAGATCGAGGTTTGAATTTTCTTCAAAACGTCTTAGAAGCAGGAAAAGCAATCGAGCAGCTAAGGATTCGTCAAAATGAAGGATATGGATATTACGAATTAAAAGGAAAACGATTTATTAACGACGCTGATAAAGTTAAAATATTAATAATTTCTCGAGACATCTCTAAATTTAAACAACAAGAAGAAGAATGGTATAAACGCGAGTTTAACTTAAGGAGATTAGCAGAAACCATGCCAGAACTTCGATTCTGGAAACTAATGCAAACTAAAGGTGAGAAAACATCGTTTCAAAAATCGCGTGAGATGTTGGACTCCGTAATCGATAATATCCCTCAATTAATTTATTGGAAAGATAAAAATCTAACCTATCTTGGCTGTAACCAAAATTATGCTTTAGTAAATAATATTGAAGATCCTGATTTTATTATCGGAAAAACTGATGAGAATTTACCATGGGCAAAAGCTAACTTAAATTCAATTCAAGAAAATGAAAAAAGGGTTATGAAAACTAATCGAAGCGAAGAAAAGATTGAATCGTGGATATTAAGTAATGGAAGTAAAGCGTGGTTTGAAATAAACCGAGTACCACTTCATAATATTGAAGGGGATATCGTAGGAATTTTATGCACTTATAACAATATCACAAATAAAGTGAACGCTGAGCAAAAGTTAAAAGAATCTGAGAACAAATATAGAAGCATATTAGAAAACATTAAAGAAGGGTATTTTGAAGTTGATTTAAAAGGAATTTTTACGTTTTTCAATGAATCCTTTTGCGAAATGACGGGTTATTCAAAAGAAGAACTACTTGGGAAAAGTTATCAAAGTATGTCAGATGAATTCAATAGGAAAAAAGTGTTTAACTTCTATAACCAAGTTTATAAAACAGAGGTGGAGCAACGTAATTTCCAGTTTGAGTTTTTTCAAAAAAATAGGCAAAAAATCGCAGTAAATTCATCAGTATATTTAAAATACGATGCTAAAGGTGCTAAATCTGGTTTTTGTGGAATGGTACAAGACTTTACAGAGAAAATTATTTTAGAAGAGAAACTTAAACACTCAGAAGAAAGATATGAATTGATATCAGAAAATGCAAATGATTTAATTTCTATTTTAAATCAAAATCTTAAATTTGAATACATGAACGAAAAACCATGTTTATTAACATTAGGATATTCAAGAGACGAAATAATTAGAAAATCAGTTCTTGATTTTGTTCATCCCGATGATAAGAAGAAAGCAATTAAAAAATTAGTTGATGGTCTAGAAAAAGGTAAAAATGTTCTCGAACTTAGGATAAAACACAAAAAAGGTTATTGGGTGTGGATAGAAGTTAAAGGCAACGCTTTTAAAGATAAGGACGGTAAGATCAAAGGAATACTTATTGGAAGAGATATTACAGAACGCAAAGAAGCCAATAGAAGAATTAAAGAATCAGAAGAAAAATATCGTACTATTTTTAATGCCAGCCCTGAATTTATATATCTCACTGATTTAAAAGGCAATATATTGGATGCCAATCAAGCATTTCTAAAGAAAACGAAAATAAGTTTAAACGAAACACAAAATAAACGAATTCTAGACTATTTTGTTGGAGAAAATCTCGAAGATTTAAAGGCAAAAATTAATGAATTGAGAGCAGGTAAAGTAATAACAAATCTTGAGGCTACAGTAGAAAACGTTCTGGGTGAAATTTATGATTGTGAAATAAATGCGGTTCCTTTGAAAGAAAACGGAAAAATTACTAAAGCTATAAGTTTTGCCAGAGACATAACCGCCCGTAAACAAGCGGAACAAAAATTAATTAGATCGGAGAAAAAATATCGACACTTATTTGAAAGTTCTCCGTTTTCCATATGGATAGTGGATTTAAAGGGAGTAATAATTGACTGTAATTCGACGATGAAGATATTACCCTCGAAATACGAGAGAGGTGACCTTATTGGAAAAAACTTTATGGAGGTTTTAACTTTATTCGATCGACCAGAATACTTTATTCCGCTTTTTAAAAACAATTTTGAAGGTTTTATTAATAATGAGAGATTAAAACCGTTAGAATTCAAAATGACTCGCGTAGATAAAGTGGAAAAATGGATGAATATACGAGCATCTAAGATTAAATTAGGAGATGAAACTTTGGTACAAGTTTTAATTCAGAACATTACTGAAAAGAAAGAAGCTGCCTTAAAATTAGAGAAGTCTGAAGAAGAATTAAAAATTTTGAATAGAGAACTTGAAGAAATAGTTTTTGAAAGAACGAAGGAGCTAAGAGAATCTGAACGTAAATATCGACACTTATTCGAAAATTCACCGTTCAGTATTGCGCTCTTAAATACTAAAGGTATAATCATTGATGTTAATTCTACAACTTCTAAATTATTCGGTTTTAAAAAAGATGACCTTATCGGTAAAAATTATTTAAAACTTTCATACCTTTTTCCTTCAGATACAAGACCAGGATTGAGAACGTTTCAGGAGCTAGATCGTAAAAAGGACCCAAAGAGTATCGTAATAAAACCTTCAACCGTACAAATATTTAACAAAGATAACAAAATGATATGGGTTGAATCGGAATTATCCACTATTGAAATAGGTGGTGAATTAATGATTCAAGCAATAATACAAGATGTAACCGATAAAAAGATCGCAGAAGAGAAATTGAAAGAATCCGAACGAATGTTAAGGCAACAAAATATAGAACTAAAAGAATTTGATAGATTAAAAACCGATTTTATTAGCATTGCCGCTCACGACTTAAAAACTCCGTTAATTTCGGTAGGGGGTTATATAGATTTAATATTACTAAGAGAGAAAGATTTAAAAGACGATATTAAAGAAGATTTAAATCGAGTATTAAGCAATGTAGCCCGTTTGGAAAGTTACATTAATCGGTTATTGGACGTGATGAAAATAGATGCGGGCAAAATTGAAATAATTAAGAAGGTCGAAAATATTTACGATATAATAACAGATTGTCTTTCTGAATTAGAATACCAAATAAGTCAAAAAAATATAACTATAAACTTAAATGTCCCTGAGGATCTTGAACTAATAGTGGATCGATTTAGAATCACGCAAGTTTTCTCGAATATTTTATCAAACGCCGTGAAATTTTCTTCTAACGACGATATAATTAACATTAATGTTTTGGAAGAAAACCAAAATTTTCTTTTTAAAATAGAGGACCACGGAAAGGGGTTAACTCTAAAAGAAATTGAAAAATTATTTGGTAAATTTGTTACAATTGGACAAGCCACTGAAAGTTATTCTGCCTTTGAAAAAGGAAGTGGATTAGGACTTTACATTAGTAAAGGAATGATTGAAGTACACGGTGGTAAAATTTGGGTGGAATCAGAAGGAAGGGATAAGGGAGCCGAGTTTAGCTTTACTTTACCAAAGTAATAAATTTGAAATCTATTCCGGTAATTGAGAGTTGAGTAGTGAAAATAATAAATACATAATAGTAAATTATAATAAGGTAAATTATCTTATTTCTCTTGAAATTTTTCATTTATAAGTAAGCAAGCAATTAGTAATTTAAGTTTCTGTTAACTTTTATAATCGAATGAAATTACTTTAATATAAAAGCGAATTTAGCTAAAGAAAAATAGTTTAATGACGATTTTAATAATATCGGAAAAAAATAAAGCCGCAAAGGCAATAGCCGAAGCATTAGGTCCTGTTACGATTATAAGCAAAACAAAATTCTTAAAAGTATATCGGGTAAATTCTAAGGATATTTACGTTGTTCCTCTTCGAGGACATATTTTAGAGTATAAAAACACCGATCAATATAAAAGTTGGACGAAATCTAACCCTAGGGAAATAATTACGAATCCAAGCGCAATCGAAAAAGCCTCCAAAAGTTATTCTCGACCATATATTAGCGCGCTAAAAGAGTACGCTAGATTATGCGACGAATGCGTTATCGGTACCGATGCGGATATTGAAGGATGTAACATTGGACTTTTCGACGCCTTACCGTTCGTTATTAAAGCTAATAAAACGATTAAGGTGCGTCAGCTATGGTTAAGCTCGTTACAAAAAAAAGAGATTATTTCTAAATATTCAAATTTGATAAATCCAAAGTGGAGTTGGGGTGAGACAGGCGAGGCAAGAGCAATAATTGACGCAGTAATTGGGTTTTCAAGCACTAGAGAGGTTACAAATACGCTCAGACCACTTTTAACCGAGATTAATGCTAAGTTTGTGTCGATAGGAAGGGTACAAACGTCTCTGCTCTATTTAATATTTTTAAGGGACCAAGAAATAGGTCACTTTGTACCTGAACCATATTGGACAATTAAAGCGAACTTAAGCTATAAAACCCATATACTAAAAGCCTTCCACGATAAGAACCCTTTTATTAAAGAGAAAGAACTTGAAGCAAAAAACATTCATCATAAAATAAAAAATGAAAAAATAGCTGTAATATTGAGCAATAGTAAAAATACTAATGTTATAAACCCTCCAACGCCTTTAAATACTTCAAAAGCGCTTGTTTTATTAACTAGGAAATTAAAGATTAGCGCAAACGCTGCCATGAACGCCATGAACGCGCTCTACTTAAATAAGATAATTTCTTATCCTAGGACCGATAGCGATAAATACCAAACAAATTTTAACCATACCCAATATTTGGATAAATTCAAACTTCACACTAACTATGGAACTTACACATCAAAATTGTTAACTCAAAAACACGTAACTCCTACAATAGGGAAAGTTGACGCCGGAGATCATCCTCCCATTACTCCCTTAGAGAGCTTGGAACAAAATAGCTCTAGATTTGAACATAACATTCAAAGAAGAGTTTACGATTTGTTAGCTCGACATTATTTAGCTCTTTTTGGAGAACAGGCAAAAGAATCGAGGACAATTTTAAAAATATCTATAAAAGAAGAACCATTTACATCACGATTGGTTTCGTTAGTCTCAACTGGGTTTTATGGAATTGCGCCTTTCTTAAAGAAATCCTATCAACCAACGATAGAGATCGATGCAAAGCAGCTTCCAATTAAGGATATTCAATTAAACGCAAAAGAAACTCAACCCCCACCAAAATACACTGATACTACTCTTTTGAAATTGATGGAGAGAGAACACTTAGGAACTAAATCGACTCGTCCAACTATAATAAAAATACTTATAGACCGCAAATTAATCTTGCGAATTGACAAAAACCGTTTTAAAACAACGGAGTGGGGCAAATTTATAATAGAAGAGCTAATTAAAGTATGGCTACCATTCTTAAAACCTGAATTTACGCGATTTGTGGAAAAATTACTCGAAGACATAAAGGAAAAAAGGAAGTCTAAAGAAGAAGTTTTAAAAATTGTAAAAAAGATTTTCCTTGAATTGTTTGATAAGTTCCTTAACAACAAAAATGCTATTACGGTAAGATTCGATAGCGTTAAAGCTAATTTAAAAATAGCAATGCAACAGGACTTTAAACAAAAAAGATTTCCAATGACTACTGCTAATTGCCCAACTTGTAAAAAAGTTCCAATGAAACTAGTTACGACCTCGCAAAAGAAAAGGTTTCTCGCGTGTTCAGACGCAAACTGCAAATCTTATCTCTCCGTTCCTAAAACAGGTAGAATTACAATATTAAAATCTTCCTTCTGCTCGTTATGTGGATTTAATGTCTTTAAAATTGTGAAAAGAAAAAATGGTAAGCCTTTACCTTATTACATTTGCCCAAAATGTTGGAGCGCTAGCTTTAAGAACGATTCTGTTAATGGATTTTGTTCTAAATGTGAAACTCATAAAATATTAAATGAACAGTGCGTAAAAAAATAAGATAAAAAATAAGCATCAAAAAAAAGAATAAATAGTAAAAAGACTTTACAATTACTAATCCATTTTGGGTGTATATTTGTTATAAGCAGCTCGAGTAAGACCTACGTAATTATCGGAAATCTTATAATACAACTTTCCGTTAACTACTTTCTTTTCAAGATAGTCGCTTTTTAAACTGTGGTTCAAAGCATGGATCATCGTCCCTAAAGTAACGGCACCCATGTATTTATGTTGCTTTTTTGCGATCCTTATCAAATCTAATTCCGAATGCCAAACGCCATCAATTAACCCGACTAATATTTCTTTTTTGATAGGAGCTTTAATTTCTTTAATTTTGTTAAACAATTGAGAGTAATCTGGTTTATAATATTTTTTCAAGACTTTTGCTTGTTCATATCTATTTTTTGGAAAACCTAATTCCATATTTAAAAACACCACTTAAGATGATATTATATTAAGAAATAATACCCAAGTAATAGTTTTAATAAATTGTAATACGCTTGTAATACGTTTATCGTAAAAATACAATTGAAAACGAGTAAAATTTATCTTGAACGAACTTTGAACTATTTACTATAATAGGTTCTCTGGGATGCCATCTTTAAAATATTTAGCACGCGTTACCCAATTACTTTGAAATTCAGGAATGCTAGCTAAGATCGAGCCACCAACCCAAACAGAAAAGACTCTTTCTCGAGGTGCTATAATTTTGATCACTTGGTTCTTTTTCTTTCTCCGTGCTAATTCAAATTCTAATTCTTGATACATTCTAGATTTGAAATTTGGAAACATCGAAGAGCCTCCAGATAGAAAGATGTTATTCAATAAGTCTGGGCGGATATCGACGTCACACATTTCAATTACGTCCATAATGGCTTCTGTTAAAGAATCTTCTTCCAAATCTAATGCTGGATTAAAAAAAAGCTCAGGTACAGCAAATCTTTCTTTACTCAAAGAAATGGTAGAACCATCTGGTAGAGAATATTCTTTTTCATATTGTTCAACTCTTTTTAAATCTTCTTTATAATCGAGCGAGACGAAGCAAGCTTTTTCTTTGAGAGCTCTTACCAGTTCTTTTCTAATTGAAGAGTCAGCTGAAAAGCCACTTTCTCCTAATATTTTTTCCATGTACTTTGTTAAGGTTCTTCCACCAATCTCAAGAATCCTTACTGCATGGTCTAACTTGTATCCCTCGTAAATTGGCACTATTCTCGTAATACTATCCCCTATCTCAACCACTAACCCTGTTTGAAATCCTCCAGCATATAAAGTAAGCATAGAATCTAAAACGGGATAAAACGCGTTGCACTGGTATTTTTCTAAAAACAATTCAAATAACCGCTTTATATCCCCGTATGGAAACAATGGGTGTACGGCAAATAGTACGTTGACTAAAGATGGATCAACTCTTAAATTGTAGAAAATATAATCAATTATTTTTTCAAACGAGAGCCAGTCTTGAATTATTCCTTTATCTATAGGATAAAAAACTTTATACAAACCTATTGATTGGATTTCGTCCCCTACATAATATTCGTCTTGTTTAATACCCGCGTATTCGTAATCGATCTGCCTATATTTAGGTTTTCCTACTATGGTAAAAAAGATTTGAGTTGGCATATCTTCCCCAGCATAACCGGCTTTTGTCGAGAATTGCCCAATATCCAAAACAACAGTAAGATTGCCCATAATTTCTATTATTATACAATGCTTAATTAATATAACTTATTTTCTAATTCTCCAATTAATCTATTTATTTTTAGATTAATAAAATCTTCAAAGGAGTGTATTCTGTCATCGGAATATAAGCTTCTCCATACTTTGAATTAATTTCGTTACCGCGTAAAATTGAAGTATCTTCAGCCCAATCCAAAACTCTTTCTAACACTTCTTTCTGAGATTTATAAACCTTATTAAAAATTTCTTTTTTTTCTACCCAATATTTTTCAATATTAACTATTACAAAGACAGAACCTTCTATATATTGAAATTTACAAGAGGGCGATTCGTAATAATATACCCCTAGAGGTTTCCAGTTTCTCTCGTGTCCTCCGTAGGCTTTTCCCGTCGAACAATGATAAATAGCTTCTCTTGTAATTAAAGATAAATTCCTATGAACTCTATGAAAATCTGAAAAGTGGGGTAATAAAATCACCTGAGGGCGGAAGTCTCTTATAAGATTTGTGACTTCAGAGATTATTTCTCTTTTGACTTCCAAATCTGAATATCCTAATTCGATAACCCTACACTTTAAAGCAGTTCTGACTAAATCCAGTTCTTGTTTTCGCTGTTCTAAGATATTCTCCTTGTGGGCAGTTTTAGCATATCCACCTAACCCACTTGTAGCTACTACTACAATAATTTCGGAGCCTAATGCTTGATATTTAAGAATTGTTCCGCCACATGAGACAATTTCGTCATCTGGATGACCCGCAAAGACCATTAATCGTTTAGGAACAACAATCGGAATATCTTTTTCAGTTACAAGAAAATTTTTTATCTCCACAAATAATGTCTTCTCGTTTTAGGATTTAAAATTTTGCGAATTATTACAATAAAAATAAAAAAATGCTAGAAGTATATCGCTTTTATTCTCCTCTCATTATTTTCTTTAGGCGATTTAACTCTTCTAACATTTCATCGCGTAAAGAACTCAATCCTCCTCCCGCACTAGGTGCCGTTGCTGGGGCCGCTATAGGAGCTGCAGGTCGAGGGGGTGCACCCGATACGGGCGCAGCGGGAGGTGCTGGTCTTTTGGCAAATGATGGAGCTTGAACTACTCCCGAATTAGGAGCTTGTGGAGGTCCACCAGATGTTGGAGGTAATTTTGGAGCCGGTGGTAGATTAGCGCGCTTAGGAGGAACGCCAGCCTTTGGAGCTTGTGGAGGTCCACTTGTTGCGGGTCTCTTTGGAGGTCCACCGGAAGCTGGAGCTTTTGGAGGACCGCTTCCAGGTTTCTTAGGGGGAACGCCAATTGCGGGAGCCATGCTCGCTTGAGCAGTAGCAGGTGCATGTTGTGCAGAACCGGCACTACCGCTCAATAAACTAAATAATGTGCTCGCAGCAGCAGTCTTTGCAGTTCCACTTGCGGGAGCAACAACTTTTTTAGAAGAACTACTAACAGTTTGAACTTCTGGTTTTAATGAAACTTCTTTCAAATCCTTTAACGCTTTATTTAACGACTTTATGAAATCGTTTATTCCCTTAACTGTGTCGTCTAGGTCGTCACTTAACGATTGTAGACCTTTTTTCATAAAGTTTACGACGCGCTCTATCTTTTTGTATTCCTTAGAAACCAATATTTAATCAATTCCTCTAATTTTTCTAATCTATTATAAGTAGAATAATTTAGTAATATAGTAGTAATTGTATTATATTAATTTATATTTTTATTTTTAATTTTTTATAATACTTGAATATGGATATATGGAAAAAATATCAATGGTCTGAGTTTATTTTGCTAGTTTTATTATTCGAACATTCTTGAACTCTATAAAAAAAAAACAATTAAAAGTGCCAAATCTTATAATATTATATATCATTCTTCATTTGAAAATTTAATAATTATTTTTTAATATTAATAGGTGTTAAAGTATTCCAAAGCGAGAACTCTTCATTAAACGAGTTTATGAAATTGTAAATGAGTTAAAAATCCCATTGATCGATGAGCGTGTATACGATAAAGTCACTTTTAGTGGTAGCGCCGCCATAGCGAAAGTTGTGTTTAAATTTGAGGAAGACGAATCTGTAATTCGTGGATTCTTAGGTTTGGCTGAATACTTTCATACTGTGGTAATAAAATCTAAAGACCAATTCTATATACCACACGCAAATATTCTCTTTCAATTGATCAGCTCATAAATCTTTATTTTTTTTACTTTTCTTTTATAGTTTTTAAAGTGCCTAGAAGCTAACTAATTAGCTTTTTTATTGTCAATCAAGAAGTTTATATAGCTCTGTTGTTACATGATTTATAACACTTTTTTTACATTTATAATAAAGATTTAATTATTTATGTGGTAAAAATGAAAAGAAAAGAAAAATTAGCTATCGCGCTATTTAGCACATTACTCCTTTTATCGTTCGCAAATTCTTCCACGGCTGCTCCTCCTAGTTATGTAGGAGTAGCAATAGGAGACGAATTTGTATGGAGACCTTCACTTAATATGGCAAATGTTAATACAACGATGATTGGATTAATTGGTGAAGAAAATTGGACAATTGCATATGACATGATTTTGGAACAGTATGAAAATAACACAGGGATGGATTTCGGTTCTTTTTCGGGAGCTGGCATAAAAGTTATCGTCAAAAATGTTTCTGATGAGATAACAGTCGCACCCGGAATATTTGGATCAAATTTAACTATGGACATTTATACATCCGCAGGACTGAACAATTGGACATCGGCTGCGAATAATACAGCAGCAATGATATACGATCCTAATTGCTTAAATGAAACTACCATATTGGACGGTTTTGGTGGAATGCCTTTAATAATGGCCAAAGGATTTAATTATACCATGTTTGTCAATTACATGAGTACAATGATTGCAGATGATCCGTATATGAATGGGAACATAACCATTCAAACTCAAGGGCGTGGTTTCAAGTTTACGCTTAAATCAGATTACTTAGAATCCTCGATAAATATGAGCGAAGTACCTTTTAATTTTACATTGGGTGATGTAGACTTCATTGTTAGGTGGAATGTTAATGGTGTTTTTGAATATGGTTCAATAGATTATGGCGGCCTAACAATTGTGTCCATCAAATTAATCACAGTTGATGATATGATACCCGGATTTGAAATCGTCACTATTATAGGCGTCTCGATTACAACTATTGTCGCGATAGTTTACATAAAACGCAAGAAGAATATTCAAAATTGAAAACTTTAACTTTTTTTTATTTTTTATTATCAAATATCAAAGTTGAGTAATATGGATTTTTTTAATTCCTTGATTTTTTTACTTATTCTTTTAATGCTTCTAGTCTCTATTAAAGCAGATTTCTTTTTCATAATATTTGGTTTAGTTATTTTATTCTACGTCGTTATTTCACTGTTTTTGAAGGGCCCCTATGAAATCCTTTTTTCGGTCGTGTCTTTTGTTTTTTTAAATCCTATTGGTTTTACGATAATATTTATACCTTTAATAATAAATTACGTCCATAGATTCTTAAGTAAGTACTTTAAGGCTATAAGGGATTTAGAAAGGAATTAGTCGGTTCTATTTAATTTAAAGATTCCTATAGAAAGCATGAGAAATGCAATTATCGATGATATTCCGATATTGGTTAGGAGTATATACAGAAATCCTAGAGAATAATCAACAACAATAGGCAATAAAGGAATGTTAATAAATAGCGAAATAAGTAATGAAATAAATTGTAAGACAAAAATAAAATAGATTTTAAAGTATATTTGTTTCCCACGTTCGTCAAAAAAAGGTCTAATACACTGTAATCCAACTACCTGGAAAAGAACTATGGAACAATAAATAAAATATATACAGAAAAAAAACCCGACACTGTAAATAGTTAAATTAAATAATAAAGTGAAAAAAATCGTTAAAATAATATCGTAAAATAATATTAAAAACGCCATTTGGTATAAAAAGGCAAATATTGAAGCATGGACGCCTCTTATTGACTTTTTATAGAGATAAAGAATGTTTTTAGAATCAAATATGACACTAATTCCCATCATCATACCAAAAATTAAACCACCCATCCATGCGATAATAAAAATTACTAAAACGCTAAAATATTCGACCGGTATTGAAACAATTCCAAGTAATGAAAACTCACTTATTTCTGTAATTGGGCTATCTAAAGATAGAAAAATAAAAAGCCCCAATACACCCGTAAATGCAATTGAATAGATTAGTTTTGTAATATTTTCTTTTTTTCTTAAGAAATTTTTAAATTGAACCATTACCAATACTTTGTATTTTTTTAAGGTCATCTTCTTTATAATTTTTAAAATAACTCCTTCTGTTTTAACAATCAATAGTTTCTTTTCAGATCGAAGATCAATGCTATAAAATTTTTCAGCTTTTTTGTATGAGAAATAAAGTAGGACCATAGGAATTCCGATTGCTAATCCCACGCTTAACCAAATATTGATTACGTAAGATTCAATAAGTAATGGATTAACAAGATATAAAATTATATTTGAATACCAAAAAGAGGGGAAAATTGACATCCAATTTTTAAAAATGGGATTGTTATAAGCAATATTAAAAGTATAATGAAATAGATAAAACGAGATTATTACAATAAACGAAAGCAATAGAAGAGCAGAATTACTTGAATCTTTAATTTTTTTGTTTGATGATAATTTTAATTCAATGAAGTTAGCCAAAATTGTTCCAATTATTAAACTAAAGTTCATCATTAAAAAGATTACTAAATATATAAGAAAATAATGCAAAATTGTCAATTGGGAGTTAACCTGCCCTAACAAACTTATTAGCGCAGGTCCAATTGCTAAAACAATTAGAAAATGAAAGGGCAACTGCCCAACAAATTCACCAAGGAAGATATCACCCGATTTTACGGGTGAAGATAATATCACATCTTTAACTCCAATTTCCGATTTTCTAAAAAGTAAAAAAATGGGATATAGTATCATCATTATAAACATAGTCGTTAAAGAAACTTCAATTACAAATTGAAGAACAAATTCAAGAACACCTGAAAGTGTTAGTAAAATGTCTGGTAATATAGCATCAAAAATCACAGGTCCCAAATAGGTTGCCCAAAAAAGGAAGATTGCATAAATTACGACGAAAAAAGAATTTCTATGAGCTCTAAATTTAGCAGTTTTTATTCTAATCTCATTTTTTGCTATTAATATCCAAAGACTCATTGTTTTTCTTCTTAACTTTTAATATAATTTATTTTCGGTGTCAAGAGTTTTCATCTCCATGCCAAGTAATCTTTATTATCGACGGGTTTCATTATTTTTATATAAGCTTCTTCCAAATTACTAGCATTTACCGAATCTATCACTTCTTTTGGACTTCCTTCAATTATTAAAACCCCTTTATCGATAATTCCTATAACGTCACATAGTTCTTTAGCAATATCGAGTAAGTGAGTACAAATAAAGAGGGTTTTATTTGCTTTTTTTACTAAATCTAAAATAATATTTTTAACAATTCTAGCTGCAATTGGATCTAAATTTGCTGTAGGCTCATCAAGGAATAGAACTTTGGGATCGTGTATCAATGTAGCACATAAACAGACTTTCTGCTTCATTCCTCTAGAAAATCCTTCTAAAAGATGGTTTTCTCTTTTTTTTAAATCAAAGATTTTTAAGAATTCATCAATTCGCGAGTTGATTAATTTTTTAGGTAAGTTATATAGTTCACCTACAAACTCTAAAAATTCTCTTGCGGTTAATTTCTCATATATACTTAGCGATTCTGATAAAAAACCACAGTTTAATTTTACTTTCTGTTTTTGTGATACGATATTATATCCCATAACTTCAGCATCTCCAGATGAAGGTTTTATTATTGAATTTAACATCTTAACAGTTGTAGTTTTGCCTGCTCCATTTGGACCTAGTAATCCATAAGTTGTTCCATAAGGAATTTTTAAGTTTAAATTATTTAAAGCGCGTAATTTCCCATAATACTTCGTAAGATTTTTAGTATATATTGCTAGATTATTCGACATAACTAAATCTAATCACTAATTTGATTGTTTTATCATAATCTTTCATATCTAATTTTAGTTTACTAAAATTAATTTTAAGTTGATGAATTTCAACAAGCTTATCTATTTCATTAATATTAAAAAGCAATAACCTATAATCTATTTAGACTTTTTTATCTAAATCGTTAAACTTAAGTTATACTTATTAGGTGTTGTATTTATGGGTTTTCAAGAGCTTAAAAGTTCATACCTAAAAGAGACAGTTCCTCTGAAAAAAATACAAATAATCGAATCAGTGGCTCTACATTTTGAAAATGGTGGGCTAGAATTTCTAATGTCCCAGTATAAAAGCGAAAGCGATGGTAAAGTAAGAAAGAAAATAATTGATCTTGCTGGGAAAAATATAAACGACATCTCCATCCAATTACTAATCAAGGCTCTTACAGACAATAACATTGAGTCAAGAAAGGCAGCTGTGATAGCTTTAGGAAAAGCAAAAGCATCCATAGCCTTAATTCCTTTAATAAGCATGCTCCAAAATCCCTCTTTAGAGATTAAAGACGCCGTACTTGCTTCTATTATAAGGGTTGGGAAAGTAGGATCCTCAGACATAATATTCGATTACATAAACAAAGGAAATATTCACGTTAAAAGATTAATCCCATACATATTAGGAAAGATTGGTAGTGAAGAGTGCATTGAGAGACTAAAAGAATTATTAGCACACGAAGACCCGCTAATTCGTAAGAATTCAGTCAAAGGATTAGAAAGATTAATTCAATTAAAAGACGCAAAGTTTATTCTGAACGCTTTAAACGACGAAGATTTACGCGTAAAAAAAGCTGCAATCAAAGCATTAAGCACGATAAAAAGTAAAAGGGCTATTCCTCATTTAATTAAATTTTTAAAAGAAAAAAATCCTGAGATTCGAAAGTTATCTGTTCGAACTTTATTCTCAATTTTATCAAATCAACCTCCTCCATACGATAAAATCTACGAAATTTTGAACGGACTGAATATTATATCTAGAAGAGAAGCGATAAAAATTTTGAGCTTATTAGAGGATAAAAACTCTGTCGATTACCTTGTAAGAACATTTAATAGTAAAGATGCAAAATTGAGAAGGTTAGCACATAAGGCAATCTTAAATATATCTAAAGATACGGTTCCAACTCAAATAGTTGATGGTTTGAACGCAAAAGAATGGAAAATTAGGAGTTTATGCGCAAGAGTTATCGGAGAAATTGGTGATGAAAAACTAATCAAAGCACTTTTTGCTTTATTAAGTGATAATGATAGTAAGGTAAGGGACGCAGCAATAGAAGCGCTATCAAGCTTTGAGAGCGAAAATGTAATTGAAAGCGCAAAAAATTTAACAACCAATTTAAATTGGAAAACAAGAAGAGCAGCAGTTAAACTTTTAATAAAAATTGGTAATGATAAGTCTACCGAATCTTTAATTGGATTAATGAGCGATAAAGATGTATTTATTCGAAGTTGGGTAGCAATGTCGTTAGGAAAACTAGAAAATATTAACGATATAACTCCCTTTACATCATTGCTAAAAGATAGAGATCCTAAATTGCGGATTGCTGCGGCAAAAGCATTGGGTCAAATTGGAGATAAAGAAGCGTTAGAATATTTGGCTAAATCACTTTGGGACGACAATTGGAAAGTAAGAAAAGAAATTGAAGGAGCTCTTAATAAAATCGACCCTAATTGGTTAGGATTAATTTAGTATAAATCTTTAGGATTTATTATCAATAAATTTCATATTCACCCTACAATATTGTCTAATTCTTAACTTAGCACCTTTATGCAATTATTTATAACACAATAACTTTATATAAAAAATATCAAAAATTTAAAAAAAAACAATTTTAATTAGGGTTGAATAAATGAAAAAAGTAAGAACAAAAAAGCAATCAATTGTAGTTCTGTTAATCATTCTATTTTCAGCAATAAATTTGAGCTTTCTGGCTACTATGATTAAAGCTGGACCGAATGTCCCCGAAGAACACGCAAATAACAGTTGGCATTGGGGCGTTGATGTTGGAGACGAACTTTATTGGGAAGTTGAGATTATAACGACAAACGCATCAAGCGGAGAAGTTACCATGATGTTTAAAGATGTCTGGATTTATAATATAACCTCTATTGAAAATGTTACTATAGATTATTTAGGAGTAAACGATTTTTCGCAAGTAAACGCTACTCAATGCTATTATAACCTTACAACTGACGAAATAGATCCGTATGATGATCCCTCAGAATTCGCTCTTTTTGGATATAATAATTCAGATTCCATTCAGCATAAATATCGAGCAGGGATGGGTGCAGCTCCATACATACTTCCCTTAAATGGATCAAACAATATAGAAGTTGAGATTCTAGCTGGTATCCTTAATGATTCATTATATAACCCTCTTTCTAATCAACCAGTCAATCAATTCGACGCTTATTCATTCAACACGGGGGATAATAGTATTACTTTTACAAATTCGACCGATAATTATTACCTTTACATGGAGTACGATTCAACAAGTGGGATTATGCTATATGCCGAAGGGTATTTATTAATCGACATGGAAGATCCGATGTTATTAAATTTCACAACGCAAAGAGTTTATGATTATGATATAACTGACGAAGTTGAATGGGGTGTTGATGTTGGAGATACTATATATTACGATTGGACAGAATATGGTGAATATTACGATGTCGAATTTTATATTACTAATATTTCTGAGGTGATGCTCCCGAAATCATATAATTGTTTCTTTGAAGAGGATATTCCAATGATGTTCGAAGTTGTTTATGCAAATATATCATTATGGAATGGAACACATTACTCTTTAAAAGACCCTTTATATGATATTCCAATTGGGACTGCAAATAATTTCTATATCCAATATTTTGAATCTGAACCAAGAGAGTTCATCATACTCATTCCCAATAATACGCTTAGAGAAGATATTGAATATATGTGGAATCTTGACACCATACGTATTATGGAAATGCCATTTACTGAAGTTATTTTAACCGAGAATGGTAATTTTGAATTTACACTGCAAAATTCTTCGAGTAATTTTATAGTGAAAACTATAATGGAAAAATCAACTGGAATAACTCAATCGTTTTTAATGCAAGATGGTTCAGACTTAGTATACTACGAAATAAAAAATATGACGCTAGTCGAATGGGATGTTGAAATAGGCGATGTTGTTTACTATAAGCTAAATTCTCGAGATGGAGAGATATATATGAGAGCAACAATTGTCGAAACTGACGGTGAGTTCTATAATTTGACAGAATGGGAGCTGGAGAGCGACGGACTTTTCACGAAAATACCTGGACAACCTGAAATGCAATTCTTTGTGAGTGTCTTTGCTGATTTTGAAGCGTTTGACAAAGAAACAGGAACTTGGGAAAGTGAAGAAGGTGGCTTGTTCCTTGAAGCCAATACATATTGGCCAATCTCACTTACCGCTATGTTTGGAGCTACAGCACCACCATTATTTATACCTCTAGGTTTTACAGGAGAGGATTTTGAGGGTCTCTTTGGAATATTAAGCAGCGTGTTTGATGAGATGACCTTCACTGAAGGTCGCGCTAATCTTAGAAATTCAACGCTCGGCAAAGAATATGATACGTATATCGACATATCTACAGGTCAAATAACATTTATGGGAGGTTGGTTGAATATGCCTTGGGGAGATGACACTGATTGGATGTATATGACATTATATCCAATGCACAACGAAACGCTTCATTCTGGAACAAATAGCATTTCCGTCTCTAGTGATGCGGTAAGTGAATTAGCAGTATCTAATATTGAAATTATTACTAACAATACAGGTATAGAAGCAGTAAATGCTCTTTTAGCTTATAATCCTACAAATACCTCGATCACCAATGGAACTGTCCTTTATTATAACGATCTTTTAATAAGCAACAGTACGGGATTAGAGAACTTAACATTCTACATAAAATTCGATGATACCTTTGACCTAAATAACTATAACCTTACATTTTGGGCGTGGAACATGAGTGGTAACAACGAATGGGAAGCAGCACCTCCAGAGGAGATAGCAGATATAATCGTTTATGATTACGACGATAATTCTTTGACAATTTACTTTCCAGTAGAAGGTAGCTCAGGGGCGATTTCAATTATTATGGCGCTCTCATATGTATATATAGGCAGTGATCCAACTCCTGGAGGTATCCCGGGATACCCCCTATTACTAACTCTTGGAATGCTATCAATAGGTTTGATTGCTTTAATAGTGATACACTTAAAAAAAGTTAAGAAATTTTAAAAATAATTTTTTTTTTTTTAATTTTTAATAATTTAGTTGCAACTAATTTTCTATTTAAAAAAGTTAGAATTCTATATTTCTTTACTGAATCGATTAAATTCTTTATTTAGATTTATATATGCAAACAAATTTCTAAGAATAATTAAAAAATTTTAAATATATTCGAATCTTAATTAATTATTAAGAATATGAACGAAAGTTTATCCTTAAATTCATCTGACGACGATGATGACATATGGAAGCTCGAGATACAAAAGGCAAAATTGTTAAAGAGACTTTTCCATCTGAAATGGTTTCAATTGTGGGAGATATTTTCGCGGGAATCGTTCTTTCTATTTTTATAGCCTCTTTTGAGAGCTTTATAATACTTATTCTAATTATACCCGCTTTGCTTTCTCTAAGGGGAAATTTAAGCGGTCCTTTTATAGCAAGGACATCAAGAGATTTAATTATCGGAGAGTTCAATTTAAAATCATGGTTAGAGAATATACTAGCAACCTATGCGCTAGCTTTAATAACTGCGATAGTAATTGGAATTCTGAGTATTTTTTTAAATCTGTTATTAGTTAGACTCTTTATTTTTCCTATTGGTTTGTTAATTGTTATACCGATAATTTCGATTCTATTGACATTAACGGTTTCAATTCCTTGTTCGACTGCCTTAAATTATCTCGCGTTTAAGCGCGGTTTAGATCCAAATAACATTGTTAATCCTATAATGACAGCCATAGATGATTTTATTACGGTTATTAGCTTCTCTTTAACAATTATTTTGCTGGGGGTGCCGTAAATTTTGAATTACTTTAAAAAGATATTTAAGGAGTCTATAATAGTCGTTATTATTAGTTCCATTATGGGTCTCTTCTCAGGAACGCTTTTATCCAACAATAAAGAGATTTTATATGCCTTTCCAATTATTTTATTAGTTTTACCTTCTCTAAATTCTTTAATTGGTGATATTTCTACGGTTTTAATTTCGCGTCTTACTTCACACCTATATTTAGGTACCCTTTCTCCAAAAATACAAGTTTCTGATAGATTAAAGCAAGATTTTTATGGGTTACTTATAACAATTTTATTAAGCCTAGTTGCATTAATAAGCTTAGGATACATATTTGGAAGTGCAACTGGAATAGAAATCGTTAATCCGTTGTTGATAATATCTATTATAATTATTACTATTTTGATTCTTTTTGGCTTGATGTTTGTGTTATTATTTATTAGTTCTATTTTAATATTTAAGAAAGGTAAAGATCCCAATAATTTTTTAATTCCCATGGTAACATCTTTAGCAGATTTTCTAACGCCAATGTTTATTATAATTTTTATACAATTATTTATTTAAATACATAAAAACGAGAGTGAGAAATTCAATTAAGCCACTTGAAAAAAAAAGAAAGAAGAAAGAATTTCAATACCAACCTATATCTCTAAAAGATATTTTGAGAGAGATGAAACAAAAAATTGATCTAATGATCGACCTCGCCTATAGCGCGATTAAATTTAGTAGTAAAGAGATAGCAGACGAAGCTACTAAAATCGAAAAGCGCATCCACGAGTTAACTTTTCTGTTGAATTTACAAATTACTCAAACACAGATAGGGGGTTTTAAAGAAGCCAAGAGATTAGAACCAATTGTAGTAATGGGTTATTCAATTGATAAAATGTCGGACGCCCTTGCGGATATTGCTCGCGTTGTTTATATAAATAGCGACATATCTGAATTTACACAACTCTTTTGGGACGAAGTTCCTGAACCAATAGTAAAAATAAACATTAAAGAGAATGTCCACACCTTTTATGTAAAAGCAGAAGGTACTGATGGTACAACAAGCAATTATGCCTCAATCACATTTTCAATTGATACCACATTTATAGATACAGATGATGATGGATGGTCAGACTCAGATGAACAAAAATATGGTACCGATCCAAATAATCCAGATAATTATCCATTAGACACTGATGGTGATGGCATACCTAACTCTGTTGATAACGATGATGATGCCGATGGTTACAGTGATGATATGGAACAATCATATGGAACAAATCCCCTTAACCTAGATGATTATCCACTTGATACTGACAATGATGGCGTACCAGATGAGGATTCACCTGATGAAAAATACACTGGAGATATTGATGATGACGATGATAATTTAATCGATACCATAGAAACTCGTCTTGGATCAAATCCAAAAGATGAATCAGACGTAAAGAAAATTTATATCACTGGAGAAGCGTACTATCTTGTCGATACATCTCAGAACGGAATCTATGATATTCTCTACAATCCAACCAGTGATACAACAACAGCGGTAGAAAAACAAGGTGAAACCTATCTCATCGACAAAAATGGAGATGCTGCTTGGGATTACACCTATAATATTGCAGATGGATCAATATCTACTCATGAAAAAGAACAATTCATCATATGGATATTCCTATTCTTAACAATAATAATATTTATCATATCCTCTATCTTTTTGTATTATCGGAGATATCAACCTAGAAGAGTTCATAAAATACCTAAACGCTTTAAAATCCCATTTGAAATACCATCAATTAGAAAAAAACATTTGGAAGACTATGCAGGTGACCAAGATACTGCAGTAATGATCAACCAAACAAAAATATTACTCCAAAACATACAACATGATGTTACAAGATATATGGACAAACTTAGTCAGATAGAAGATCAAATTGCAATAACCCAACTAAGTAAAGACAAACAGATAACAATTCCTCAAGAAGAAGAGATTGTTGAATTAGATGATACTCCCGATATAACAAAACCAGAGTTAAAAGAAACATTTTCTAAAGATATTGAAACAAAGATAGATGAAATGTTATCAGATGAATTAGAAAAAAAAGTAGATTGTCTTTTATCAAAACTTGATAAAAAGGATAAAAACCAAATAAAATAAATTTTAATGTGGAAGAAACAATGAATATAAAAAAAACACTTACCATAATAGCATTGCTATTATTTCTACTAATTTTTTCTACAATAACCTCTGCAGATATATCTGTTCAACCCATTGAAATATCAATCAATATGAACAATGATTTCATAAATGGAAACACATCAAAAAAAATCACAATAACAAACAATAATGACTACAATTTTAATGTTACATGGTACAAAGAACATCCAAATTCTATAAGGCCAAATAGAACAAACATATCTGATTTATCCTGGATAGATGTAGAACCAAAATGGATAATTATCCCACCGAAAGAAAAAGGAGAATTCTACATTTATCTCAACATACCAAATGTTGATGAAAACCTTCATAATGCAGAAGGAGTGGAATTAAAAGGCATAATATATGGAGGAAGAGATTCAGATACCTCTGTTCCTGTGGAAGAAGCATTTAACTGGGAGCATGGTATTATAACCAAGGGAGCTTCCCTTGAATCAGAAACAACAGCAGCAACACTTGGTTCTGTTGGAAAAAGAGTTTTTAATCCAATGTCAAACCTTGATTTTTTATCTGTTCCGATTGCTAAATATATAGAAAACAATCTTGATTTTGGTAAAAACGCATCAGATCCATTAAAAATATTTTCAGTTAATTATTTTATTAAAGATAAAGAAGGTAATTTTTTAAATGAAAAAACTGATAAATCTATATGGATTAAATGGATGGATCTCAGGTGTCATAATGAAGCAAATGCCATTAAAACACCTACAGGGTATATACCTGAATATGAAAATTTAAAAAATTTATTCAGTAATGTTTTAAATAAAGACTATTCTAAAGAAGATTATAAAAATCAATTTACAATAAGAATACCGGAAAATCTGTCTAAAATTGAAAGGATAATTGATATTTATAAAAATAAAATACCAAACACACCTGATATTCTTTTTAAACTGCTTGAAGAGCAAAAACAGCGATTACAGGATTATAAAGATAAATATGGTGACTACATTTCACCATTTGATTTAAAGGAATAATAGGAGGAAATTATGGCTGCAAAAGAAACAATGGATAGAGAAGTAGAAGAAGAAAAAAACATTAAAACTATTTTATCAGAAGATATTGACTATTCCGGAAATCTTAAATTCAGCACATCTTTAAAAATTAAAGGAAAATTTAAAGGTGAAATTGATGCTACCGGTCATCTCTTTATCGGGCAAAAAGCCTTTGTTAAAGCCAATATTAAAGCAAAACAAATTACCATCTATGGAAAAATTAATGGAAATGTTGAAGCTTTTGAAAAAATTGAGCTTTTAAACAATGCAGAATTAACAGGAGACGTTAAGACACCTGATATAATTATCCAGAGCGGTTGTTTTTTTAATGGCAACTGTATTATGACCCAAAAAGATACACATAAAATACAGCCTATTATAGAACAAAAAAACATCAAACCTGAATTTAAAGACGAAAAAAAGAAATAATTTAAAAAATAATTTAATACTTGACATTTAAATTACATTTGTTTATTATATGTTAATTCGCTGGTTACAGAACCATGTCAAACCAGCATAATTATTACGCTGGTTCGGGTTTCATAAACCGAACCATAATAACATAAAGGTTCGAGTTGTGAAACTCGAACCAGCATCATTTCATTCGATGGTTTGAGTTTCATAACTTGAACCAGCATAGCTATCTACACAAAAGTTATGGTTAATTTATATTGAAATGGGAGGTGGTAAAAGTTAATCTAATCTTCTTAGTCCAACCATATAAACATACATTAAATTAAAAATCCTAAAAAGGAGGAAACATGAATAAATCAAAATTTTTTATATTTTTAATAACTTTATTAATTTTACCAGCTATGGCTTTTGGTTATGGTGTTGACATGAATGGTAAATACGGCAGTTTTGGAAGTAGGGCAACTGCAGGTATGTGGTATGATGAGACTGATGTTCTTTTTAATGCACCAGTACGACTCTGGGAATTTAATGGAACTGCTCTTTTAACCTCATTTGGAAATTACAGAAACTATAATAATTTAGCCGGTGCAACATTTTTGGATTGGAGTACTCCAACCAGTACTTATTATGCTGTTGGTGCTATTGGTAAACCATTATGGTTGTTAGGAATGGACAGTATCCGAGGCGGTATTTATACTTTCCAGTTTGGAACAAAAGTAAATACTTATGATTTGGATACAGAAGGAACACCAGATTCAGAAGGAAACTATAGCAAAAACGATGTAGTCTATAATACAACAGATGGTTCTATTATCAGTAGTGAATCATGGGATGGTAAAGACATGGCTTACTATAATGATACATCCATACAGGTTATTTCTGTTGGTTTAGCTTATAAACTAAGTGATGACATGACTTTTGGTGTTGGATTACAACTTGATAAAGATATTGATTGTTTAACTACTGCCGGTGAAAAGAATTATTCAGATACTGATCATCTTGCTGTCCCTGTTTTACAAACAAGTGCTAAAATTATTTATCCTGAAAATGATGCTGCTGATATGAATTCTGAATCTGAATATGCTTTAAATGCACAATTAGGATTAAAAATGGGAGATCAGATGAAAGTTAATGCACTCTTAATGGTAAAATTGGTCTCAAAAAACAATCCTAATTCTTATGATTTAGATGCAATAGACATTTCTGCACAGGTATATGATACTGATATTTATGAAACTTATACTGAAACTATAAATGTTAGTCAGGCTGATTATAATGATTATGCATGGGATGCTAATATAGGTGTTACTCTACTTGCTGATGGTGGTCAAAAAGGAACAACTGAATATGAAGATGACCGATCTGGTATGGATATTGGTTTAGGAGTAGATGTAGATTATGAATATGACAAGATATGTATCCTCACACCAAGTGCTTTCTTTATAACAAGAATGGGTATGAGTATTGATGCAACAAAAACTGAAAAATATTCAATCCTAGCAAAACAGAGAGTTGCAGCAGCTACATTAGATACTTACACACATACTGATACAGTTGTATATACAGAAGATGATGGTTCAGAAGGACAAACAACATGGGGAGCTGGTTTAAAAATCGATTTTATTAATTTAAAAGATATTATTCATAGGACAATCAGTGACAACGATGAAACAGTCATAGCTTCAAGTGAGGGCTCAGTTGTTATGCTGGATGAAAACGAATGGTCAAATATTAAAGAGACCCTTCGACTTCTCAGTGATAAGGAATCATTAGTTGCACTGATAGAGTCACATGCTATAAGAGATCAGGGTGGAAAGCCGGAAGGTTTGAGCGTTGAAGAAGCTTTTGGCGATGTATAAAGTCAATATTCTTAATAAAGCCCAATCAGATTTGGACTGGTTTCGAAGGAACGATAAAAATAGCTACATCAAATCTTTTGATTTGGTAAGAGAACTTATGATTAAGCCAAGAAAGGGTACAGGGAAGCCGGAAAGACTCAAGTATTTTGAAAAAGAGGTTTATAGCCGACGCGTTAACCACAAAGACAGACTGGTTTATACTATTTATGAAATACTCAAAGAAATTGATATTACCTCTTTTCGTGGACAT
>JABCSY010000026.1 GCA_018238625.1 Promethearchaeota archaeon
TAAAAACCGATCCTACAATAATAGATTTCATAGTAGAGCACGACTTACCTATAGTTTTAATGGCTTCTAAAGCAGTCCCTGGTGATTTATGTACAATTGAAGAAATTATAGAAGAATTTAAATCTACTGTTAAAATCTTGGAAAATAGAGGTCATGATACTAAGAAAGTTATTTTAGATCCGGGGATTGGGCATTGGATCGAAAGAAAAACTCATAAATATGATTTAAAAATAATTGGTAATTTAAATAAACTCCGCGTTCTAAAAAACCCGATTTTAGTAGCAATATCTCGAAAATCATTTATAGGAACAACTTTAGACATACCCGACCCTGAAAATAGACTAAACGGAACTCTTGCCGCAACTGCTATTGCTGTATATAAGGGGGCTCATATTGTCAGAACGCACGATATAAATAATCAACTAATGGAATTCACAAAAATGGCAGAAGAAATCAGAAGAAACCAATAAACATCCCTCCTTTTAGATATAAGTTAAAGTTATAAAAGCAACCCCATTTTTTTAAACCTCGTAAAAATTAAGCTTATTTTTTGTAAAACAACGATCTCTAAAATCTTTTCATGTTTTTAGCCAATGATTTTTAATATTCATCGGTTTCAAGCGACGATAAAATGTGCTAACATTTATAACATTTTAATTCCTTATATTATATGTAAATGGTTAATTTATCACTTAAGTTCAATTAAGAACAGATGATTTTACCTTTACATTAAATTAATTATAAGAATGGAATTCTTATGCCTGAAAAAGAAAATATTTCTTTATCTAATAACCCTTCTAAAAAAGACTCTTATGATGCGGATGATATTCAAGTTCTTAAAGGTTTAGAAGGAGTTAGGAAGCGCCCTGCTATGTACATTGGCGACCAAGGGAAGAAAGGGCTTCATCATCTTGTTTTTGAGGTTTTGGATAATTCTGTTGACGAGGCAATCGGGAAATATGCAACAGAAATTAAAGTAACTCTTTTCAAAGATAATTCTGTTTTAGTTTTCGATAACGGACGCGGTATTCCTATTGGTAATCATCCCGAATATAATAAACCTGCTTTAGAAGTCATTATGGAACACCTACATTCCGGAGGGAAATTTGATAATAAAAGCTACAAAATATCCGGGGGGTTACACGGTGTTGGCCTTTCAGTCGTTAATGCCTTAGCAGAATGGTTAGAAGTAGAAATTTCTAGAGATGGTCTTATCTATAAACAAAAATTTTCGCGAGGCGTTAAAGTCACGGAGCCAACGATTACAAAAACCGCAGAAACAGGTTCTTACACAAAAATCTCTTTTTACCCGGATGACGAGATATTTGATTTCGATAAAAATGAAGTAATTTATAATGCTTCCACAATTTCTAATAGGATGCGCGAACTCGCTTTTCTTACGCCTCAAGCGCGATTTGAGCTCCATAATAAAATTAAAGAAGAGAAAGAAGAATTTTTTTACGAAGGTGGAATTAAAGAATTTATTTCTTATTTGAATAAAGATAAGCAACCTCTACATAATGACATTATTTTTATAAGCGATTCGGTTGAAAACGAAGATGGAGCGCTAATTTACCTCGATTTAGCTATGCAGTACAACACTACATACCAAACAAATATTCTTACATATGCTAATACAATTAATACTGCAGAAGGAGGCGTCCATCTTACAGGGTTTAAATCCGCACTCACTAGGACTTTTAATTCATATATTGAAAATTTTATGGAAAAAAAGTATAAAGAACACGTCCTAAGTGGGACGGATACCAGAGAGGGTTTATCTGCTGTACTTTCTGTTAAATTACCAGATCCTCAATTTGAGAGTCAAACGAAAATCAAACTAGGTAATCCCGAAGTTAGACAAATTGTAAGCCAAATAGTTACAGATAAATTAACTCAATACTTAGAAGAACACCCCCAAATAGGAAAAAAACTCGTCCTGAAAACGATTAACGCGAAAATAGCACGGGAAGCCGCCCAAAAAGCGAGATTGTTAATCCGTAGAAAATCTGTATTGGATAGCGCAAGAATGCCCGGAAAACTAGCTGATTGTTCTTCTAATAATCCAAAAGAATGCGAAATCTTTATTGTTGAAGGAGACTCTGCAGGGGGTTCGGCAAAACAAGGAAGAGATAGAGGTTATCAGGCAATACTACCTCTTAGAGGAAAGATATTGAATGTAGAAAAAGCTCGAATGGACAAAATATTACAAAATAACGAAATTCTAGCGATTATTAAAGCGTTAGGTGTTGGAATTCAGGAATTTAATGAAATTAATGGGTCTGAAAGCGAGAATGGGGCCCCTGAAGAGACCGAGGGGACCGAGGAATCTGAACACGCAATTGACTTAAATAAGTTAAGGTACCATAAAACGATCATAATGTGCGATTCTGATATCGACGGAAAACATATCGAAACATTACTGCTCACGTTTTTTTTCAGATACATGCGACCATTAATAGACGGTGGGTATCTGTATATGGCTATGCCTCCTCTCTACAAAGTATCTTATAAAAAATCAAAGCATTATGTTTTTACGGATAGTGAAAAAGAAGATGCACTAAAAGATATTAAATTAAAATATAAACTGAAAAATCTAGATACGGTAAAAATTCAGAGGTATAAGGGATTAGGGGAGATGAACCCCGAAGAACTTTACGATACGACAATGAATAAGGAGACTCGAACGTTAAAGAAGGTATTGTATGAAGATTACATTGAGAATGATTTGATCTTTACGAAACTAATGGGTAAAGAAGTAAAATCACGTAAGAAATTTATTATAGCCAATTTTGATCAAGCAAATGTTTTAGATGTATGATATTTGATGTGTAGTTTATCTTTTTATTACATATTATTAAATAATAGATAGATTTGGTATTAAAAATGACTTCAGAGAATATTATAGAGATCGAATTAAAAGAGGAAATGAAAAGTAGTTATATAGATTACGCCATGTCCGTTGTTGTTGGGCGCGCGATTCCCGACGTGAGAGATGGATTAAAACCAGTACATCGTAGAATAATTTACGCTATGGCCGATAACAATTATTTTTACAATCATGCACACGTGAAATCCGCGAGGATTGTGGGCGAGGCTATGGGAAAGTATCATCCTCATGGAGATGCTGCTTTGTATAATACATTAGTTCGTATGGCACAAGACTTTTCGTTAAGATATCCGTTAATCGATCCACAAGGGAATTTCGGATCGATCGACGGAGACCCTCCTGCTGCTATGCGTTATACTGAAGCACGATTAGCACAAATATCTAATGAACTAATCGAAGACATAGATAATGAAACAGTGGATTTTGTCCCAAATTTTGATGATAGTTTAAAAGAACCTGCCTTTTTACCTGCTAAGCTACCAAATATGCTAATCAATGGAACAAAAGGAATAGCAGTTGGGATGGCTACATCTATGGCGCCTCATAACCTAACGGAAATTTGTCAAGGGATTATTGCAACAGTGGATGATCCTGTAATATCTACTGAGGAACTTATGGAAATTATCAAGGGACCAGACTTTCCAACAGGAGGAACCATTATTGATACGAATGGTATTTACAATGCTTATACAACTGGAATGGGCAATATAACTTTAAGGGGAACTGTTGATGTCGAAACAAAAGGAAATAAAAATCGATTAATTATTTCCGAAATTCCTTATTTAGTGAATAAAACTACCCTAATCGAAGCGATTGCCAAACTCATAAAAGATGGTGTGCTTAAAGATGTTCGAGATTTAAGAGACGAATCTGATAGAAAAGGAATGCGAATTGTAATAGAACTAACTAAAAAAGCTCAACCAGTTATACTGAAAAATATCATTTTTAAAAGAACTAGGCTTCAAACGTCATTTAACATTAGTAATTTAGTATTAATAAACGAAGGAAAACAACCTAAGATTCTTAATCTAAAAGAGTTAATCGAAGAGTACATCGAGCACCGCCTTAAAATTATTTATAGAAGGACTGAATTTCATCTCAAAAAAGCTAAAAGCAGGCTTCATAAAGTTGAGGGTCTTTTAATCGCTTTAAATAATATCGACGACGTTGTAAACATTATTAAAAGCGCTAGCGATACCAACGACGCAAAGAATAAATTGAAAATCGCATATAAATTAAGTGATATTCAAGTTCAAGCGATATTGAGCATGCCTTTATCGAGATTAACAAATTTAGAACAACAAAAACTAGTTGACGAAGAAAAATCTTTGAAAAAAAGTATCACAGAATTAGAAAAGATATTAGAAAATAAAAAAATCCGCTTAAGTATAATTAAGCAAGAGTTAACCGAACTAAACAAAAAGTACGGCGATAAAAGAAAAACAAGAATTGAGATTATTGAAGATCATAATATTAGAGAAGTTAAAAGGAAAGATTTAATTAAAAAAGAGCCAACAATTGTAATTTTCACTAAAAATCAATACATAAAAAGAATTTCTGTAGAAGATTACCACGCTCAAAGGCGAGGCGGACGCGGAAAAAAAGGTATGACTGTTCGCGAAGAAGATTTCATAACCGATTTATTTGTTTGTTCCACTCACGACACGATCTTAATTTTTACTTCTAAAGGTAGAGTATATTCCATGAAATGTTTTGAACTTCCGTTACAAACGCGCACGGCTAGAGGAAAACCCATTATAAATTTGATCGCCCTACAATCGGGGGAAAACATATCAGCGATGATTCCAATTAATAACTTTGACACTAATGAAATGCTCATTATGACCACCAAAAATGGCATTATAAAGAAGTGTCCTTTAAGGTTATTCTCGAAGTTTAAGAAAACAGGTGTGCGAGCTCATCGAATAAGACCAGATGACGAATTAATTAGCGTAAAAAGACTATCAAACGAGCTACAAGATATTTTTATTGCGACAAAACTCGGTTATGCCGTAAGATTTGACGAATCAGAGCTAAGAGAATTAGGAAGAACTTCAATGGGCGTGAAAGGAGCCTCGCTAAGGGAAGGGGACGAAGTAATCGATAGTTTGTTAGTAACTGACGATAATATTATTCTAACCCTAACTGAAAAAGGCTACGGACAAAGAACCTTTCTTAAAGAATATCGAAAAACAGGGAGAAATGCTAAAGGAGTAAAAAATATTTCATTAAATCTTGAAAAAAATGACAAAGTTATTGCTATAAAAATGGGAAAATTGGTGGATATCTTGATAGGCACGGAACAAGGACAAGTAATCAGGCTTCCCGTGGATTCAATTAGAATAACTCATAGAAAAGCAAAAGGAGTTAGAGCAATAAAACTATATAAAGACGACTCAGTTGTTGCAATAGGTAAATGTGCAACATTCATTGGCGATAAGGAAGAAAATGGAAAGGATTAACATTTATTTTTTGTCTATTTTTTAAGATATGGAATAAGACATATGAAAACGAGATCGTCTTTACTAAGATTATCTATTCCATGTTTCTCAAATGGAGGGATATACAACACATCTCCGCTTCCAACTACTTCTTCCTTACCAGAATCGTCGTAAAATCTTCCTTTTCCGCTTAAAATGTAGATCTCGTGGTCTTGAGGGTGATTGTGAAGGGGTACTTTGGTATCTGGTCTAATTTCAAATCGCCTCATAGCGAAGTTTTGAGCTCCGTCATCTTCTTTGTTAATTATCCACCTAACATAGACGTTTTTTACTGGAGTGCCATCAGTTAACGTCGCTTCTTTGTTTTCTACTTCTTTATAATTCTTTTTTATCATAATAGAAATTAATTTTTAATCCTAATAAAATAATATCACATATTAGTTTGATATCAAATTCAAGGAGCGCAGTTTTATTAACACTGAATCAATATGCATTGAGACGGTAAGCTATTATTTTTTTCCCTTCCGAACCCAATCTAAAATCTAGCTCATCTTATCTTTGAATCTTAAATCATTAGATTTTTTAAATATAAAAAATTCATATTTTCATAGAAAAATTGGTCTACAAAAGTAATTTATATAATTTTATCTAATTTTTCTTTGTAAAAAAAAAAATAGAGCTTAATATTAAATGAAAAATAAGAATATACAAATGAAGCGAGAAGATTGGGAATATTTAAGAGAATACCAAAAACATCCAATTAAGGAAAGGTACTTAGATTCTTTGAGTATAGAAGAAAGAAGAGAATTCGAAAAACAAAAAATCATCTAATTAAGGAAAGTTACTAAGTTTAGATTTGAAGATATTTCTAAAATCATAAAATCTTTTGATTCAACTTATTTTAAATTATTTTAAATTCTCTTTTCTTCTTTAGTATAATAGAAATAATTTTTTAACACAATAAAATAATATCATATATTAAGTGATATCAATATCAAGGGTGTTAATTTATGAGTACTGAATTTAATATTGGTTTTGATTATTCCCACAAAAACAAGTTAATAATAGAAGATCCTGGATTTAATGACTTTATTGAGTTTCTATTTAATTCAGATTTAAAACTGGGAAAAATTGAAGCGGGAATTACCTACGAAAAATTATCTGCTTATAATGTATTTATTATTGGTGTTCCAATTGCTGAATCATATCTAACTCCGGAAGAGATTGAGGGTTTATTGAAGTACGTTAAAGATGGAGGGTCTCTTTTAATTATCAACGATAAAGGAGGAGACTATGACAATAAAAATAATTTATCCGAGCTAACAAAACATTTTGGAATCAAATTCAACCACGATCAGCTATTTGATAACGAAGATTTTTCGAAAGATAATTCGCGTCCAATAATTAAACAATTCAAAAAACACTTTATAACTCGAGATATAACTCAAATTATTCATTCTGTTGGCTGTACTTTAGAGGTTGATAAATCAGTTGAAAATGAAGATATTGATGTTAGCGCAGTCGCACTCTCATCTGAGGAATCTGCTTGGCACAAATATTTTGATGGAGAAGAATGGGTTGATGAACCTGTTAAAAGCTTACCAATAATCGCTATCGGACATTATGGCATGGGAAAAACCGTAGCTATAGGGAACTTGTCTCTTTTTTCTGGCTTCCACGATTCATACGGTATTCACGCTGCTGACAACTTCAAATTAATATCTAACGTAATCTCTTGGCTTATGAACAAAGCTCATTCTCAAGAAGCGCAATTATCGCAACCCATATACACGGCTATCCCCATTGAACAAGATTTATATTATTGGATAAAAGAAAAACTCGACGAAGGACGATGGAACACCGTAGAAGAAATCGTTAACTTTGCGCTTAAAGTAGTTAAATTTAGAATGAGAAAGCAAGATCCTCAAGAAGAATAGAAAAAAGATTAATTTTAGCTCTACTAAATTATTAAATAATAGGTTTAAAATATGTTAGAAACTGATAAAGAAGAATTGTTGATAGGTCTATTGTCTGACACGCACATTCCCCAAAGAACTAATGTAATTCCACAGGTAATTATTGATGATTTTAAGAAGAGGAATGTGGATTATGTGTTTCATATGGGGGACTTCGTTTCCTATAAAGTATACCAAGCTCTTATCGATACTTTTGGCGAAAAAAAAGTAATTGCGGTTCTCGGCAACATGGATTTTGACTCAAAACTTAAAGAATCGCTTCCTGAAAAGCTGGAATTTGAATTATTCGGTCATAAAATATTAATGCTACACGGGATGGGCGGTCCAAATATAATCGTTAAACGATTAATTAAAAAATTAGACTTGCTTAATTCTGATTATAACATTATAATTTTTGGCCATACTCATAGGCCTGTTAATGAGATACACCACGACATCCTGTTTTTAAACCCAGGAACAACAACTCCAATCGATAATAAATTTACAGTAATTAGTTCATATGGTTATTTAAGAATTTCAAAAGAGAAGGTAGAACCTGAAATTAAATATTTATAAAAAATTTAAAATCCGAAGAATTGAGCTTAAGAGTATTATTAAAAATTAGACTTAAAAAGTTCTAAAATTAAGGCTTGATTATGGGCTTTCCATAGCTTTACCACTCAATTTCTTGTAGTGGTTAAGCACAGCTTGTCTGGCAGCATATACAAACGCTCTTTTTACGTTAACTCCCGTAATAGCGATAGTTTCGTAAATCAAGGTGTGGTCCATCTTGGCGGTATCTAAAACTTGTCTAATTTTTGATATCTCGACGATGTCTTCAAGATCTCTCTTGTTGGCTAACACTACCAGAGGTACTTCTGGTGGGTCAAATGGGGCTGGTGGAATTAACTTATCACCGTAAAACTTCAATAGCTCTTTTAAAGACCATATATTCTCTCCCCAGTTATCCCTATGCTCGGAATTCGAGAAAGGATTGATCGATGAGAGAATCAAAAGTGAAGATTACGGCATCGGTACCCTTCAGAACGGTCTGGCGTTGAAATTTGTGTCTGCGCTGGCCAGCAACAGTATATACTTGAAAAACTACATTAGATACTCTTGCAACTACCCGATCAAAAAACAAAGTTCGTCCAGTAGGGTCTTGGATTTGCTGCATTAAATGGAAGATTCAAAAATTAGAATCTTCTGTCACCTGAAGCTAAACCCTCTCTATGATAGACCCATTCTAAAGCCGTTGTTTTACCACCTAAGCTTGGCCCGTAGAAGCAGATTGACTTTTCTGGCTCGAACTGAACCCAGACTTAAAGACCAAGGTTCCGTCACCTCTACGTGATGGCATTCATGTTTCACCTCTATAATTACTGATAATAATTATCATCATCATAACGCATTGTATTGTATAAAATTTAATTAAATATATTAAACGAATAAAACTCTAGTAATTTAAAAATTTGTATTCCAAAAAAAGTTTCTTAATATTCTTTTTAATAAACAAATATGCTTTTTTCTTTCAAAATGGCTCTCTTCAATTTTTATAAAGGCATTCTTTAAAAAATCATTAGGGTCTGGGGATTAAGAAAAATCTCCCAAAAAGTTAAACTTGAAATGTGATTGTTCATTAGGTCTTTTTCTTTGCATACTGTGTTCATAACTAAAAATCATTGCCTCAAAGACTTTTGGTCCTAATGTTAAATAATACATAGGCTTTTTAGATTGAATATCACTATCAATAATTTTATCTCTTGGAGTCTATCTGGTTTGTAAAAAAAAGCCTTGATTGTCTCCACAAAACATTATAAAAATCTGTTTGTCTTTCATTTTCATAACACGAATCTCTTTAGTAAAAGGGGTTATGATATTGAGTATTTTCTTGAGAATATATGGTTCTTTCCTTAATTTCCTTATCGATCAATCCTCCGCGTTTATTCAAGCGAGAAGTTCTCCCTATTCGATGGATATAATTCTCTGGGAACTTTGAAATGTCGTAATTGAAAACATGCGAAAAATTATTGATATCCAAACCTCTAGCTGCAACATCTGTGGCAATGAGTAGGTTAATCTTATGTGCTTAAAAGCTTTTAAAATCCAATTGAAATATGCCTCGTCCTGAATGCTTCCCGGATATATCTCGTGTATTATAGAAAGTCTACCATCTTGAGTACAAAAAAGGCTTATCCCTACAAGGTTAAGGGTAAATCGCCCCTCCTTGGAATGGCCGTTGTTAGGAAGCTCCATATCGCGTTTAGGATTGATATAAGTGAAAAAATTGGTGGGATCGTAGAATAAATCTAAAAGCTATTCTTTTAAAAATTTCTTAAAATCAAAATAAATAAAAACCTAAAGTGATATAAAACTATAAATAAAAAGGATTAAGGTTTTAAATTTTAAATATTATATTAGATTTGTTTTGTCAATTTAGATAATTTATTTATCAATTATTATTGATAATCATTAAAATTGAGTTAAAAATGGATAAAATCAATAGAGTGAGAAATCAAAATATGAAAGAAGTGGCAAATACCTTATTTACATTTATAAAATTGGCTAATTTTCCAGTAACAATTCTAGACTGTAACGGAATCTATTACTTTTGCAATGAGAAAGCAGCTGAGATAATGGGTAAAAGTGTGAATGAAATCATAGGACATAACTATCGCTCTTTTCACACCCCAAAAGAAATAGAGGATATCACCATACTAATAGAGAGGTTAAAACATTCAAAAGAGATTTTTCAATTTAAGAAGAGTTACAATGAAAAAACGTTAATTGTATCTTTTTATCCAATCTTAAATAAGGAAGGTAATGTTGAAAAAATAGTTACAACTTCTCGTGATATCACCAAATACAAAGGAATAGAAAAAAAATTAAGTAACACAAAAGTAGATTTAAAGAAGTTAAATACAGAATTAGAGCAAAAGATAGAGAAAAGGATTAATAGTTTAAAAATATCAGAAGAAAAATTCAGAATTCTATTCGAGAATTTGGTGGTAAATATAGTAATTTTTGATTATAATGGAGTATGTCAATTAATTAATAAAAAAGCAGCTGAATATTTAGGTTCTTCACCTAAAAGTATCATAGGCAAATCATTATGTGATATATTACCTAAAAAAGCAGCAGAGCGATATTTAAAACGGATTCAGAGAGTATATGATTCAAATATTGGCGTTGTCTCTGAAGATACTCTTGAAATGCCTTGGGGTAGGAGAACCTTTTTGATTAATGAACAACCATTAAGAAATCAAAATAATGTCATCACAGGTGTAATAAGTGCAAGTATTGATATTTCAGATAGAAAAAATTCAGAACTCATATTAAAAGAATCAGAAAGAAGATTTAAACAGATGGCTGAAATTTCATTAGTAGGTATCACAATTATACAAGATAATAAAATAATGTTTATAAATCAAAAAAGTAGAGATATATTAGAGATACCAGATTTAAAATTGGAAGCCCCATATGATGAAATAGTTAGGGATATGCTTGCTAAAGAAGATCAAAAAAGATTTCTAGAATATATATCAAAAAGACAAAAAGAGGAGACAGATACTCCAAATCTTTACTCTACAAAAATCTATTCCTATTCAGGGCATTTAAAATGTGTAGAGGTTTATGCCCAATCAATATCGTATTATAATAAACCCGCATTTTTTATATCATTTATAGATAATACAAAATTAAAAAAATATGAAAAAGAATTAGAAGAAATAAATATCAACCTTGAGCAAAAAGTAGAAGCGAGGACTAAAGAACTTAAAGAAACACAGCAGAAGCTAATACGTAAGGAAAAATTAACTACAATTGGAAAACTAGCAGGGGGAATTGCGCATGAACTTCGAAATCCTCTTGGAGTTATCAGTAACTCTATTTACTTTTTAAATATGAAGATTGATAATAAAGAAGTGAAAGTAATAAAACATTTAAATATAATAAAACACGAATTAAATATTTGTAACCAAATCATTTCTGATCTCCTCAATTTTACTAAAACTAAAAGGCCTAACTTTAGTAAAGTAAATATCAATAATGCAATTAACGATTTAATAAATAATATGGAAATTCCTAAAAACATTGATATTGAAAAAAAATTCGCTCTTGAAATACCAGATCTTTTTGTAGATCAAAGGCAAATTCAACAAGCATTTCAAAACCTTATACTGAATGCGTTTCAAGCAATGCCTTTAGGAGGTATTCTTGAGATTAAAACATATAAAGAAGAAAATATGGTTAATATTTCATTTAAAGACACAGGTGAGGGGATTTTAAATAAGAATCTGAAGAAAATTTTTGAACCACTTTTTACAACAAAAGCAAAAGGCTTTGGTTTAGGTTTATCAATTGTAAAAGATATTATTACCAGTCATAATGGAACGATTGACGTTGAAAGTAAAATTGATACGGGTTCAACTATTATAGTTAAATTACCTATCCTTAAAAGTGAGGATGCATAAATGGAGGAACTGATTAAAGTTTTAATTGTTGATGATAATGTTGAAATGTGTGATACCATATCAGATATCTTGATTGAAAAAAATTATAGTGTATCAACAGTGAATACTGGCTATAAAGCGATTGAATTAATTGAAAAAATTAATTTTGATATTATTATACTAGATATTTTAATGCCAGGAATCAATGGTGTTATAACTTTTAAAAAAATCAAACAAATAAATCCTTTAGCTAAAGTAATAATGATGACAGCATACCCTCTTGATAAGCTTATAGATATAGCATTAGATGAAGGAGTTTTTGGGATTATATATAAACCGTTTAGTATGGAAAAATTCCTGAAAATTATCAGTATTCTTAGTAAGGAACGTCTTGCAATGTTTATAAATGGTGATATAATATTCCATGATACATTTAAGGAGGTGTTAGATAGAATGAATTTTAAAATAATTATTAGTCATTGTGATTTAAATTCATTAGACAATCTAAAAGAAATTAATATTGATCTAATTTTCATAGATGTGAAGATGCCAAAATTGAAGTATAGGGAGATATATAATTTAATAAAAAAAATGGATTACGAAATTCCAGTTGTTTGCATTACAGAATATCGAGTTGAAATGAAAAGATCAGTAGAAGAAGCATTTAAGAATAATGTACATGGATACCTTTATAAGCCTTTTAAAATGGAAGATGTGTTTCGAATTATTAGGGCCTTCTACAGTTATGAATTAATGCAAATAAATTAGTATAATACAAATCATGAAAGAATTGAAAGAAAGCCTAAAAATTTTAGTTGTTGATGATGACGATTTAATATGCCAAACATTAAATGATATTTTTGAGGAGAAAGGGTATTATGTCGAAGTTGCGACGAATGGTCAGATCGCAAAAGAAAAAACAAATCAGATTCCTTTCGCCATCTTTTTAATCGATTTAAAATTACCTGATACCAATGGTATTGATCTCATAAAGGATCTTAAAGAAATTAGACCAAGCGGGATATATTTTATCGTTACTGGATATTCTTCCATTCAAAATGTATCTAAAGCTATAAAAGATGGTGTCGATGGTTACTTCGTAAAACCACTTGTAATCGAAGAGATTGAAAAAAGAATTATGGATTTATCAGAAAAACGTGAAATACAAATACAATTAGAAAATTCTGAACAAAAATATCGCCTAATCTCTGAAAATGTAAATGATTTAATTGTAGTTATTAATGATAAAATTGAAGTTGAATATGTTAATGAAATAGCACTCAAGAATATGTTTGGTTATTCACGAGATGAAGTTATTGGACGTTCTGGATTTGATTTTATCAATATTGACGGTTATGAACCAACCATAGAAGGTTTAAATAAAGCTTATAGTGAAAGTGATGGGGCATTAGAATTTAAAGCTCACCATAAAGATGGCCATGAAATTTGGATTGCAACGCTTGGAAAATCTTTTATTAATGAAAAGGCTGAACCTAAAACATTACTTGTTATAAGAGAAATTACAAAGCGAAAATCTATCGAATTAAAATTAAAAGAATCAGAAATAAAATATCGACATTTATTTGAGAACTCTCCTTTTATAAACACCTTAATTGATACTTCAGGTACAGTTGTTGATATTAATTCATTAATGTTAAAAAAATATGGATACCAAAAAGCAGATTTTTTAAACAAAAATTTTTCAGAATTTAAAAACTTTCCTTCAGAAACTTATTCTACTCTTAAAAATATATTTAAAGACGTTTTTAAAAAAGGTCAAAGTGAACCTAAAGAGATTTTATTTTTTAACAAAAATGGAAGTAAAACATGGGTTTCTATACAAGCAAATCTCATACAAATTGGTGGGGCGAACTATATCCAAGCAATAACTCAAGATATTAATAAAAGTAAAGAAGACGAGCAAAAGTTAGAAGAATCTGAAAATCGTTTCAGAACTATTACAGAACAATCATTCATGGGAATTATTATTGTGCAAAATAGTGTTGTTATTTATGCAAATAAAAAAGCTACTAATATTCTTGAACTTAGTTTAAATGAGTTAGCACAATTACCCAAATATGAAATCTTTAATATTTTAAATCTCCCCAAAGAGTTTGGAATTTCACAAAATCCTTTAATTAGTTTTAAGTTCTCAACAAAAATAAATAAAATATCGACAAAAACAAAATGGATAGAGCTTTACATGAAAAGTGTGAATTTTAAAGGGAAGTCAGCAGATTTAATCACATTACTTGATATTACAAAAAAAAAAGAAGCAGAAAAGATTATTTTAGAAGAAAACAAAAAATTACTCGAATTGAATAAACTCAAGGATGAATTAAACATTAGAATTTCACATGAATTAAAAACGCCATTAAACTCTATCTGTAGTGCTTCTAGACTCCTTTTAAAGATATTAAATAATAAAATAGGTGAGGAAGCCCAAGAGCTTTTAGAATTAATTGAAAAAGGAGGAGATCGATTAGAAAAATTAGTAATTGATTTACTTAATGTGTCAAAAATAGAATCTGATCAATTTTATCTAAATATAAATACAGTAAATATAGGAGAATTAATAAGAGAAAGTATTGTTGATGTATCTCCTTTACTGGAAGAGAGAGAACAAGTCTTAAATGTGGAAAATATCCAAGATTTAACTATAAATATTGATAGAGAAAGAATAAAAGAAACAGTTGAAAATTTATTAATAAATTCAATAAAAAATACTCCTTTAAAAGGTACAATTACAATAAAATTAAAAGAATTTAATCTTTTTATTGAAATTCAGATATCTGATACAGGAATTGGTTTTACCAATAAAGAAAAAGAAAGGGTTTTTACAAAATTTGGAAAAATCGAAAGATATGGACAAGGGTTTGAGATCAATACGGAAGGCTCAGGATTAGGATTATATTTATCAAAGAAATATGTTAAAAAGCATGGAGGAAAATTATTGCTTGAATCAGATGGAAGAAATAGGGGATCAACATTTTTTATTAGGTTACCAAAAATTCCGTAAAAAACTAAATGAATAGCTAAATAAAAATAATTAGAAATTTTCAAATAGTTTATCCAATTTTTCAAATTTAAATGGTTTTAAAAAATATCCATCTGCTCCAGTTTCTTCCAACCGATTATTTACTCTTTCTTCTGGTATTGCTGTTATGAAATAAATAGGGATTTTACGATATTTTTCAATAGATTTAAGTTTTTTACACATCTCGAATCCATCTATATCAGGCAAAATGATATCTAATAATATTAATTTAGGAAAACTTTGTTCTATTTCCCTTAATCCTTTATTTCCAGAAGTAACCCCTTTACAAGTTATACCTTTTATCCTTAAATAACTATTTAAAATTGAAATCGTTGCAGGATCGTCATCAATAATCAAAATATCATAATCAGACTTAGTAGTTTCCACAGGACAAAATATTTCATTTATTTTTTCTTCCAGATCAAGACTATATGAATATATTTCCTGTATTTTTGCTAATACAGATGGATCAAGACTATTTTCATTATTTTCTAATAATAAATGAGTAAATCCTTGAATAGCTGTTAAAGGTTCCTTTAAACTGTGAGATATATCAATAAAATCTCTATATTTGCTAGTTTTAGAGAGATAGTTAGCGTAAAAATTCACAGATTCGATGATAAATTTGGTTAGTGTAATATCCTTTTCTTTAGCAAAATTCTTCCATTGAGTCTTTACATCTTCGCTAACAAGAAGTCCTATTCCTTTTTTATCTTTACCATATATTTTCTTATTGTCTTTCCAATTTTTGAAACTTTCAGTAATTTCTCCATGCCAAATAGCTTGTTTTCCGGTTTCTTCTTCAAATCTTTTCATTTCTTCCTTCTTTTCAACATCAGTCATGATAATCACATCACTCTATTATAACTACTTTAATTATAAATAGAAATTCAATACTATTTTTCATAAAATTCCTTTTTTAACTAAATTTTTAATTAATTAACATCTTTTTTTGATTATATTAGAATAAAAATTAATTATTTAATTTCTTATATAAATTTATTTAACTTAAATAAAAATTTTTAGGATAATTAAAATGAATTAATAAAGAAATTACATCTCAAATAATTCTCTTATTTTAATTGAAGCTTTATTAACCAAATTTAAACGTATTAAATCGATATCCCCATCTATTGTATTGTATTTTTGCTTTAAAAAGTCCAACTTCTCTGATATGTTATCAAAAACCCAAGATATTCCTGAACCTCTTCTTGAATCATAAAAGTCTCTTTTAAGATCTTTTAAAATCTTTTTTATAATTTTTTTACTTAATACTTGTTTTTTCACGGGGATATTAGAATTACTCTCGTTATAATAAGCTAAAAGTATAAAATTTCTTTCATAGTTCTTAATTTCGATATTTCTTAACAAAAATTCTCCATTTAATGAAGAAAGTTTGAAGTATTCTAGTTCATTTAAGCTTAAACTTTGTACTGTCCTTAATACCGTTGTACATACTAAAGAAAACATTGCTCCTACTGCCAAAGAATCTAATTCTGTTTTAGAATATTCTGAAATTATCATTCCCTGGCCATCAATTAAAAAACTTGATTGAAAATCACCCTGAAATAATAATTCTTCAAGAATGTCTTTTAAAACATCTACTTTACCTTTCTCCATCTGTTTAAAATCTTCATCCTCCAGATATGGATCAATAGGTAAACTATTAATTGACTTGGTGATATTATTCTTATTTGATCTAACCCCAAATTCATCAGCACTTTTAGTAAATTTCTTAATATTCTTATTAAGAGATTCTTCTATCTCTTTAAGCTTGTTCTCTTTAAGAATTAACTCTTTTTGGTTCTTTTTTAAATACTGATCTCGTTTATTTAACTCAGCTTTTTTCTCTTCTAATTCATTACTCAACACTTTAAAAGTATTTCTAGCATTTTCAAGTTTTTCTCCACGTTTTTTATATTCTTCTCTACTTTCTTCTAATTTAATAAAACGATTCTGATAATCTTGTTTTATTTCTTCTGCTATTATTGATTGTTTTTCGAAATCTTCAATTTTTTCTTCATAAATTGCTTTCATGTTCTCTAAGTCTTCGATTTTTTTCGAATATTCTTCTAATATAACACTGAAATCTTCTTTTATCACCTGATCTTTATCTATTTCCTCTTTATATTCATTTTGATTAATAATTAAATCCTTTTTTTGTTCTTTATCCTTTTTATTATTAAAAATTTCTTCCTCTAAGATCATTTCTTCAAAAGTTTCATCAAGTATTTCTCTAACTTCAGGACTTATATCTTCTTCAAGATATAGTTTTTCCTTTTCTTGCGTGATGTTAGATATAAGCGTATCGCTTTTAGGCATATTCTTATTAAAATTCACATCCTCCTTACTACTCTCTTCATTTTGAACAAGATTAAGATTCGGTAATGAATTACTTGAGATCATTTCTCCAAATATATTATCAAAAATCTCTTTAACTTCAGGACTAATATCTTCTTCTGCGTAAAATCTCTCTTTCTCTCTTAATATTTCTAAATCCTGAGAATTATCACTATTCTGATTATATTCTTGTTTTTTCTTTTCCTTATCAATCATTTCTTTTAAAGCACCTTATTTCTCTTAATTTTATTATTATTAATTTAGGTTAAAGAACCCAGGTCAGAAAAGAAAGCTTTAGACGTATCTTTCTTTACAAGATTTCTAATTTTTTTAATAATTTTGCTAGTTTCATATTGAATTAATCCCATATTTGTAGTCTTTGGAAAAATAATTAATAAAAGAACATTTGAGTATACTCTTGAAATCATAATAGTAAAATCTGCATCACTATTTTCGTTAAACCCAGCATCAATCTTTATTTGTTCAAGTATTTTATTAACGTTAATAATTTCTATCCCCCTTTCTGCCATTGACAAAATACTTGCTGAAATTGCAGCAAAATTTTGTGTTATTTCATCATCTTCATCGTTCTCACTATTATTTACAATAATTAATCCATCTTCAGTAATTAAACTTGCTCTAACAATTCTCAAATCTTTTTTTAGTGTATCCAATAATTGAACCAGGCTCTCTCTTATATCTGACACTTTTTTCACCTTTTTTTTTTTAATTAATTTTTTTAAATTTTCTTAAAATAAAATTTATTTTTTTAAATTTTTTAAAATAGAAAAAAAATAATTCAAGGTTTTATCCAAGAACTAATTTAACTCTATCTAATGCCATATTGATTTCAAAATCTATTAATCCAATTTTAGCGTCTGAGGGTGCTAATGCAATTAATACTGCTTGACTTAATTGATGTAAGATTATTAATTTATCATTTCCCGTTATAATAATTGAACCCGTTTTACCTGATTGCAAAGTACTTGCAACTCTATTACCAACTGAAGTTAGAGCTGCAGTCATCGCAGCTAACCCTTTTTCATCTACATCACTATGTAAAGCACTAGCCATCATTTGTCCTTTTAATGAAACTAAAGCACTATTATTAACTTCACAGTTTTTTTCTAATTCTTTTAAGATAGATTTAATTTTATCAATTTTTGCGCTCATTTTATAATACCTCCTTTTTTAAAAATAATTTTTTAGTTAATAGTAAATTTTTTTATGTTAATATAGTAATTAAGTCTGATTATATAAATATATCTATTTTTTATAAAAAAACCCTTTTCTCTTAAATATTTTATTAAAGGAAATATGATATATTTAAATATAAGTTAGTTTTTATATAAATTAATAAAAAAACTTCTTTATTAATATATAATTTTGAGGTTATTATATTAAATGGAAAAAAATAAATTTAAAATTTTTATTACTGGATTTTTTAATGCTGGGAAAACAACTTTAATTCATACTCTAGATGATAAAGCTATATCTGTAGAGACGAAACTAGCAGAAGAATATGAACCAGGAAAAACTCATACTACAACTGGTTTTGATTTAGGAAGGCTTGTTTGGGTAAGACCAAATTTAAATTTCGATACAGAAGGTGTTTTAATGAGTAAATCTGAATATTTTCGAGATAAAAAGGAATATTCTGGATGGCATATTATTAATGTTGAGTTAAAAGGGAGCCCTGGTCAGATACAATTTAAAGCTGTACGTCATATTCTAGGAAGAGGAAGTGATGGTGTCATTTTATTAATTGATGGATGTGATTTAGCTAATATTGGAAACGCTTTAGTAATAAGAGAAGAAATAACTACTAATCTTGGAAAAAACATCCCCTTAAATATTATAGCAAATAAGGCAGATAGAGAGGATTATTATGGAAATGAGATGATTTCTGATTTGATAGGCGAGGAAGTATATAAAGGATCTGTTTTGGATAATATTGGAATTAAAGATGCTATAATAAATACCCTTAAAATAATTGTTAATAAATCAAATGATAATTTTAACTTAAAAGGTAAGGTGGTTGCCTAATATGGATATATCTATAGAAAATCAAATAAAAAAACTTTTAAAACCATTTAGAATTAGAACAGGGGTAACAACTTCTTTCTTATTTAATAACGATGGCTTAATAATAGCAATTGATCAAGAATCATTAAGCGAAGATGAAGATTTTTATCAATCGATAAGTGCGATATGTGCTGGTATAATATCATTTGCAGAACAAGGAATATTGATGACAGATAGCTCAAATAATGTTAAAGATATAGTAATTCAGGGGGGTAATCAAATAGAGAGTGATAGTTTTACAATAACAATTGACTTTATTAGTAATGAAATAATTTTTGCCTGTATTTTTCCTTCAGTTTTGAATTATAGTGTAATTAAGTTTGAATTGAAGAATACAACTCAATCATTAATTAAGTTATTTAATAATGATAATATGAGTAAGAATGCCTCAATACAACAAATTAAAACATAAACACATACATTAAATAAGGTGATTGAAATTATTGAGATAAAAAAGGATGTATTATATGGATTAAATTCATGCCCAGAATGTCAAGGGAACTTAATTTCGGTAGTTGAAAGAGGAGAGACCGTTTGCTATCAATGTGGTTTAATTATAAGCGAAAAAGAATTAGCTCTCAATCACAGTGGTCCAAGAATATATACAGCTGAACAATCTAGAGAAAAAGCAAGAACAGGGAGTCCAACGTCTCAATTATTTCCAGATATAAGTTTTTGTGTGATACATAATAATAATACTCAAAATCCCCATTTAAAACGTGCAATAAAACTTAATTCCTATATCCCTTGGGATAAAAAAAAAAAATTAATTGCTATTATAGAATTGAAAAGGTTAAGTCACAATTTAGGTATACCTGAATATATTAAAAAAGCTACTTTAGAGCTTTATGAAGAAGCAGTTAATAGAAACATGATTAAAGGAAGATCAATAAAAGGAATGATTATTGCATGTTTATTTTATGTTTGTAAAATTAAAAAAATACCAAGAACTTTCCAAGAAATTTGTATGGAATCATCAATTGCTCCAAAGAAATTAAAAAAATATTATCTCAATTTGGTCAAAGAATTAAATCTAAAGACTCCCATTAATAATCCAATTGCTAATGTTACTAGATTTATAGCTAATCTAGGATTAGATTTTGATACAGAAAAATTAACTATTAAAATATTAGAAGAATATTTCAAAAATAGTTCTACTGGTGGAAAAAACCCAAATGGTTTTTGCGGAGCCGCAATTTACTTAGCATCAAAATTAAGAAATAAAAGGATAAATCAGAAAGTCATTGCCAATATTATTGGAATTACTGATACAACACTTCGAAACAGATATCACGAGATTATTAATAAAATAAATTTTAATAATATTAGATAAAGAGGAGATTACAATTATTAAGAACGAATTTGAAAAAACTCAAATTTTTAATTTTTATAAAATAAATGAAATAAAAAATAAGAAGTCCTATCTAAATTTGTTAGATAGCTTCCCTTTTTCAATATTTATATTACAATTTGATATGACAGTATATTTTTGCAATCATGTAGCAGAATTATATTTAGGCGTATTAAATAGCAAGGTTCAAGGTAACTCTTTTTTCAATCTTTTTCCATTTTCGGCTAATAAAAAAGAAGAAGTTAAGGAAATAATAAATAATGTAATGTTGATTAATTATTCTGAAGTAAACGAATTAGATTTTATTAATCAAAATGGTTGTAAAACATGGGTTGAGATGTTTTTCTCTAGAATAAATATTGAGGGGAATAACTTTATTCAAGTAGTTTTATTAGATATAACAGAGAGCAAGCTAGCAGATATTATAATAAAAGAGGAAAATGAAAGATTGAGATCACTCAATGAATTAAAAAAGAATTTAACTGCTAAGACTTCTGAAGAATTGAAAAACCCTTTAAATGTTATGTCAAAGGCATCTCATTTACTTCTAGAAACATATAAAGATAAATTGGATGAAAATGCAATTAGATTATTAGAACTAATTAATAATGGAGGAGAGACATCTTTGAATTTGGCTAGTAAAATTGTAGATATTTCCAGAATAGAATCAAACGAATTAATTCTAAATAAACAAACTGAAAATTTAGTCGAAATTATAAAAAACTCTTTAAGAACAGTTTTGCATAATAATAACCAATATAATTCTTTCATTGATTTAGATTTATCTGAAGATGTTTATTCATTTATTGATAGATCACGAATAGAGCAGGTATTAAAAGAAATATTAACCTATATAATTTTAAATACAAATAATGATAGCAATCTTTCAATTAGCCTTCAAAAAGTTAGGAACTTTGGAGAAATTCTGATAAAAACACAGTTTAATTTAGGTTTAGAGAATAAAATGGACTACCAATTTCATTTTATAAAAGAAATAATTGAATTACATCATGGTCAAATGCTTATAGAATCATTAAACGGGCTATATAAATCATCAATAAAAATTCTTCTACCCATAAAAAATTGGAAGGATAAGGTAATTCAACTTTTAGTATTATATAAATATGGTATTCCTCTATTTGACTACTCATTTAGTAACCATTCTACTAATAGTAATGACTCTATAATAGTATCAGGAGGGATTGTCGGATTAATGACTATTTTAAAAGTGATAACTCATGGAAAATCTCCAATAAAATATATAAATCATGGAGATTGTACAATCATTTTTGAATTAAATAAATCAAGGGATATTATTTTTGTTTTGATTGTGAAAGAGCATTTAAAAATATTTGAATACACACTTGGCAATTTAATTAATGAATTTGATGTGATCTATAAGGATTTAGTTAAGAATATAGAAACAAGTTGTTCAGCTAGGCAAAATTGGGAAGAAGTGGGGTTATTAGTTGAAAAATATTTTAAAAACTGATATTACTTTATAGAAGAATCTTATTTTTTTTTCATATCTTTAATAAATTTCAATAAATATAATTTTTAAATCTTATTTATTTAATTTTTTAATTATTTCTATGTAAATTTATATAAAAAACAGAAGGCTTAAATATAAGATTTTGACAAAAAGGATGTTTATATATATAAATATTATTATTTATTTAAAAAATAAAAAATAATAAAAAATAAAAAAGGAGTGATAATTATGCAAGAAATAATAGGACAATTTCTAATAATGCTTATTAAACTATTTAAGGAGTTTAATGAAGAATTTCTCGAGCAAGCTGCTAAGGAACTAAATATGAGACCAGAGGATATTAAGCCAGATGGCTGGTATCCCGTTGATAAAACTATTATCGCCTTAGAGAAATTAAGTGATGATGCAAATCAAGGTGTTGGAAAATTAGTAGTTGCTTCGAATCCAGATGTTATTAAGGCGTTGAAACCTGATTCAACCCCTAAGGATTTAACCTCTATATTAAAGACTAATATTTCCAAAAGTTTTAAAGGAGAAAATATATTTTCATTAATGACAATTGTAGATTCTGGTCCTGATTCTCTCGTAATAAAAACTAAAATGTATCCATTTACTGAAAGTTTTGTTAAAGGTCTTATTTTAGGCTTTTTACAAATCTTAAAAATCCAAAATATCCATATTGTTAAAACAGATGAAGATGGTTTTCAAATATTTACCATAAAATGGCAATAATTAATTTTTAATCTTTTTTTTATATTATTTTTTCAGTGCTAATTTTTTTATAGTAATTATGCTTAAATTATATTTAGTTATTACTAGCCATTCAATTCAAGATTTAATTTTGGTTCTCCCCACATGTGGATGAAACCTGAAAGAAAAATTGGCAGGATGGTGACTGAGTTGAAACTCTCATAGAGCATTAGGCCGCCATAAAATGGTAAGCCTCGAGAATAAACCTGGATAAGACTCAGAGAAGCTGTCTAATGGGCTTGTAATAACTCTCCCTTAATTTTAGGGTGTCAGCTAAACATATCGGATTAGGAGAGTTCAGAGAGACACATTATAACCAATAATGGATTATATTTAGCTAGAGTTTTGTCAATTTTTTAAGGTTTCCTTATCAGTAACATCATGAAAAAAAGTTCCTATGCTCTGAAACGAATTTTAATTCGTTGAGGATTCTTTCTTTAAATTCTTATTTTTAAGAAATAAATAATATTTTCAGAATATAATTATTAAAAACCTTAGTATCATTTGACATACTTTTTATTTAGCCTGAAACTAAAATATAAAACAATTCTATATAACAATCTGTTTAATGTTAATAAAAGGGGTTATGATATTGAGTATTTTCTTGTCGAGAAAATATTGTTCTTTCCTTAATTTCCTTATCGATCAATCCTTCGATGTGGCAAAGATATTCGTATTCGTCTTTTAAACAGAGCGTAATTGCAACTCCGCGCTTATTCATGCGAGAAGTTCTCCCTATTCGATGGACATAATTCTCAGGGTATTTTGGAATGTCGTAATTAAAAACATGCGAAATGTTATTGATATCCAAACCTCTGGCTGCAACATCTGTGGCAATGAGTAGGTTAATCTTATGCGCTTTAAAAGCTTTTAAAATTTTCTCTCTTTGATGTTGAGACAAGTCTCCAGAAATGAGATCCACGTTATATATGAAATTATCTAACGACTTTAACCTCTTGACTAACCAAGCCGCAGTTCTCTTCGTGTTCACGAAGACTAGAAGGTGATCTGGTTTTTCTCTCCTCAGTATTTTAAGGAAAGTTTTCAGTTTATCTCCATATCTCTCAATCAGATAATAGAACTGTTTTGTATTTCCAACAGTTAAATCATCTCTGCTTAAGTTTAAAAATTCGAAACTATTTTTCGAATATTGTTTCACTAATTCTCTGATTCTGTTATCAAAGGTCGCAGAGAATAGCATGAATTGGTATTCTGAATGAATTTGGTTTAAAATGTATTTCACATCTGGTGTGAAACCCATGTCAAACATTCTATCAGCTTCATCAACGACAACAAACCTAATTTCATTTAATCTTAACTTTCTTCTTTTGTACAAATCAATTATTCTTCCAGGAGTTCCAATGATAATACTTATGCCGTTTTCTAGTTTATTTATTTGATTATTTATAGAAACTCCGCCATAAATCGGAAAAGCTTTGACTCTTGAATTTCCCAAATCTCTAACTACTTCGTATATTTGATTTGCTAACTCTCTCGTTGGAACCAAGATTAGAGCTTCGTTACGCGTAAATTTAAGGTTTTCTATTATTGGAAGTATAAAAGCTAAAGTTTTGCCACTACCCGTTCTCGCTTGAGCCATTATGTTTTGACCCTTTAAGATTAGAGGTATAGCTTTTTGTTGGACAGGCGTGGGTTTATTAATGTTGATTTTTTTTAACGCGTTAGCGTTATGTTCGTTAATTCCTAATTCTGTAAAGTTCAATTTATTTGTTCACTAAAAATATCTTTCTTTTCTCACTCTAAATCGAGTAATTAAATTATTTGTGAAAGATAAACTTTTCTAAAATTCTGATTTTTGATAAAAATAGTGTTTTGAATTAATTTAATATACAATTAAATCTTAAAAACAACTTCTTTGGTCAAGCTATCGAGTTTCATTAACTTTTGGTAGATAAAGGTTCTAACCTTCTCAGGAGTTATTTTTGGGTTGTTGAATACTAAATCTTGTACTACGGTATGATATTTCTGGCTTTTTTTTGCCAATTTTCTATGGAGGTCATTCTTGTCGTCGTATAATGGTATTGGAAAAGAGAAAGGTCTTTTATGAATGTGTCTACTCGATTTTATGAGCTTAATGTTTTTCGAAAGTATTGGAGAATTGAAAATTGCCGATAAATAATGCGCCTCGTTCTGTGAATCGGTGGAATAATAGTAATTTTCTGAACAAATAACTATTTCCTTTTCTTCGTTATCGATAACTGCCGATTTCAGACGGGAACCACTCGCGTTGTATACGACGATATATTGTTTATTATTAATTTGTTTCGTTAATTTATTCCAATAATTCAAATTTGAAAAAAGATTATCGATCTCGCTCGTTTCTGCTTTGTTTTCTTGGTAAAATTTATTAAGCTCATTGTAAAATTCTAAAGCTCTTGGATTATTCTTAAGGAAGGTCTCATCGAATTCAAAATTCTCGTTAATTGGCAAAAAAACGCGTTTAAATCGCTTTATACTAAATGGTATTAAATCTTTGTTTAAAAAAGCCTTAAAATTGAATTTGTTTTCAATTATTTTATTTTGAAAAGAATACCTCCAATTTTTCTTAGCGCGTAATTTAACTTCAGGATCGGAAGAAATCTGTAGATATTTTTCATTTTCTTCGTCTATTTTAAAGAATACAAGCGCTCGAGGTACCAAAGTCGCCCCTTGAAAGAACTTACGCCTGTATTGACTTTCTGAAAGCGCATTTAAGAACTTTAGATCTTGTTCTGGTAAAATAATTTTTGCTCCCTTCTCGTCGAATGCTAAGCTAGAGTAAGTTGTTGTCCGCTGAAGTTCAAGAATGCTATCGTAAATTTTAGTCTTAATTGGATATTTTTCGGAAATTGGAATTTCCGAACTTCTACCGATATATTTCGCTTTTAGACAGATATGCTCTACGTTAAAGAAATAATTGTTAGGAAAATCCCAAATTTCAATCTTATTAAAAACTGAAAACGCGCGGAACTTATAACAATGATCTCCGTTTAAAATGCTCTTAGTAAGAACAAAGAATATGCTTCCTCCAATTTTTAAGAATGCTAGAGGGATCGCGTAAAAGAAAACTGCTGCTAGTTCAATGTGGGTTATGTATTGACTTTTGGGTTTAATTCCTAATGTTTCAGATAGCGTTCTAATCTTTATTTGATACTCCTTATTGATAATGTCTTTATAAGTTAACCACGGAGGGTTTCCAATAACTAAGTCAAACGATTGATAAAGCTCCGATAAATTTACCTTTAGGTTTTTTTTGTTCTGGTCGGGAAAAAGAGCGTTTATTAGAAAAATATTTATTTTGGGGAGTTTATCATTTTCTGCATCGTAATAATCGAAAAGTAACAATAATATATTTACCTTAGCTGTTAAAGTTGCTAATAGGTTAATATCAAAGCCGTAAATATTTTCAATCGCATTAAATTTTACATTTTTTTTAGCGTTGGAATTGAGGATTTTAATAATGATCTCTATTAAAAAACCACCAGAACCGCAAGATGGATCTAAAGTCTTTGCTCCCATTTCGTAAAAATCGTCAATCATTTTTTTAGCAAGTTCAGGTGGAGTATAAAATTCTCCTAATTTGTGCCTTGTTATAATAAAGAAAACTTGCTGATACAATTTTTGGAAGAGATCGTGATAAGCAAAACGAGAATCTTTTAACAATATGTGTATCTGGTTAATAACATCTTTTTTGAGATCTGGACAAAAAAAATATTCTAATTCACTCAAGTTATGATCATGATAATAATTTTTAAAACTTTCTTTTCCTTGAGCATTTAATTTTCTCGCTACTAAAAGCTTTAGAATAAGTGCGAAATAGGAATGTTTTAGAAAAAGAGAATGATCAATATCATTTCCATAAATGCGCTTAAAAATCGATTTCCAAAGCCGATATTTCTTTTGAAACTCTAATTCGACTATTTTCGCTTGTTTTTCAAGAAAATTAGTGATCTCGCTATAAATATTTGAGCCTATTCCAAATAGTTCAGAAATCTTTTTTGAATCAATTATTTTTTATCTTCTCTTCAGTTGTTTTTTATAATAACTATCCGTAGAAAATAAATTAAACTTATCTATAGAAAAATACCAATATTCTAAATAGAGTAGAAATATTTATATTAAGTATTGGAATTTATAATAATGTTCAAAATTATCTAACTAAGATTACTTAACCAAAATTGACAAAAAAAAAAATAAAAAAAATGTTTTTAACATGAGTGGAATAGAAAAAATAGAGGAAGTAATAAGAAAAAATGAGTCGAAAATATTAAAAAGATGGATTAAACTGCAACTTGGGAATATTGACACCTTGAGGCGTGATTTAATAAGCGAAGCTGATCTTAGAACTGAATCCGCCACTTTTATGCAAGAATTCACTTTAGCGATTAGGTTTGGAATTAATGAAGATATTACGGGTTCAGAATATAATAAAGTTAGAGAATTTTTGATTAAATTTTGGCGTAGAAGGGCTGCTCAAGGTTTTACTCCTTCAGAAACGGTGACTTTTTTATTCAGCCTAAAAGAAGCTATTTTACCTTTCATAGAAGAGAGTTATAAAAGTGATGTAGATGCGATGATAGAAAATATTACCGGCCTGAATAACATCTTGGACAAGTTCGGCCTGCAATCCTTCGAGGAATTCATAAGTGGGCGCGATGAGCTTATTAAAGAGCAAGCAGATTCGATAATCGAACTTTCATTGCCAGTAATGAAGCTGTGGGACGATATAGTATCAGTACCAATCATCGGAACACTTGATAGTAGACGCGCTAAATTAGTTACTGAATCCCTTTTAAACAATATCGTTGAATTCGGTTATAAATACGCAATAATTGACATATCAGGGGTTCCCATAATAGATTCTCAAGTTGCAAATCATTTGCTTAAGACAGTTCGAGGAGTAAAGCTTTTAGGGGCAAAAGCTATTCTGACTGGAATCCGACCAGAAGTAGCTCAGGTACTGGTTGAGTTGGGAGTTGATCTCAGTGAAGTGATTACGAGCGCTGTTTTTGCTGGAGGGCTGGAACATGCGTTTAAAAAGCTTGGTTATACTATAGAAAAAAAGAGGTAGGTCTTTCATGAGTCAGAGAATTCCTATTATTAAAATACGCGAAAATTTAATAGTAACTTTTATCTCTGATATCGACGATTTAGCAGCCTTAAGATTACAAAAAGAATTGACTGAAATGATTCATGAAGAAAATATCTCTGGAGTAAATGTAACTGGAGTTTTGTTAGATCTGACAATTCTAGATATGGTGGATTCTTTCTTAGGAAGGCTAATATCGAATATCGCACAATCTGCGGCAACCATGAATGCTAATACGGTTGTTGTTGGAATTCAGCCGGCTGTTGCCATTACTCTCGTCGAAATGGGGCTACAACTGAAGGGTGCCTATACTGCTTTGAATGTGGATCATGCTTTTGAAATATTAGATGATTTAAAAGCAGAATCGGAGGAGATTGTTGAATAAACAGAGATTTTTTGAGAAATACGCAATTGATATCGAATTTGATCTTGTCAAGATAAGACAAGCTGTTAGAAAAATTTCTAAAGAAATGCAATTTGATATAGTAGCCCAGACTAAACTATTAACTGCTGTTAGCGAATTAGCGAGAAATGTCTTTGATTACGTTGGAAAAGGCGAGGTCATCGTGGAAGAAGTTGGAGATTCCCTAAAAACAGGTTTAAAAATAACTGTAATAGATAATGGTTCAGGCATTCCAGACATTGATCGTGCAATGTCAGGTGGATTTTCTACGAGTAAAGGGCTCGGAAAGGGTTTAAGTGGAACTAAAAAGCTGATGGATGAATTTTCCATTCAATCAGAAGTGGGAAAAGGTACAGAGGTTGTTATCGTTAAGTGGGTGGCGTAAAAACAATAATTATTCATATTAGCGAAAAGCACCATGTTGGTATCGCTAGGAGAAGGATTTCTCAATTTGCTAAAGAATTTGGGTTTTTAGATACACAACTTAGCGAAATATCAATTGTAGTTACGGAATTAGCCGAAAATGCGATCAATCATGGAGTAATCGAAGGTAAAATTACATGCTCGTCATTTGAAGAGGCAAGAAGAAAAGGCATTCAAATAGTTTATGAGGATAAGGGACCAGGAATCGCAAAAATCGATATAATTATGGAAGATGGATATACAACAATCGGAAGTCTCGGTATAGGTTTAGGAGCGATAAGTAGGCTCATGAGCGAGTTTAAAATAAGCTCGAGTGCTTCGAAAAAGCAACCAGGGACAATTATAGTCGCTAAAAAATATCTCCCTCTAAAAAAGGATTTAACAGAGGGTCCTCAAAGAGAGATGATTTTTGGAGTGTTTAGTAGGAGTAAATTAGGCGAATTATACAATGGTGACAGCTACTTTCTAAAACACTTTAATGGTAAGACGATTGCTGCTGTAATTGATGGTTTAGGGCACGGATTTGAGGCGTTCCAAGCCGCTACAGAAACACGTCTATACTTTTTCGAGAACTATAATAAACCTCTTGAGAAAATAGTTAATGAGTTACATAAGAGGTTAAGAAAAACTCGTGGAGTTGCTATTTCGATAGCTTTAATTGATGACATTAAAGGTGAATTGGAATATGTAGGAATAGGGAATGTCTCAACAAGAATATTTAATTCACCGGCCCCGATAAGACCTCATAATTATAACGGAATTTTAGGTTATGTTATTAGAAATTTTAAAGTGTCAAAGTATCCTTGGGTTAAAGGAACTGTTATAATAATGACAAGCGATGGGATCTCGGGAAATTACGATCCTGAGAAATATCCGGGTCTTTTTAAACAACATCCGATTAAAATTGCTAGTACAATTTTAAAGGAACATGGAAGAGATTACGATGATGCAACTATTTTAGTAGGAGGTTAAGAAAAATGGATGAAAAGACTAATAACTATAAGGAAAAACTAAAAAAAATTGAAACTCTTTTAGAGCAAGAGACCTTAAAGCGCAAGAAATTGGAGGAAAGATTAAGAATTTCTTTTGACGAATTGATCAATTCAAATAAGGAAAATTTATTGACATTGGGAATACAAATCTCATTTCTTCAAAAGGCTCAAGGCAGAGCAGAATTTTACAAAGATTTACTCTCTCACGACATTAATAACATCTTCCAGAGTATTTTGTCTGGAATACAGCTTAATGAACAATTGCAAAGACGCCCCGATAAATCGGATGTTTCAATAGAAAGCATGGAAATTGTTAAAGAACAAATCTTCCGAGGAGCAAAGTTAATATCTAATGTGCGAAAGCTCTCTCAACTAGAAGAAGGCGAAATATCGCTTGGAAAAGTGGATATCTGCAAAATCTTAAAAAAATCCATTATTTCTGTGAAATCCATTCATCTTAAGCGGAACAAAGACATTCAAATCGATTCAGTCGGTAAAGAACTTTATGGTCAAGCCAATGATTTTCTAAAGGATGTGTTTGACAACATCTTGATTAATGCGGTAAAACACAATAATAATCCCATGGTTGAAATCAAGATTAAAATTTCCAGAGAGCAAAAAAATGGAATAAATTATCTTAAAATGGAATTTAAAGATAACGGTATAGGAATAAACGATACTGATAAAGAAGAGATTTTTCTAAGAGGCGAAGATAAAAGTGTTTATGGAATTGGTTTAGGATTGTCTCTCGTAAAAAAAATTATTAATAGTTATAGCGGAGAAATTTGGGTTGAAGATAGAGTTAAAGGAGATCGTTCGAAAGGAAGTAATTTTGTTTTGTTAATTCATGAGGTGGATTAAAACGGAAAGAGTATTCATCGTTGATGACGAACGAGCACTTCAATTTATTTATAGTGAACTTTTAGAGATAGGTGGTTTTGAGGTAGCTGGTATCGCAGAAAACGGAGAACAAGCCGTTTCCATGTTTAAATCGTTTTCGGAGAAACCAAAAGTAATTTTAATGGATAACAGAATGCCTAGAAAAACTGGACTTGAAGCTACAAAAGAGATATTAGAAATTGAAGTTAATGTCAAAATAATATTTGTAAGTGCCGATAATAGTATAAAAGAAGAAGCCTTATCTATTGGCGCTTTCAGCTTCTGGGAGAAGCCCTTTGAAATTGACGAGTTATTAGAACATATCAAAAAAGCTATTGTATCTTACGATTCCGCCCTGTCAAATTAATCCTATTAAAAGACACCATTAATCAGGCTAACAAAACTCCATTTTCATAATAATTATAGTTTTGAAAATTTAATGATTCGAAAAATACTGATAATAAATTAATAAAATAAAAGTTTATTTACTTACTTGCCGCGCATAAATGACGGGAGCATTAAGCTAAAGATTTCTGCTATTTTTCTCAGCTTAGCAGCTTCCTTAATTATAGTAATAATCAAAACTGATTTTTCAAGTTCTTCTTTAACTAATGAACCACCCGAATAAATAGCTTCTTCAGAATTGAAAACTAACAAGTATCTAACGTTAGGATTGTTAATAATACTTACTCCCGTGGTTACTTTTAGGTCGTCGTATACTTCCAAAAAATCTTTTGGAACGCTACCTCTATCGTTAGTAATTATTAAAATTGGAATACCTTTCTGTGTTAACTTCTTTAATTCGTTAGCGTAAAATTTATCGATTTTAGGCGAGACAATATTTAACTGTTGTTTTGTCGAGGTAACCAGATTAATTAAACGCTCGTTAACTATATTCTTGCCTTCAGGACCACCTGAAGACTCCAAATTTATCATTCCTACTAGCGATAAAACTTTACTCTCTAAATTTTGAACTTCTCTTTTAAGACGGTCGTTGTCAACCCGGAGTTCGATAATTCTATCAGACAAATCTATCAACTAATCTTTTTTAATTTTACTTTTTAATATGAATAATTAAATATGATACTTTAACTTAATTTTTTCCACGGTTTTCCAAACGCTAAATAACTGGATATTGCTAAAGACCCTTTTAAATCGATGCTTTTAGTACCGTCCTCAACGGATAAATCTTTAAAGTTTTGTTCTACGAGTTTGGTCATTTTATTTGCCATACATGATTGGCGTGCTTTCAAGAGCGAAACTCCTTGGCTCCGATAACTGAACAAATTAACGTAAAAATTTGCTATTATTTCTTTAGTTTCATCGTCAAAAATAGGAAAATTTCTCGATATAATACCTATGATTTTATCGTAATCAAAATGTTCTACAATTTCCCCGAAAGTTCTTAAAGCGTTTTTTAACTTCTTTCCTTCAACATCATATATTTGAGAGTTGAAAAACAAGAAAGGATTTATATTAGATTTACTCCCTTGCATTGAATTGTTAATATCGTTAAACGTAACGATTTCGTTGTCGTTAGTCAGAAAAAAACTATCACGGGGATTCCATTTGGAGTAAAAGATATTTCCTACAAAATGGATTATATGGTTCGCTCCGGCGGCTATATGTGATAAAACATTTTCTCTCGTCGAGTTTGGACCTGTTAAAACGGTAATTTTATTTACTTCTTCTCGATTATTAAAAAATTCTGTAATGTAATTAAATTCATTTATTCCAGCTTCAAATGGAAATATTAGCTCTTTAGTTTTAAGCTTATCGTTCCATTTAACGGGACCTGAATTATTAATGCTTTCAATTATAAGTACATTAAATTTATTCTGGACCTTTAAACCTTCTTTACTTTTTTCAGCCTCACGACCAAAAGTTATACCCCCTAATGGAGGCTCTCCAATTATGTAACTAATGGAATATTTTAATAAGAAAAAGTTATTATCGTAAATTAATTCGAATGGGATGGTCATATCGTCTAATATAAAATAAATTTCCGGTGTAAAATTTAAAGCTTTTATCTCAAATTGTTTAAAAAAAGATCTTATTTTATTAGGAAGAAAAACATATAACAACCGACCAAATTCTTTCAAGGTAAAGTTGTACTTTTTTTCTATGTTACCAGAGAAGATATCGTTGTAAATGTCAAGAATATGAGCATCATTCCAATATTCGTCAAGAATTTTTCCTTCTACTGTTTTATTTTCTTGAGAAATCATCCGAATAGATATTGACCCTTCAGCATTAATCCTAAATATCATTTGCTTTATTATAAAGCCTTCTTCAAACTCCATAAAAAAATGATCGAATTTTCCAAACGAATAGATATCTCTCTTAAACGATTCTGTTTCGTTATACAGTAGACATGGATCGCTAATCAGCTCTCTTAAATTCTTTTCTAAGTAAGGTAATATTTTTTGAGCAAGATTGAAATCTTTTTCCTCATATAAAGCACGATAGAACATCATCCTCCAGAAATCTCTCTGCTCTAACGAGAAGAAAATTGACTTAAATTGCCATAAGAAATTACAAGTGTAAAAATAATGATACAATTGAGCATTATTTTGAGGCGTTTTTAAGTGAGTGCTTAATTTTTCAAGAGATTGCAATAAATATTTTTTCTCTTTCATTTCTACGAATTTTTTGGAAGCCTCGACCCATAATTCAATTAAAATATTATCGTATCCAAGATTTGTTTGGTACATAAACAGATCTTCCAAGAAGTCATAGATATCAAAAGCAATTTCAAATCTATTCCTTGAAATTGCGAAACTTATGAATTTCCTAATATATGTAACTGCGTCACCGTAGGAATGAAACTCGTGAATTTTTGAAAATAGATTTTTAATGATAATGATTATCCAGGTGTATTCTCCAATATCGTTTAAATAATAGATTAATTCCTCTAACTCTACTAAAATAGTACTAAAATTTCTTATATTTATAGAGATTTTGCTTAAATTACTAAACTCATTTTTTAAATATCCTGGAATACGATTTACTAATATTTTGTTCATATACTTAACGAAATCTTCGGAGTTTTCTATGAGATGATAATGAATATTAACATTTTCTATAAAAATATAAAGGAACAAAGCTCTTTTTCCAGGTTCCAATTTAAATATTGTTCTACCTAAAACTTCCATACTTAAATGAAAAAATTCTTGTGGGATAACGGATTTTCTTAAATACATTAAAATTATTTGTAATTCAATTAGTTTGAGATAATTCTTCCTTTCAGTCACTTTAACACAGAAAGAGTTTATAAATTTAGTTATTCCTGTTTGAGATAACTCATCCATTGTAATAAACGATTTCAACAATTTGGTGACAAAATTATTGAAAAGATAGAAATCGTCTAATTTTGATAAAAACGAGAAAAATCTTTTGTAAGCGTCAATATATCTAATAACATCTACTTCGGGCCCCTCGTCAGTTCTACGCGTTAAAGAATTGATGTATATCCACCAAGAATTTGATATTATCATGGTTAGTTGGTGTTTTTTCTGGATATCAAGCCAATCTGTCTTTTCTATCTCAAAATACAAATCAGTTAATAAGCGATCAGCCCATAAATGATTAGCTGATTGCAATAATCTTCTTCCTTGTATTATTCTTTGTTGAAAATTTTTTAAGAAATTTGTTTTTAAATTTAAGTTAATAGACATTGAAACCATTTACGCTAATTATTTTAATTAATATTTTAAGAACTTTCTTGATCTTCTTGTTTTTGATTAGAATCTTGAAGATTAGGGTTATTTAACCATCCCTTTTTTAATTGATTTTTCGAATAAAGAACTGAAGCCCCTATCCAGCCCATATTTTCCCTTCCTGAGGCAGCTACCACTTTGATCTTATCTTTGAGTTTTTCCGAGAAGAATTTTTGCAATTCTACTATTAATCTCTCACTCAAACCAGGTATCAAGCTACTTCCTCCCGATAGGATAATATTTGAAAGAAGCTCTTCCCAATTCTCTCTATCCCATGTCTTTATTACTTTAGAAATAGCTTCAGCTAAACTAATATAATCAACATGAATAATTTTCGGATTAAATAAAGGTTCTGATAGTAAAAATCTTTCTGAGTTTACTTTTAGCTTAGTGCCGTCTGGTAAATCTACTATCCGATCGTATTTGGTTAATCCTTCTTTTACTCTTTTCTTTTCCCCAGTAGGATCTAATATACATAAAGAGAATCGTTCTTTAATCTCTTTTGCGATTGCCATATCAAGATAAATGTTTTTGCTAGCACCGATTTTACTTAAAATTAAATTAAGAAGATAGCTGGTTAAATCTTTTCCGGTAATAGGAAACATATCGCGCGCCATTATGTTAGTAAATCCATGAAAAATTGTAGAGATATACGTATTAGATTCCCCAATATTAACGATTACACCACTAGATTTCTGTAAAGTGGATAAAATCGCCTGGCTCTCAGATAAAAATAGAAGATAAGGGAATTTTAACAAGTTGAAGTAAATTTCTTGAAGCTTTGTTTTTTCTAACTCTGATTTGTAAAATGGAGTAATAATGATTATTGGTTGTTTAAACCACAACTCTTCCGATATATTTAATTGTTGATAATAATGATAAAAAAACTTCAGAAGAATGTTATAATTGTTTTCCTTTCTGAATTCGCGTATCTTTAAAATGCCCCTATATTTTAAGGCATCATGTCCTACTAAATGAGCTTGATTATTCGTATCTAAAAAAATATCTTCCAATCCAATAATCACATCAGATTTGAATAGGTAATCAGAAATATCAACATATACGCTCGGAGCAATGATGTCCGGAAAATCGTCTCCAGCCCATCCCATCCTAAAATTATTACAACCAATATCGAGAATTAATGGGAGTAATTGATCGTTATCTGACATAATCTTTTTTTAATTGTTTATTATCAAACTGATCTTAAGTAAAACCTTATGAGAAAGTTTGTTGTTGATGGATGTATTCATCCGATATTTTTTTTAATTGATATTCCTTAACTTGCAATTCTAGTAACCCTAAAACCATTTTAAACTCACTGGACATAGATTCAATGTCTACGCCTGCAATCTTTTCAACCTCCTCGCGTTTTACTTTAAATTGCTCCAAATTGTAATGAATTTTATCGTATAAGTTATTTATCGTCGTAGATAAGTCTTCGGTGTTTTTCTTTGTTATCTTTCTCATTTTTCTAAGTATTGAGAGGATTGAAGAAATAGAATTCTCCCATTGGTTGTATCTATCTACATAACCAATAAATATTTCTTCAAAAAAATCGGTTAATTTAACATAGATATCGTCTTTCTTTGAGAATGAGGGCGTTTTAATGGTGCTAGGGGTAGGGATAGGAACTTCCACTGTCGATTCTTCTTTTTCTTCATGGACTTTTGGAAGAGGTTCTCTCTTTTGAAGAGATTTTCTTTCGGTAAGCGGAACTTCTTCTATCATGTAATCTTCTGCTATTTTCTTTTTGACTTCATAAGAAAGCTGAGGTGAAATCTTTTCTTCTTCTTTTGGAGAAATAAACCCTTTATCTTCAGTGAAGGCTTTAAGTAACCCTTGCAAGGTTGATTCAGTTTTTTTCGACGATTTTAAAACGTTATCTAAAGTGTAGTTAGGAACTTCCTCTTCGATTTTTTTCTTCTCTTTCTTCTTTTTTTTAGCCATAAGACTTAAACATCAACTTTATAATTCTGAGATATATCTTATTCCAAAGATAGATTTTCTACTTTAAGCGCTTCCCCTTTTTCTTTTAAAATTTTTTCGAGTTCTTCTAATGTAAAACTTGGACTCTCTGATATTACAGTCCAAACAGCCGTTTTGTCTTTTTCAACGATAACGGCTTCGCTATACATCATGCTTAGTTTTAAATCTCCGAAAGCGGTTGCTAATTTAGCTAACGCTCCAGGCGTATCTCCCATTGTAATTCTTAATTTAATAAGATTGCTCTCATCCCGTAAACCAATTGGAGATATTTTTATTTCTTTAGCTTCAGAGTCGCTAACCATCATTAATTGCGAATTTGTGGTAATTCCTAAGGATTTTCTTACGATTTGTGGAATAACTATTCTACCACGTTCGTCTATTGTAAGAATTTTAACTTCTTTCATTGGTTTAACACAATTTACGTATTTATAGTTATTATTAAATTATTACCTTTTAATTATAATTGTTCCTTAGAAACAATTTAACTAACTAATGCTTCTTTAATTATAATACTATTAATTTAATAAAAATTTATTTCTAAAAATACAGAATTAGTAGATTTTTTTCCCCACCAAAGCATATTTTTAAATTTTCTATCTCTTATTAAAGTAAGAATGACTAAACCAGTAAATTTCCAAGTAGATACAATGATATAAGAGGATTTTAAATAATGCCATCACAAATTATAGAATGTTTTGATAATAAATATCCTGAACTGAGAAGAAAAATAGAATGTTTTATACAAAGAGAATTTAAAATAATTCAAGTAATTGGAGTACCAAAAGATCCGTATTCAAGTACAAGAACAACTACCAGAAATATAATAAACATTTTATCAGATAACTTATGATTAATCTATATTTACCATTTTTGTTACCTCGGGAAAGGAAGGATACCTCCTATCTTTCCTTCCCCTCTCTTAATTTTATTAGATTGTTTATTACATACATTTCTTAAATAAAGTCTCATCCAAGAAAAAGTATTGGACCACTCACCATAAAATTACTAAATATAAATGTTAATGTATACTCAATAAACAAAAATCTCTTATTACTTCCCTTTAATATTGAATAGAAAATTAACAAGAGAAAACTAAAACTTAATATAAAAAAATTGATTGCATCCAGAATATAAAAAAAAGTATAGTAATTCAACTTTATATCCAGAATATAAATAAAAGTATAGTAATTAAACTTTAACAACCTTAATTTCCATATAGAGAGACCAATAATTATACTAGTTCCTATTGAAATCAAACAAAAAATAGTTGAATTAGCAATATTCCTTAAAAATCGCAATTGAATTACTCATGCTATAGTGATTAATTAGAATAAGAATTACATTATTATTAAATTATAAGTATAAAAATTTTATAGAAAGTGAACAAAGGGAAAAAGGAATTAAAAATAAAATAGAATTTTTCTTAATTCTCTTAGTATTATCAATCATCTCAGATTCGTTTGAAAAGACTATTTAATTAGACTTAAATGATATAATACAAAAAAGAAAAATTTATTTATCTTTTCAATTAATCTTTGTGGGCTTTCATCTTTATGGTTAGATCTCGAGCACGTTTTGAGTACCAAATTAATAATTCTCCCGCATCTGCTGGTTCGAAATATTCGCCACCACATAAATGGGACGCACGAGTCATTAGCTCCCGGTCTGGATTCCCCAAACCTACGATATAAAGTATAACATTAGGCATCTCGGCGAAAAGCTTTATTGATTTTAGGAAGCTTTCAGGATCTGTTGGTACACCATCGGTTAATAACACGATCATAGTTGGCTGCGGATTTCCTTGACTCATTTTGTCGAATTCGGTTAAAACTTGGTGAGCCTTTACCATTGCTTGCCCCATATTGGTACTTTGTCCGTAAGCGTTTCCTATGCGATCTACTACCATTCTTGCCGCATCCTCTAAAACTCCTTTCTTTCCGCTTGCTGAGTCCATATAGAAACTATTACCGAAGGGGAGCAATTGCGCTTCATCTGCAAAGCGAATTATTGAGACTTTTTCGCCAAAACCGCGTCCAACTTTCTCACTTAAGAAAAGAACTGCCGCGAAAGCTGCAGAAATTCTCCTAGGGACGTTAACGCCTTCTTTGAAATGCTTTAAAAATTCTTGAATCTCTCGCGATTCCATTGCTGCTTTAATCCCCTCAATTGCGGGGGCAATATTTCGGATAGGTACATCACGGGCCATCATCGACCGGCTAATATCAATGATTAATATGGCATTGAATGGGACTAAGCCCGTAGGACTCAAATTTATTGCGGTACTTTCAGTTACTTGCGCTAATATGTCGCCTGTTAAATCTGGAGTTGTCGTAAGAATTGAGCACGCTATATTTACGGCGTTCCATCTTAATTTTATTCCTTTAAAGATTATATAATTAGCTAACCAACCTTTTAGCGAGTCAACATTCTGCCGGGCGGTGCTAATAATTTCCCATACATTTTCGCCCGAGATTGGTGAAATTCCAAGAGAGATGTTTTGTAATGGTATTATTGGTCGAAAATTTTTGGATACTTTAACTTCAAAACTTCCAATTCCAGAAGCTTCCAGAATTTCACTATCGATAATGATGGTGTTATCTGGTACAGATTCTAGTATCTCTACTTTCCCTGCTCCAATTGCCCCTGTAAGTTCGTCTTCAAAAGCAAGTACGTTATCTTGTACAAGTGAAAGCGTGTGCTGCGTTCTAGGGCTTACTAGTGCGTATCCCATTAAGTTCGGTTGTGATTGTACTTCCAACATAATTTGAGAAGCTCTTTGAACGGGGGGTTCGGTGGAATACACGACAATCTGTTGGGATTGAATATTTGTGTCTTCTTTAGTATCTCTACTCATTCTAATTTCTGTAGGACCGATCATTGCCTGATCAATCCTGGCAGAACCCATAACGCGTGTAAGTGGATCTTCCCAAGCTATTAACATACTTTGCCCAAGACCTAATTGTTGGACAACCGTACTACTAAGCTGAACTCTCCCACCTTCAATAGAATTATCTACAGTTGGAGTTAATACGATACCATTTTTTTGGCTCCTTAACATATTAACATCAATTCTATTAGAGTAAGGATCAACAGGAGCAGCAGTTACACCAGGTTCTTGTCCGGGAGTTGGGAGTGGGATTTGTCTTGGGATAGGCTGAGGTATCTGGGGTGGCGGAACTTGTGGTATAGGTGTCGGTGATGGGGGCGTTGGCGTTGGCGTTAATTGGGGCGCTGGGGCTAAAGTTGGTTGTTGAGTTGGGATTGGTATGTGTCCTACAACAGGCTGAGGTGGTGGTGTAGGGGCTGGTTGTTGAGTTGGAAGTGGTATGTGTCCTACAACAGGCTGAGGTGGTGGTGTAGGGGCTGGTTGTTGAGTTGGAAGTGGTATATGCCCTGCAACCGGCGTAGAGGGCGTCAATCGAGACGGCTTCGTTGGTAATGGCGTTAATCCAGGCTTAGAAGTTAAGGGCGGAGGTGCTAATGGTCTTGGAACTGGGACTTTTGGAATATGTAATGTAGGAGCAACTAAACCCGTACTACTCGTTGGTCGGATAATTAGCTCAACTCCAGTAAACTCAAGAGCATCGACAATGTTTTTTGAAACTTGACCCGCAAAATCTAATACCATATTTGAAATTTCAATAACGGCTGTTGTCTTTTTGCTATTATCTGGATTTTCAATTTCAACTGAAGCTCCATTTTTAATTCCTAATTTATTAGCATTATCTTGGCAAATAACCACTTTTCCGGTGGTACTTTCGCTAATATCAACAAAAATCTTAATTTCAGACATAACCATCTTCTATTTTTTTTTTCTAAGTATATAAATATATGTCAGAGTTTATCTATTAAAAAATTCGCATTATATCTGCTTATTATAAATTTTTTAAAACAAAATGATATGCTAAAGGATATCTTTAAGGATACCTTTTTGAAATCTCTCCCGCGTAATAGCGGAACACTGTTACGATCTTCCCCAAATCTTCAATCTTTCTGCTTCCTCCCATGAGGAAAAACCTACCTGCTCCACTTAAAATTATAAACGACTTCTCTCCTCTTAAAACTACTTCTAACAAATGATCATATCCTAGTGATTCTATTGCATCATAACCACTTTGCATTACTACAGCACTTAAACTCGAAAATAAATCGGGGTCTACATCGTAATCCGGGATGCAAGAAAAAGCAAGGCGTAAACCATCACGGGTTACTAAGGCGAGTGCTTCTAATTCAGTGTGCTCGGTAATATTACCAAGAAACTTTGATAAACTATGTGCTTGATCCTGGGTTAAATCGCTCATTTCAATAATCTCTGGCTTTTAATTGATCTATTTATTATTCTTTATTTAATATAAAATAAAAGTTTCGAACTTAAAAATTTATATTATTCAATTATTAGGTTAAATCGTTTTAAAGTTTAATTAAAACTCATTAAAAAATTAATTAAAAAATTAAATAAAAGAATAAGGTTAGAGAAAAATTCTAGAGATAATTGATACTCCGCTTCAGTTATTGGAGGTTCTGCGTAGCTTATGTTTTTCCTTCGAGCTGTGTTTTTATTTGGTTTTTTAAAATTTCTTTCTTAGATTTATACTCTACTTTAACGTCCATAGGTCCACTTGTATGTTTAAGAAATTCTATTGCTAATATCTTTCCATTCTCCGACAAAATTCTTGGAGAATAATCTTCGGCAAAAAATACTCCTTCTGGAATGGCTCCAACCTTAGAGATCTCCTTTGATACTTGTTTTTTGCCCAAAAACGTTTGAACTCTTTCGACTACTGAGTATGCGTGATTCCCGATGATAATTAATTCTCTTTCAAATCCATCAGGTATTTTAATGGCTTCTAATTTTTGCATAATTTCGTTAAAATCCACGTGCGTTTCGTCTTGCATAAGCGTAGAAAACGAGTCCTTACCAGTATATAAAGGTCCTGTGTTCTGAGTTGATCTATCTCTGGATCCGGCTATATTCATTCCCGCTGCAGGTTCAGGGGTCCCAAATACATTTTTCTCTCTTAAAGGATGCACTGCTGGACCAGCTCTAGCTGCTACTGGTTTCTCTTCGGCTTTAATCTCCTTTGCTATACCTCCTTCGGTCTTTCCACCAATTAATTTTATAAAATCTGGGTCTTCTTCTCCCTCGTCGAGAGGAACAACCCCAAAATGCATTCCTACCTGACCGCGTATATCTTGGCTACGTTTCGCACCTATAAACTTCGATCTAACATTACTCTCAATGCCTTTCCACAAATAAACTTTACGGTATTCGTCAGAAACTATTACGTAACATTCAGCCGTATTTAGAATGTCTTTTATAGGACCTTCCGTTTTGTTCTCTTCCGTATTTCCATCTGGCAAAATTTTAAAAACTTGAGTTCCCATTTATACTCTCAACCAACTGTGTTATAATAAGGACAATAATTTTATACTATTATAATAAATTAGGTGTTAATAAACTTTTATTAAAAAATAATTTGATGAAAACAAGCTATATAACCTTATATAGCTGTAATCTGACAAAGAAATTTGGTAAATTTTTTTTAATAATTTTATAAACTCAAAATTCCTTTATTAATATTATTTATCATATCCATTGCCGTAAATCGATGTCCTATCGTTTTCTTACAAAACTCTCCTATAAAACCATTCAAAAAGGCGGCAGAGCATGCAGATTGGAACGGATTATTTCCTATAGTTAAAAAACTAGCGCACAATCCCGCTAACACGTCGCCAGTTCCACCAATGGACATTTCTGGGCAACCAGTTCTATTTATTTTTAGTTTTTTCCCGTTGCTAATGTAATCATATGGTCCTTTTACCAATAATGTAACGCCAAGTTTTTTAGCTAAGTTAAATATCTCGGTTCCCCTACGTTCTATTTCGTCATAGGGTGACAATTCAATACCCGCCATAATTTTCAATTCTCCTTCGTGAGGAGTTAAAATCGCATTTTTTCCCTTAATCAAATCGAGATGGTTTTTGATTAATTTTAAAGCATCTGCGTCTATAACAATCGATTTATCCTTACTTTTGATTGATTCTAATACTTTAATTAAAAGTTCCTCGCTTGTGCTTTCAGTTCCTAATCCTGGACCAATAATAATTGTATTTGCCCAATCAATTAATGATAAAATTTCGTCTAAAGCTTTTGTATTTAACCAATCTCCTGGACTTGTCCTTACTATCATGTTTGGAGAATAACTTCTTACTGCATTTCCAATGACTTCTGGAACGTAAGTTATAACTAAATCGCATCCAAAACGAATGCTTGATAATGAGGCGTAAGCTGGCGCTCCAGAATAATTCTTTGAGCCACCAATAACCAAAACTCTTCCGTATTCTCCCTTGTGGTTATCTATTTTTCTTGATTTTAAAGTTGGGATTAAATCTCCTTTTCCAACAAAGATACTTGCTTCTTGTGGTATCCCTATAGATTTTACTACAATTTGATATTTTCCAGTTTTCATGCCTTTTTTAATCCTATGAAAGGTTATTACTAAATCCGTATTAACTGCTTTATCAAGAACTTTTCCTGTATTGGGATTCATTCCGGAAGGTATGTCAATAGAAGCGACCTTAATACGCTCTCTCTCTTTTTCCCGTATGTTATTTATGAGGTCAATTGTTGATGATATTGGTTCTCTAATGTCTCCTTTTATTCCCGTACCGAGTAATCCATCTATAATTAACCCATAACTTTGATCTTTTTCAATAATAGATCCAATCTTTTCTACATCCGTAGAATCTTTAATAAATTCAATTTTAATCGAGTAAATTAGATTGTTACGTATTACATTCCAATTGAGTTGAGCTTCTTC
>JABCSY010000193.1 GCA_018238625.1 Promethearchaeota archaeon
ACGATAAATAATGAATCAATTAAACCTAAATAATTCCAAAAGAAATTAACATACATTAACATGAAAACTCCCGCAAGGAAAGTATTAGGAATATATCCTAGTGAATATATAAACACTTCTTTTCGGGGTAGTTTTCCAACAAAATCATTCTTTGTTTTTGATTTTTCCAAATTTTATCACTTATCTAATTTTAATTTCAAACTAGTTTTGTAATAATATTTCATCTGCTAGTTTTATATACATTCTTTTTTTGATGTGATTTTTATCTTATATTGCTATAAAATCAAAACATCATGCGCTTTCCTAATATAAAGATCTTCTTTTTGGCTCTTTAAACACACTAAAAAATCCAAATGTCTTTTTGATAAAGTGCGGCTCGTATTCGACTTTCTGGGCATAGCAAATTCCGAGGATATCTAACCGTTTAAGAATAATTTCAAGGCATTTTTTAAAATTTATAAAGTTTTTCTGTTCAATCAATGTCCAACCAGTTTCCGCAAAAGCTATTAGACGAGGATAAGTTTGCCAATCTAATTCCCTAACATTTCTAACCCATTCTGTCCACATAGGGGTTTCTATTCCTAAGATATTGCAATGATATTCCTTTATTAATTTTTTAGGAATAGGTTCGTATCGATAGGCCTTACTTAGAGAAGTGAAAGAATAAGAATAATCAAGGTAAGTGTAGCCAAATTTCGACATCACAATATTTCCCCCTTTTTTTAGGTGTTTCATAACTTTTTTTTTACCAAAAATCCAGTATTGTCCAATAACATCTTCAGATAGCTTATCGCTTAGAATTTGATTCCATCCCATTACCCTACAATCGCGGGAGGTCAGAAATGCTATTATCCTATTTGTAAAATAAATTTGTAGCCCCTTTTCATCTTTAAGGCTCTCTGATTTTATCCTCGTTTGGCATTCAGGACATTCTTTCCATCTTTTTTTAGGAACTTCGTCGCCTCCGATATGAATAATTTTTGAAGGAAATAATTGAATTATCTCGTCTAACACATTTTGCATAAATTCAAATACGACCTCTTTACCAACACAAAAAACATCCTTTTTAATTCCAAATTTAATTGGTACTTCAAATGGACCTTCAGTGCAACTTAATTCGGGATAAGCCGCTAAAACTGCTTTCGAATGACCGGGCATATCTATTTCTGGAACTATTTTAATAAAAAGTTTATCTGCATAAGCAACTATCTCTTGTACATCTTTTTGAGTGTAAAACCCCTCGTGCGGAGTGTTATCTGTTTTTTTACTTATAAATCCTCCAATTTGGGTTTCCTTCCTTTTTGAGCCAATTTCTATTAGTAGTGGATATTTCTTAATTTCAATTCTCCAACCCTGATCATCTGTAAGATGCCAATGAAAAACATTCATCTTAAAAAGTGCCATCATATCAAGGATGCGTTTAACAACGTCTTTACCAAGGAAATGTCTACTTTCGTCAAGCATGTATCCTCGCCAAGAGAATCGAGGGTAATCTTTAATTAATACAGAAGGTACAGACCATTCAATATGACTCTTATTAGTAATGCTTTCTATTTCAACTGGAAGTAATTGGCGTAGGGTTTGAATGCCATAAAAAACACCAACAGGACTGGGAGCAGATATTATTATGCGTTCTTGATTGATGTTGAGAAAATATCCTTCTTCACCCAAATTATTAATTTCTTTATCGATATTTAAAGTAACTGTGTTATTTTTATTTATTTCAGATTTAGAATTCACTATTAACAAGTCAAAACCCGTTGCTGGTTTTAATAAACGCTTAAAAAATTTAGCAACTTCAATTAATATCGGATCGGATTCTATAATAGTTTTGTTTGTTATAATGAACTTTCCTTTTCCTAAAGCCATACTTACAGGTTTAGGTATGATACAAATTTTATTTCTTAACATCAATTCTTTTTCCATGGTTATTAATTAGGTAAAACTATAATTAAATGTTAGATAAAGATTAAATTTTAACAAGAATTATTCCTTTTAATTTAATTCTAAAGAGATCGCTTTAATTGAGATTAGCGAATTACAAATCAGCTAAAAAACATTAAGTGCCAGATCTAAAAATAACCCCTATGCTGAATGTTATCTCACTTCTTTAAGAATTAGATTAAATTGGAAGTGTTTCATTAATGACAACTGAAAAAGAATTAAATCCTTACGATAAAATCTTGAATAACATGCGAGAGTACCCAAACGATATACCCTTAGTCGATGGGGAGATTTCAGAAGCTTTTAGAGAGTATATTAAATTATTGTTCACTCCAAACGAAGCTGAAGTAGCTCAATATTTAACAAATAAACCACAATCTCTTAATAGAATTGCAAGGAAAATAGGTAAAACTAAGGAAGAAACCAAGAGAATTTTAGAAGACATGACTGAAAATGGCATAATTCAAGATATTGGTGGCTTTTCTTATTTCTTAGCGATGGCACATCTTTTGAACATGGGCTTTAAAAACTCACAAACCTTTAAAAGACTTGGAAAAAAAGGTGCGGAACTATATCAACAGTTTTTTATTAAGGAGAAGTTTTATAAACGGTACGAGTCTTCTGATGAGGGGACTCCCTTAACAAGGATAGTTCCCATAAATACAGCAATAGATCATAAATCAACAATTTCAAATGCTGAAGAAATACACGGAATAATTGATACGTGCATAGGACCAATAGTAATTACTGATTGTCCATGCCGTAATAGAACAGAAACTCTAGGAATAAGAGAATGTAAAGATAAGTTTCCAATTTCAGAATCTTGTTTTCAGGTAGGTTTGTTTGGTCAATATTTCTTGCGAAGAGGGGAAGGAAGAGAATTATCTCGTGGAGAAGCGCATGAACTTATAAATAAACTAGCAAAAAAAGGATTAGTATTTACAGTTGCTAATTCTAAGAGTCCAGTTCATCAAGTAATTTGTAGTTGTTGTGCATGTTGTTGTGCCATGTTAAGAGGATTAACGCGTTTCGAGGATAAAAATGAAAATTGTGTAGCAAAATCAAATTATGTATCTAAAGTTAACTTTGATTTATGTGAAGGATGTGCACTGTGTGCAGAAAGATGTCCATTTAAAGCGATTAAAATCACCAATGAAAAAGCTATTGTTGATCCTAAAAAATGTTATGGTTGCGGAATTTGTGCGGTAACTTGCCCTGTAGAAGCAATCAAACTTAATCGAATAGAACAGTCTTACATTTACTCTGATACTGCCAAATTAATTGAAAAAATCTATCAAGAGAATCGAAGAAAAGAATAAGCTCATAAAAATCCTCTAGCTTATTGTATGGATTTCTCTTCATTTAATTTCTTATCTATTAATTCACGCATATACATAAATCCAGGAGTTATCTTTTCACTTAACTCAAGGGGAATCAACTGTCTTAACGGAAATTTTAAACCTTGACTTTTTCCAGATTTAAATAAATTATCATGTAGATAAAATACATAATTCGCTGGCATGCCGATTGCCAGTTCATGATCTTGAATACCCGCAAAAGACCTATCACCCGCACCAGGGAGGACTATTTGAGTTTTGTTTAGTATGAACGGTATGAACCCTCCCTTTCCACATGATTCTCCAAATCCCTCAAAAGAAGAGTTAATTACATATTTTTTCTTATGTTCAAAAGTTAACGCATGTATAATGTAAGTTAGTTGTGTTCCATTTGCATATATTAATATCGTATCTGGAACGATAGCAGTTTCAGTTAAAGGTGAGCAAACTAGTCCACGATAACCTAACGCCATTGCATTCTTAAAATTCTT
>JABCSY010000194.1 GCA_018238625.1 Promethearchaeota archaeon
AAGAAATGATGAGATTTAAACTATTTTAGTAACCATTAATTTGTTTAAAATAATCGTCTGGATCGTCGATTCCAGATTTTAATAGTTCATATTCCTTTTGAATTCCTAAGTTTTTACTGATTCCATTCATATAAAGTAGATCTAGTAAGTCGCTGAATCTCATCCAACATCCTAAAGCATCAGAATAATCTTGCCACCCTCCAAAAACTAATTTACTTAAGATGAAGTCTTCTTTGGATGTTGCCCAACATTTGATATCGTCGAATTCAACTCTTATTCTCCTTTTTAGGGCAATAGGTCCAATCCTTTTATATTTGCTTTTATTATATTTATCAATAATATAATTATCAAGTTTAATTCTTTCCTGTTTGTCTAAATATTGAATTATGTGGGTTTTTCTTGCTAGTATTGTGGTTGTATTCCAATCTTGAATGGGGAAAAATTCATTATCTTGTAATGATAAAATATATGTATCAAGATTAATGTTTACTGAATCTATATCTACTACAAAATCAATATCTTGTGTGAACCGTGTTTCAGAATAGATACTTGTCAAAATTCCACCAACTATATAATATTTAATACCCTTATCTTTTTCCATTTTTTCGAGAAAATTTATTAATTGAATAAACGCATTTTTGTAAATTACTTCCATTTATTTTTTCTCCCTATTGTCTTTTTTTTTTCGTGAAATTTATGCATTTCTAAAACAATTTCTTTAATTGATTTATTTGGAAACCTTTCTTTTTCAATTTTAATGTAGTTATTTATACCAAGGTCGCAAATTTCGAAAAAAATTTTAACCGCATCTTCAGTGGGCGTTTTATTCATAAATTCCATTCTTCCCTTGAAGTTTCTTACGATTTTTCTGTAATTATTATCATTAGTTTCTGGCATAATTCTTATTTTTTTTTAAAACTAAAATATATTTACACTTCTTCCTTCTCAATGTAATTATTCCATTTTGAACTTATTAATTTTCCTTATACGCTTTATACATTAATCTTTTAAAAAAAAGAAAAGACTTCTATCATTTATTAAAAAAGTAATATCAGATTATAAAAGGATAAACATTCTGATCACTGCAAATATCTATTCAATAAATAAAAAAAGAAAAAATTATAAGATTTTTGAATACCTTCGAAGCCCACCGTGTAGTATAAGCAATTGAATGTTTCTGGCTCCACCAATTACTTCTTCAATTTTACTTACATCCATGAGCTCGTCAACTGGAGTGTTGTCTGTAACAGATACACCGCCCATTTGCTGCTGAACTTCGTAGCAAACTTCGTGAGTAAGCTTTGAAAGTAAGTACTTGCCTTGAGAAGAGACTCCTGCCACCCATTTCTCTGCTTCTTTGCTTGGTTTTTCGGCAAAAAGTATTTTATCGTCGTAGATAGTTGCTGCTTGAAATGCCAAGCTTGTAGCGGCACTACATTTCGATAATAAATCTCCTAAACTATATCCGACTCCTTGATAATTAATTACAGTTTTTCCAAATTGTTGTCTGAGGTTAGTATAAATTATTGCGTATATAAGTCCTGCCCAACATATACCTACACCTGAGCCCATAATACCTAAGCGTTCAGGAACTAACCCATTAAAAAGATTATGATAGCCCCCTCCATTATCCCCTAAAATATACTCCATTGGAACTTTCACGTCATTTAAAAATGTGTGAGCGATATGAACCCGAGGAACTGAATTAATCTTCAATCTTTTTGTCTCAATTCCACCGAAATCCCTAGAAAGCATTCCTTGAACCATCGTTTGTCTGGGGTGCTCGGTATCGTAAACACCATAACAGGCAAAATACTTTGCTTTAGGACCGTTTGTCGTAAAGACCTTTTCACCTGAAAAAACAATACCATCATCCACCTTTGTGCAAGTTGTTGTCAGGTTCACAGCATCGGACCCGCGTTCTGGCTCAGTTATTCCAATACAACCTACTTCTTTTCCACTTATCAATTCATCTTGGACTTTAAGAATTTCGCTGGTTTCACCATGTTGAAACGTTGGATTCCCACATAAAATACCACTTGCTAATCTCGCTAATTCTAATTGAGGATCACATATAGACATGATTGTAGCCAATAAAATTTCTTTTTTCATACCATATGGCTCAAAATCGCGCCATTTATTTATCCTTTGCATGTATCCGTGCTTACCTAGCTCTGGGAATAACACATATACATCTTTACTTTTATCGATTTTAGGGTGAAGTTCTAAGCAAAAAGATTCTAACTCTTGGCAAAATTGTACCTCTTCATCATTTAACATTGGAAATATATTGTCGTTAAAAATTTTGAAAACATTATCCAACGTCATTTTTTCGAGGATTTTATCGTTTATTATTTTCTCTTGCATGATTCTCGTCAATTCTACTTGTATTTCTTATAATTTGAAAGAATTTATATTACTATTATTAAATTTTTTATTCAAATTAAGTTTTAATATGAAATTTGAAAATAGGATAGTAAAATTATTTTAACTAAAAAATTCATTATTAAACTAACTAACAACGATTAAAACTTAGTTGAGTCCCCTAATAATGTTAATTTTTATTACTTCCTTACTTGTATCAATTCTACTGTTAATTTTTTTCATTGTATTAACTCTTCGTTATAAAAAATATCTTAAAAAAAAAAAGTTTCTAGCGGAACGAAGAAAAAAAGAAGCAGTTAAAGATAAAACTACGCTCAACAAGTCATTAGATTTAGAATATGTTGAGAAGGAAGAAATTCAATTAAAAGAAATAATTTCTCAAAAAATCTTGAGCTACCACGAAAAGTTCTTTTTAATAAATGGTGGGTTCTCTCAATACGAGAAAATAAAGCAATTCATAGAACAAGAAATCACAGATGTTCCTAACGAAGTAATTTTAACAGTATTAGACCAACTTTTTGAATTGAAATTGATATTTAAATCATTAAAGATTGGTAAAGTCAAATATTATTTGTTTAAAGATGTAGAACTAAACGCTGTAGAAAAAAGGTTCATTGAATTCGCAACAAATAAAAAACCATTGAAAAAAATTAACTTCTTGAAAGGCTTAAACTGGGACGAAGGAAAAGTATTAAGTACAATGAAGAGTCTTCAAGAAAAAGGAATTTTAAGGATAGAATCTAATAGTATTATAATACCTGGAATAGTTCAGAAAATGTAAAGATTAACTGGAGCTATTCCCTTAAGTTATTATTATAAGTTATGAATAATTTGTTTTCACGTAATCTTGTACAGCCTTTATTTCTTCTAGATGAGTATCAAGATTTCCAAAAATATAAAATCTTACTTCCGGACCTGTCCCGCTAGGTCTAAAATATAACGTCGAATCGTTACTTTTCAACTGGTATAAGTCCACCTTGTTATTATTATCAGATAAGGCACTCACTTTATACTTTTTGTTATTGATTTTGATTGTTTCACCATCGTTTTTTACAAAATTATTCATAATTTTAACTTTTTCCTCGTCAATTGCACGGATAGTTCTATTAATTCCTTTTATTGACCAATCAATTGATTTGGAAATTATATGTCCTCGTGAGATTAATTCTGTTATTATAACGAGAGCAGGCACGGGATATTTATCTGCGATAATTGGAAATTTGGTCTCAAATCGGAGTTCCCCAGTTTTTTCGTCTTTAGAAACTTTTAATATGTTCAGAGTGTGTCCTCCTGACTCTTCCCACATTACGATTA
>JABCSY010000195.1 GCA_018238625.1 Promethearchaeota archaeon
GTTATATCCTTGGAACTATAGTTATTATTAATTTAATAATCCTAATTACCTATAAATTCGTGCTTTTAGGGATAGAAGGTAATTTATATGGAGATTTTATTAGCGATGCCCTAATAAGTTCAATTCTAAGGTCAATGAATATCATGCCTATAAATTTACCGCTCCTTACTACGCTTGTTCTCATAACCGGTGTATTAAATATGGCTCAAAGTGGGGTAATTATAAAAAATTTATCTGCAATTGAATCTCTTGGTCGAGTTTCAATAATCTGTGCAGATAAAACAGGAACTATTACCAAAAACGAAATGACCGTAGAAAGATTCTGGATTAATAATATAGAATATCATGTTTCAGGTTCTGGTTATGATGCTGAGGGAATAATTCTTGAAAATAGTAAAGAAGTTGATTTAAAAGATAATCTTACGTTTCAGAAATTTATCGATTCAATCGTACTAAACAACAATGTTAAATTAATATACGAGGATGTTAAAGTTCGGCTAAAAAATGTAAATGAAATGGCCGTAAGAAAAGCTTTGGGATCACCAACAGAAGCAGCATTATTAGTATTATCTGAAAAAGCGGGATACATTAACCACGATATAAAAGATAAGTACGAAGTATTAAAAGAATTTTCATTCAGCTCTGAAATTAAACGAATGACCACTATATGCAAACATAAATCAAATCCTAGTGATATTTTTGCTTTTACTAAAGGAGCTCCCGAAAGAATCTTAGAAATATCAAATAAAATCGAAATTAACGGCGAAATAAAGGCATTGGATAAAGATATACGAGAAGAACTTTTAAAGAAAATTCAATTGCGAGCCAACCAAGGATACCGAACTTTAGCCGTAGCTTATAAAAATATCGAGAAAAATAATGATTTAAATAATTTAAACAGAGAAAAAGCTGAAATAAATCTAATTTTTTTGAGTTTCGTTTCAATTTTAGACCCACCACGCCCAGATGTAAGATCTGCTGTGGAAGAAAGCGAATCAGGCGGCATAAAAACCGTTATAATCACAGGAGATCACCCAGCAACCGCTAGAACGATTGCCGCACAAATGAGAATTTTTAAAGAGGGAGATTTAGTAGTAGAAGGGGCCGATATTTCCAACTTAGACGATAATAATTTCAATAATGTTTCAGTATTTGCCAGAGTCGATCCTTCTGACAAAGAAATAATCGTAGAAAAATATCAATCGCAAGATCACATATGCGCTATGACTGGAGATGGGATAAATGACGCGCTAGCCTTAAAACTTGCTAATGCTGGCATAGCCATGGGGATTACGGGGACAGATGTAGCGAAAGAAACTGCGGATATGGTCATAAGCGACGATAACTTTTCTTCAATAGTCAAGGGCGTTAAGATCGGTCGCGGGTTATTTGCTAAAATTCGCACCATTATATATTTTTTCATCTGTTTAAACATCATGGAAGCAACAATATTTTTTACATATGAATTTATCCCATTCTTCGATTTATTCAGTTCAGAATGGCAACATATTTATATTTTTGGAATAGTCCACTCACTACCGGCTCTAGCCTTGGTCATCGATAAACATCCCTCGGATGTAATGAAAGAACCGCCTAGAGACGAACAACAATTATTAAACAAAAATATGTGGATTATGATGTTAATACAAGCGTTATTAATGGGAATTGGTCTGGTATTAGTTCTTCAATTTACTTTAGGAGGTTTTATCCCGTTGAATGAATGGAATCTTAATCCTTCTATTAGTTATATTCCAGTTGGATCAACACAACCCGAATTGTTGGCACAAAAAGCAAGAACTATGTTCATCACGACATTATTTATTGTTGAAACTACATTTATCTGGACTTTTAGGCGCCCAAATAAATCTATTTTAAAAAGTTTGAAAGAAGAATTCTGTATTTCTTTATTAATTGTAAGTCTATTTACGCTAGCTTTACACGTTCTCTATATTGTATTCTCACACCCGGTAAATTATTATGTTAACGATGTATTTGGCTTAAGCTTACAAATTAATTTTCTCTTTTTGAGTGGAACAGATTGGATTATATGTATTTTGCTAGCACTACCAGGCTTAATTGGAATAGAGATTTTTAAATATATTTCGAGAAGAAAAAAGATTCTATTCTGAGGGAATAACAATTAATAACCTTTCACTCATATTTTTTTTCCCTCTTCTAAAACTTTTTGATATATGGGCTAGTGAGTAAAAATAAGTTTATTTACAATTATTTCTATAGTCTATTTATTATAACAATTTCATTTTTTAATTTAATTATAAAATCTCATCTAAAGTCGCGGGAGAAATCTTAATGGAAGAAGTTTATTTTAATTTGGAGTTAGAGCAAATCTACAAAAAGTTCCAGACAAATCCGAATAATGGATTAACGAACGACGAAGCGCAAAAAAGGTTAGAGCTTTATGGTTTAAACGAAATACCAAAAGCGTCTAAAGGGTTCATCAAAATTTACCTTGCTCCATTGTTCAATTGGTTGATTGTAATTTACTTAATAGGCGCTCTATTCTTATTTTTGGCCTCTTTCTTTGGTGGCGAAGGTAATATGGGCTTTATTTTATTAACTCTCGGGATTGTAGCTCTTAACTGCATAGTTGCGATTATTCAACAGTATAGAGCTACGAAGAAATTAAAGGCTTTAAGAGAAATGACCGCACCAACGTCCACAGTTATTAGAGATAGCCAAAAGATAGATATACCAACAAAAGATGTAGTAGTTGGCGATTTATTAGTATTAAAACAAGGCGATAGGATTCCGGCAGACGGAAGATTAGTTCAATCTTCCAATTTAGAGGTTAATGAATCGAGCCTTACTGGAGAATCTGAACCTGTAAGAAAGCTTCAAGAAGGCGTAGCTTTAGGAAAAGAAGAGATTTCAATTGCCGATCGTAAAAATATGACTTTTTACGGAACTTTTATCGCGACTGGCAATGCTACAGCAATCGCAGTAAAAACAGGAAAGGATACTGAAATAGGAAAAATATCGCAAGGGTTAGAAGAAGCTGGAACGAGCGAAATACCTATAAGAGAGAAGATGAATAACTTCGGAAAATGGTTGGGATTAATTGTAGTCGGATTTTGGCTTCTTATAATCCTAATCAAATGGTTAGCTCCACCTCATGAAATAGAATTCGTAAAAAGCTTGAACTCAGCAATGGATTTACTTCCAATTAACATCCCTCTTTTAGTTACAATTATTTTACTAACTGGAGTTTTAGCAATGGCTCATCATGGCGTTATTGTTAGAAATCTAGCTTCAGTAGATAGTTTGGGTCGAGTTAGTGTAGTTTGCAGCGACAAAACTGGTACACTAACGAAAAATCAAATGAGTATTCCCCTCATTTGGACAAACGGATCAACTTATAAGGTAACAGGAAGTGGATATAGCCCTGAAGGCGAAATAATATTAGTTGACGATCTAAAAAATCCTGTTTATGTAAAACACATCGATGATTTTCCACAGCTTAAATTACTATTAATTTCGGGATTCTTAAACAATAATTCTGCTTTGGTAAAGAATGAGATTGAGATTTCTGGTCGAGTTATTCCAAACTGGACGGTCATTGGCTCTCCAACGGAAGGTGCCTTAATGGTTGTATTCCAAAAAGGCATGGGCGATCATATCCTCGAAGAATTTGAATATTTTAAAGA
>JABCSY010000100.1 GCA_018238625.1 Promethearchaeota archaeon
ATGAGATGCTCCTGTACTTTAATGAAAAATTTGCAAATCCGGCTTCTCTTCATTGCGATGGAGATATTGCTACGGATATTTTAGAGACATCGCGAGAAAAAATTGCAGAGTTTGTGAATGCACCTAATCCATCTGACATCCTATTTACTTCTGGAGCGACCGAATCAAATAATTTGGCTTTAATAGGAGCTGCTATGAGACAGAAGAAAAAAGGGAACCACATAATTATTTCTGAAATCGAACATATATCTATCTTAAACCTTGGGAAATATTTAGAAAGACAGGGGTTTAAAGTAAGTAGAGTTTCTGTAGATCGATTTGGTATCATTAAATTAGATAAACTTGAAAAGCTAATAACAGATGAGACGATTTTAATCTCAATATCAACGGCTAGTAACGAAGTTGGCTCCCTTCAACCTACCGCTGAAATTAGTAGGATTGCAAGAGAAAAAGGGATATTATTTCATACTGACGCAGTTGCTAGTGAAAACATAGTTCCAATTGATGTTCAAAAGGTTCCGATAGATTTAATCACATTATCATCAAACGATATTTACGGACCAAGAGGGGTTGGCGCGTTATACTTAAAAAGGGGGGTACGAGTTAACCCTATAATAATTGGTGGCGGTCAAGAAAGAGGTATGAGGTCAGGTTCTGAAAATGTATCCGGCATCGTTGGGTTTGCTAAAGCCGCAGAAATTATGAAGGAAGAAATGCCCAAAGAATCAGAAAATTTAAAAAAGTTAAGAGATAAGTTGATTAAGAATATCTTGGAAACAATTCCTAAATCGTATTTAAACGGACATCCCGAAAAAAGACTTCCTCACAACGCACATTTTCGATTTGATTATATCGAAGGGGAATCGTTGATATTAACGCTAAAGGAACACAATATTGCTGCTGCTACAGGCTCAGCTTGTAGTTCAAAAACATTAGAGGCATCTCACACGTTAATTGCAATGGGTCTTTTGCACGAAGAAGCACACGGTAGTCTACTAGTTTCTTTAGGTAGAACTACTCGCGAGCCCGATGTTGATAAGCTTATAGAAGTTTTACCAAACGAGGTAAAACGGTTGAGAAAGTTGTCTCCTTTAACGCCTCCAGAATTATTAAAAAAATATGATGAGGTAAAATAATAAAATGAAATCTACTACATATTCAGACAAAGTATTAGAGCACTTCAAAAATCCTAGGAATGTAGGTGAGATTGAGGATGCAGACGGAATTGGTCGAGTTGGGAACCCTGTTTGCGGAGACCTTATGTGGATCTATCTCAAAATTGCCAAAAATGAAAAAGATGAAGAAATAATCGAAGATATTAAATTTAAAACATTTGGTTGCGGTTCAGCTGTTTCTACATCATCCATGATTACTGAGATGGCAAAAGGTATGACTCTTGACGAAGCGTATAAAATTACGCGACAAAATGTTGCTGACGAATTAGATGGACTTCCTCCTATAAAAATGCATTGCTCTAATCTAGCTGCTGATGCTTTAAAAGCCGCAATAGATAATTATCGTTTAGGTACCGAACCAGAAATCGAGATCGTTACGTCTTGTCAATTAGATGTTAGAATAATACTCGGAATCGATGACTTCATTGGGAAAGGTGTCTATAAAGAAGTACCCGCGGATTTAGAAGAGCTTAAAGAAAAAAGAATTATTATAGTCGACTCAGGAGACGAATCTTTAGAGCTCGCACTTAAACTGACAGAATATACTGGAAGAGTAATTGTTGTGACTTCTTCAAAATCAGTCCCGGGTACTGTTGAATTGAGGAAAAAACTGAAGCATTCAGATGTAAAACTATTACAAGAATCAGAATTAATTGAAATCAAAGGAGAGCTCGATGAAGTAGAAAAAATTGTTATCCATGATTTCGATGAGGACGAGAATTACGAACTATTCGTTGATATCGTAATAGTTTTAGATTATCGATTATAAATTTTTTTTTATCCTAAATTTTACCATAATACTCTTATTATCCATAATTTATAATAAAGAGGTTTAAATGGTGCAATTAATTCTATTTTTAAAGTAGTGATATAGTGCATCACGATCACACAACTAAAAATAAAAAGATGATGATATGGAAAAAGTTATAATTGTGGGTGGAGTTGCCGGGGGCGCTTCAACGGCAGCTCGGCTTAGAAGGTTAATGGAAGACGTAGAAATTACAGTGCTTGAAAAGGGAGAATACGTCTCATTTGCTAACTGTGGGTTACCGTATTATATTGGTCATGTCATAAAGGACCAATCTCAATTGGAACTAATGACGCCAGAAGAATTTTGGGATCGATTTAGGATTAAAATAAAAATTAATCACGAAGCAATTTCAATCAACAAGAAAAAGAAAACTGTTTCGGTTAAAAACCTTGAAAACGATAAAGATTTCGAATTGGACTATGATTACCTAGTACTTTCTCCTGGAGCTACCCCAATTATACCTCCATTTGAGGGCCTCGGTGATGTTCCCGTATTTACCCTGAGAACTATTCCAGATTCCGTTAAGATCAAACAATTTGTTGAAAAGAATGATGTTAAGCACGCTACCATCATCGGGGGCGGCTTTATCGGTTTAGAAATGGCTGAAAATTTGAAGCATAGAGGTGCTAAGGTAAAAATCGTGGAAATGCTTGACCAAGTTATGGCGCCTATAGATAAAGAAATAGCCCAATTCGTACATCAAGAACTATTACTAAATGGTGTCTGTTTACAATTAGAGGACCCTGTTGATTCTTTCAAATGTGATAGTGACAATTGTTTTTACGTTATTCCTAAAAGTGGGAAAAATATTAAGACTGACATGATAATTTTAGCAATAGGGGTCAAACCAGAAAGCAAATTAGCTAAACAGGCCGATTTAAAGATTGGTCCGCGAGGGCATATTATTGTTGATCAACAAATGAAAACCTCAGATCCTTCAATATTTGCTGTAGGTGACGCAGTCCAAGTAAAAAATTTTATAACACAAGAACCCACTGGAATACCTTTAGCGGGTCCAGCAAATAAACAAGGGAGAATAGTTGCTGATGTCATTGCTGGTCGTGATACGAAGTATCAAGGAATTTTGGGAGCCTCCGTCGTAAAAGTGTTTGATTTAACTGTTTCAACAGTAGGTTTAACTGAAAAGCAATTAAAGAAAACTGATATTAAGTACGAAAAGATTTACATACACCCTAATAACCACGCAGGTTATTACCCTGGAGCTGTGCCAATAACTCTTAAATTGTTATTTGAAGTTCCAAGTGGAAAAATACTCGGAGTTCAAGCAGCTGGAGGTCCAGGAACAGAAAAAAGAATTGATGTAATTGCTACTGTAATTAAATTCAAAGGAACGGTGTTTGACTTAGAAGAGTTGGAACTTACTTACGCACCTCCTTTTGGTTCTGCTAAAGATCCCGTAAACATGGCGGGATTTGTGGCTGCTAATGTAATTAAAGGTGATATGCCTATTTGGCATTGGCACGACATTGAAAAAATAAAAAACAATAATAGTTTTATACTTGATGTGAGAACACCCGAAGAATATCAAATCGGAACTATTGAAGGAGCTGTGAATATAAGCGACTTAGAATTAAGAAGTAGGCTGGATGAAGTTCCTAAAGATAAAGATATTTACATTCTCTGCGAAGTGGGGTTTAGAGGCTACCTTTCAACAAGATTATTAATTCAAAAAGGATATCATGTTAAGAATTTATCAGGTGGATACAAATTATTTAAAACAGCAGCAGCAACAACCGAAGAAATAGCCGCTGAGTGTGGAGCATCAGAAGAAATTATGGAAGAACTAGTTGAAAGAAAAACTACAATTACGGAAGATTATATAGAAGTAGATGCGTGCGGTTTATCCTGTCCAGGGCCTTTAACTGCGCTCATTAAATCTCTTGAAGCACTACCGGAAAACAAAAAATTAAAAATTTATGCTACCGATCCAGGGTTTAAAGCGAGTGTAGAAGCTTACGCAAAATTGAATGATGCCGTTACTTTGTTATATTTAGGTAAAGAAGAAGGAAAATTGGTTGCGACGTTAGAAAAGGGACCTATAACCATCGAAGATGTTTCAGCACCGGTAAAAATTGCGAAGAAAACGAGGAAACAATTGAGAAGTCCAGATGCACCTGCTCTATCTGAGATGAGGGCAGACGAGTTATTCGAAGCACTTGATACAGATGAATCGCCAGGACTAATGATTGATGTTCGGACACCTCATGAATATCATAGTGGACATATTAAAGACACTAAATTAATGCCGTTAGGGGAATTGATGCATAATATTGATGCTTTAAACAAATATAAGGATGAGGAAATTGTTGTAGTTTGCCATAGTGGGGCACGCTCGATGATGGCAGCCCAATTAATGGTCAGAGAGGGATTTAAAGATGTTAGAAACCTAACAGGTGGCATGATTATATGGCACCGGAATGGTTACCCTGTGTTGCCACCTAAAAAAGAATACTAGAATTTACAAATTACATAAAAATACTTTTAATTATTATTTTAGAATATCCCAAGAAATAATCTATAACGAGGATTTTTGTTGAAAATTTCTTCTGACATGCTAATGTCGTTGAAAATTAATTCTTAATCTAAAAATAGTTAGACAACACGATATATTTTCTTTAAATTATAAGTATAAAATTTTAAAGTTCTGGTAATAAATATATATTCAAATCCCTATAAATTTTAAAAAAGATGATAATATGAAAGAAACACCTAAAAAATTATTTGCTGCTTATGTTGGCGAATCTCAAGCTAGAAATAGATATACCTTCTTCGCATCGATAGCCAAAAAGGAAGGATATGTATTAATATCGCGAATATTTCAAGAAACTGCTGATCAAGAGCGTGAACACGGTCTAAACTTTTATAAAATGCTCCAAGAATTCAAAAAGGAAGAAAAATTTGATGATTTCCTCGTAAATGAGATGTACCCTACAACTTATGGAAAAACTATAGAAAATTTAAAATCCGCAGTTAATGGTGAAACAATGGAGTTTACAAAACTATATCCGGATTTAGCAGATACCGCTGAAAAAGAGGGGTATCCTCATATTGCAGAAAGAACTCGTGCTATCGCTCGTGCAGAACAACATCATGCAGAACGCTACGGTAAGCTGTTGAAATTAATTGGAGATGATGCGTTCTTTAAACGAGGAGAGAAAGTAGTGTGGGTCTGTCTTGAATGCGGCTACGAAGTAGAATTAGACGAGCTTCCAGAGAATTTTGTTTGTCCAAGTTGTTCACATCCAAGGTCTTATTTCAAAAAGAAATGCGAAGTTTTCTAAATTCCAAAATATGTATTATAAAACTTAAGCAAAATAATTAAATATTAAACTATCAATTATTGGAAACAACTATTAACTAAAATAACGATAGTGAAAGCGATATGAAACAAAAAGAGATATACAAATGTGAAATATGTGGAAAGGTAATCGAAATCCTTAAACCAGGCGTACCTGAAACCATCTGTTGTGGAAAACCCATGGTCTTAATGGGAGAAAAGACCGCTGATTGGAAAGGAGAGAAACACGTTCCTAAAATTACGATTGAAGGGAACAAAGTTACAGTAGATGTTGGCGTATCAATGGGAACTCCACACCCTATGACAGAAGAGCATTATATTATGTGGATTGAGTTAATCTGCAAAGACAATTGTTATAAGCGCAAGTTTTTAAAACCTGGAGACGAACCTAAAGCTACGTTTGTTGTAGCGGATACTGAAGTTGTAGGCGCACGAGAATATTGTAATTTACACGGTTTATGGAAGAGTTAAATTTTATCTAAGTTAATTTTAATACTTTTTTCTTTTTTTTATTCTCTATGATAATGTCAAATATTTTAGATTATTATTGATTTTCTAATGTGCATTTATTAAATTATAAAATAGAAGGAATTTGCCACTATTATGTTGATCTTTTTACAAATTTTTGTAATTAGTTGCTTTATTGTAGTTATAGTTGCTCTTTTCAGAGAAAACGTAGATTTTTTGACTTACAGTATGGGAGCAATGTTAGCTGCGGCCACTGCTACATATTTTTTTTCTCTTGAAGTTGTATCTATGGAGGAATTTTTTCTGTCAGTTAATTGGGAGGTTGTTTTTTTCTTAATTTCAATGTTTACGATTGTGGCTATACTAGAAGAAAATCTCATATTTCAAGAAATAGCCAGAAGAATTACGAAGAAATTTGGTACGAATACTAGGGAGTTCTTTTGGATTATTTGTCTTATATCAACTTTAAGCGCAGCTTTTATTGAAGACATTTCTGTGGTAATTATATTTATTCCGATGATTATTAAGACGAGTGAAAAAATGAAAATAAACCCTACTCCAATCCTTTTAGGTATGACGATTTGTATTAACCTTGCTTCTACTTTAACTCCTTTTGGTTCTGCGGAGAATATATTAATTGCAATTCAATTTTCGCTCACACCACAATGGTTTTTCTTTAATCTTGGCATCTATTTCATCATAGGGACTTTATCAACGCTTTTCTTGTTAGATTATTTTATAGTTAAAAAAAATCTTACTGATATTTGGATCCCACATTGCGAAGAAAATGAGGAATCATTGGAAATTAAGCACCTAGAAGAACATGAATTAATAATTTTAGAGGACCCCATTGATAAAAAAGTATTTAATAGTAATATGATCGCACTTGGCGTTCTGTTTGCTCTATTAATCGTTATTCCTAACATTTTATTTGTGGGATTGTTAGGGACGCTAATCTTTGTTTTTATAAATCCAAGAAGGAGGAAATCTGGAAAAAGTAAACCAGATCTCTCGTATTATTTCACTAAAGTTGATTACAAGTTAGTATTCTTTTTTATTAGTTTATTTGTTTTGGTGTTTTGTTTTGAAAAAGTTGGAATTATCCAATTCCTTGAAGATTTTGTAATATACGTTGCTCCCGTTAATCTATTTTTATTATGCATATTTATTCTAGTGATAACTTCAATTCTATCTGGACTTCTTGATAATCTTCCAGTAACAATTCTGTTTCTTCCCATTTTACAAGTATTAATGGATGCTGGATTTTCAGCAACACCTATATTAGTCGCATTCATCTTAGGAATAAACTTGGGAGGAAATATATTACCTCAAGGCTCAGCTGCGGATATGATGACCCTTGAATTATCAGCGAAGTATTGTGTAGACGAAATGAACTATAAAAGATTGCTAAAAACTGGCGGTATTTTCGCCTTATATCATATAATTTTAGGAGTTGCTTATTTGGCAGTATTGATATTCGTTTTCTTCTAATATCTGAAATTTTTCATACTTTTAAATCTCTATATAATGTATAGATCAAAGTTATATTGGTTGAAATGTAATCTTACTTAATATGGGAAAGATTAAAGCAATTATACTAGATCGAGATGGAACGTTAATAGAGGATAAAGATTACGCTTACAAAATAGAAGATTTTGAGCTTTTGCCTGGAGTCATTGAAGGCTTAAAAATTTTACAAAAGAATTTCCTTCTTTTTATCGTCACAAATCAATCTGGTATTGGAAGAGGATATTATACCGATCGAGAATTCCATAAATTCAATGATCACTTGATTGAGATATTAAAAGAGAATAAGATAAGGATAGAAAGAACTTTTTACTGTCCACACATAAAAGAAGACAATTGCGAGTGTAAGAAACCAAAGATAAAATATATTAGAGAAATTGTTGATGGATGGAACATTGATATCGAACAATCGTGGATGATTGGTGATCATCCTTCAGACATACAATTTGGGATAAATGGAGGTTGTAGAACAGTTTTTCTTACTACTGGACATGGTGATAAACATATAGATGAATTAAAATTACTTGGAATAAAACCAACTAAAATTTGTGATACTTTTTTAGAAGCAACACAGGAATTTTTAAAGCAACTTTAATTCTTAATTCTTTTAAGAGATTATTATAAAAGCACTCAATGATGCTCAATTCAAGTATTTATTTTTATCTTGCAAATCTATGCGCGACGACTCTCTTCGTAATCCTTTCTTTTACGTTCGTGCATAATGCGGACTTCTTTTTTCATCTCTTCTACAACCTCTCCAGTTAAAGGATAAAATTTTACCCATACTATTAAGCCGATTAGACATGCAATTCCCGGTATGAGAGTCATACTAAGGTTAACGCCTAAAGAAGCTGAAGATATACCTTGAGTTGCTGCTAAACCACCTACCGCATCCACATATATCAAACCAAAAGCAGTCATTAATGCCGTTGGAACCGCTAAAGCAACGCTAATCATAGGTTTGCTTAGTAATGGTCCTACGCCCGCATAAAGCCCCTCCCTCCTTTCTCCTGAGATTTTCCAGTAGTCGTAATCAATCGTGTCAGCTCGCATTGGATTGTGTTGAATAAAATCTCCCGCAAAGCCTAACATGAATATTGAAAATCCAATTGAAACAAGGACCCAGTTGCCTGAAAGTCCAGCAAAAAAACTAAAGAAAAGACCTATAATTAAAGCCCCAAGGTAATATGTAATCGACGCTTTTGTTGATATTTTTGCTGCAATTCTCAGAATAATTGGAATTGAAATAATTAAGCAAATTATTGGTCCAATCCAGAAAAGAAGCATATTAAAACCTTCCATTGGTGCTAGGACCCAGGTTAAGTAGAAGGGTAGGCTTACCATTACCAAATTCAATAGTAATACTGAAACTCCGTCATATATTACGTATACTCTGAAGGAAGGGTTTTTGAAGGCAAGTTTTATCGATTTTAATAGAGGAGTTTTTTCTTCGGGGATATATTCACTATGCTCATGAACATATTTTGATAATAATAGATATGGAAATACACCAAAAATAGCGATAATTACAACAAGTAATTGAAATTGGGCAATGGTTGCAGTTGTTGGATTTGCTAAGTACATAACGGGAACAATGAAACCAATTATAATTGCGGGTAACATAAAAGCAGTGCTCATTAGCTGAATTTTTTCTCTTTCTCGTTGATTTAGCGTCATCTGGGGGAGTAAAGCTACGTGAGCGCATAAAACAAGCGTAAATAAAGTATCGTACGCAATTTGACTTACAAGATACCATACAAAGAGCCAAATTTGAATCGTAAGATTTGAAGTCTGTCCTCTCCATGCAATTGGCGGAAAAAATACCAACGCAAAACTTAAACTAAAAAACGGTGCACCAAATTTAATATATGGGATATATCTTTGAACTTCTCCTCTTTTTTTGTTATAATATCGTGTATTTCCTATTGCATTACCAAAGATCGGATCGTTTACAACATTCCAAACCGCATATATAATTTGTGCAATAAAAATCCATATGTTTAATAATCCCATCCATGCGAAATAGAAAGATTGGATCACGCCCATCATTCCTCCGTAGAAGGTACCAGGCATTTGAGCAAAACTATAGGATAATTTTTCCTTCAAAGGTACTATTTCCGAGCTACTATGTTCTAAATGTTTAGCAATTTCAATGTCGTTACCGGACATATTATTAACCTAATTTAACTTAAGAATCCTAAAAAATGATACTACCGAGAATATTCTGGGATATTTCAATGTTTTTAATTTAAAAGAAAAAAAAAAGAGTAAAATAACCATTATCTATCTTGTTTGAATACATTTGGCATAGCATGTTCATAACGTTTCATTGCAAAACGGGAAATAACAATTCTCTGAATTTCACTCGTACCCTCATAAATTTGGTAGAGTTTTGCGTCTCTAAATAGTTTTTCAACGGGTCGTGTTCTCAAATATCCGTAACCACCATAAATTTGAATTGCTTCAGTTGTAACATTCATTGCAACATCAGAAGCAAAAGCTTTTGCAACAGCAGAACTCATATTATTGTCAATTCCTTGGTCAGCCTCCCATGCTGCTCTATGTGTTAATAACCTTGCTGCTTCAATATCTTTAAACATGTTTGCTATTTTTTCTTGAATTACTTGATAGTTACCAATTGGTCTTCCAAAAGCTTCCCTTTTATTTGCATAATCTATGGCATACTCCATGGCAGATCGAGCACAACCAGTCGCAAACGCTCCAATTGCTGGTCGTGTATGAGCAAAAGTCTGCATTGCTAAAACAAATCCCCTGCCTGGTTTTGCTAATACATTTTCTTTTGGAATTCTTACGTTCTTTAATGCAACAGCTACTGTATTTGAAGCTCTTTGACCAAGTTTTGGTATGTGCTTTCCTAATTTTACACCATCTGTTTTAGTATCCACAATAAATGCTGCGATCCCTTTATGCTTTTTTTCTGGATCTACAGTAGCAAATACAGTAACATAATCAGCAAATCCTCCGTTTGTAACCCAAAATTTGGCCCCGTTAAGAATGTATTCATCTCCATCTTTTTCGGCTTTACACTTCATCCCCGCAACATCAGAGCCCATTGTTGGTTCTGATGTAGCAAACGCGATCAATTTAAACTCATTAATTAGTTCTCCTAAGATCCTTTGTTTCTGTTCTTCATTCCCACCAATCACAATTGGTTCTGAACCAAGGTTATTATCAAAAATAGAAGTTGCCATACCAGGACAGGCAGAAGAAATCTCTTCTACGATAATACATGAATCTAATATTCCATAGCCTGGACCACCGTATTTTTCTGGAATTCCTAAATTTAATAGTCCTTCCTCCCATGCCCTTTTAAGGACAGGTATCGGAAATTCTTCAGATTCATCATATTTTCTAGCCACTGGTAAAACTTCTCTTATTGCAAATTCTCTGGCTTTTTTTTGTAAAGCTTTTTGTGCTTCTGTTAAATTAAAATCCATTTCTTTTACCTCTAATTTTATTTCATATCGTTATTTAAGTTATTTTTCTTTTTGTTTTTAATAAATTTAATTTCTTTATCTTATAAATTCATTAGGGGATTTGGACCTAAAAAGAGCAAATTGCTCGAGAAAAATAGAAAAGAAAAAAAAATTATTTATTAAAATGAACTAATCGGATATTTTCGAGAAGAAAGATTTGTCTACTCCGCAGACGGGGCAAACATAATCATCGGGTAAATCTTCAAACTTTGTTCCTTCTTTTTCTTCGTCGTAAACCCAACCACACGCTGAACACTCATATTTTGCGATCTTAAACACCATTATTTTATTTTGATTTTTAATAATCTATGGATGTGTTAATTGAATATATATTAAAAATATTAATTTAATATTTTATAAATTAATCTAATTAAATCCGAGCTTTTGAGTATTAAGATTGATGTTGATTAAGTATAAACAATTTTTATGGAAGAAAGAGAAAAAATTTTAATCAATTATTTTTTCCAAAGATTTTAAGTGGGATGTCGTATCACTATCCCCGGTGATTTTTTATTCTTTTTTCCGTTTTGGACAACGACCACACCATTGACAATAACATGTGGGATTCCTTCAGGAAGTTGGTAGGGTTGTTCATAAGTTCCTTTATCAATAATTTTGTCGGGATTAAAGATAACTATATCAGCCCAATTCCCTTCTAAAACAAGTCCTCTGTCTTGAAGTCTGAGTCGTTGAGCTGGAAAGGACGTCATTTTACGAATGGCTTGTTCTAAAGTCATGATTTTTTCTTCTCTCACATACTTACCAAGAACTCGGGGGTACGTCCCAAAACATCGGGGGTGGTATGCTCCCGATCTAAAGGAGGCGGGGAGTCCAAAACCGTCTGTGCCTACCATTTGATAGCGGCTAGTCATAATTCTACGAATATCTTCTTCGCCCATGCTTTCAATCGTAATCATTACACCTAACTCGTTATCGATTAATAGTTGAAAATAAGTTTCCCAATCATCAGATTTCCCTTTTATCTGAGTGATTTCTGTTAAATTTTTACCGACGACATCTTTCCATTTACTAGAATTAACTGTTGCGATATACAAGTTTTTCATGCCTTCGTCGCGAATCCAGTTTTCCCATCCCTCAATCCCTTTTTCAACATCTTTTTTTATTCTTTCTTGGATCTCAGGGTCTTTTATGCGTTCTAATATGTCATCATTACTTCCTTTACGAGCCCAAGGAGGGAGCGCTGTTGCAAGGTCAGACATCCCACGGTTATAAGGGTATTGATCGCAAGTAATACTTAGTCCTCGTTCATTTGCTTCTTCAATTAGACGAATAGTATCTTTGCTCTTACCCCAAAATTTTTCACCAGTGACTTTATGATGTGCTATTTGGCCTCCAGCACAACCTGATTTCTCAACTATCTCAATTACTTCCTTTACGGCTTTTACAACAGTCTCCCCTTCGCCACGAATGTGAGAAAAATACAATCCGTTATATTCAGCAACGACCTTAGCTAATTCGATGATTTCTTTCGTTGTAGCAAACATTTGAGGGGCATATATTAATCCAGTACTCATACCGAATGCTCCCGCTTCCATTGCTTCTCTTAAATAACCTTTCATATTTCCAAGCTCTTCAGGTGTAGCGGAACGATCTTCGCCTCCTTGACCGCCCGCCCATCGTATGTTTTCATATCCTACAAGAAAGATTAAATTGGCGGGATTTCTTTTCCGCTCGTTGTAATCCAGATATTCTTTAAATGTATGATACGGGTATTCAAATTGTTCAAGAACAGGATCCAGGACGCTCATCTTCTTTTTAAATTCGTCTTCCTTTCCTTCTGGAATGGGAGCCATTCCGGATCCACACATGCCCACAACAGCAGTAGTAACTCCTTGACATAAAGTGGACTCTTGACTCCTACTAACGGGTAAGATATAATCCGTGTGAGAGTGGATATCTATAAATCCAGGACAGACGATCATTCCGCTAGCGTCGATTACTTTTTTAGCATCTTCGTTAATTTTTCGTCTTATTTTTGCAATTTTTCCATCCTTAATCCCAATTTCTCCATAAAACCAGGGATTTCCAGCCCCATTAATAATTCTTCCATTCTTAATAACTATATCAAAACTCATTTTCAAAACTCAGAGATTTTATTTATATTTTTATGTATCTTATTTTGATTTTTTTACTTATATATTTTAATAAAAGCAGCTTGTATTCAAATTTATTTTGGAAGCTCTTTTTTGGTAAACATTTTTTTTGAACAACTACAACGAGGACAACTGTAATCGTCGTCTAATTCTTCGAAGCATACTTTTTGTTCGTCGTCTATATATAAAAAATTGCATTTTCTACATCGATAAATTGCCATTTTCTCACCCTAAGCGGTTTATTTCTTTTTAAACCCTTCTTTAGGGTTTTTACAATTTGGGCATCTCCAATCTTTTTGTAAATTTTTAAAAAGAACATCCATTTTAGATTCGTCGTATTCTGCGCCGCAGTTAGAGCACTCGTAAATATATAATTCAAGCAACTTTCTGAGCTCTTCCTTATCCACATCTTGTTCCATCTTTTTGTAAACGTAAGAAATTGCTTTATTATCGCCGAACAAAATTGCTCCTTTGAGTTTATTATCTTTCAGCACAATTTTTTGATAGCAACAATCTTTCTTATCAGATTTTTTTAAGATTTCCCACCCCGCCCCTTCTTCTTTTATCGGGTCAATATTACCAATCGAAGTTAGTTCCAACCCTACGATTTTAAGAGTGTTTTTAGGCGTAGTTCCTTCGTATTCAACTTTTTTCAATTCGAGAACTGAAGCGGCTACAATTTTGGATTGCTCCATACAAGCGGGTATTATTCCCCAAACTTGGTCTTTATATTGGACGCAATCTCCAACTGCGTAAATATCTTTTTCGCTTGTTTCTAAAAATTCGTTAATAATTATCCCCCGATCCGTTTTAATATTAGCGCGTTTTGCCAAATCTATAACAGGTCGGATCCCCGCTTGAATTAACACTATATCAGAATCGAACTTTCTCCCATCTTTTAATTTTATGCCATTCACCATTTCATCCCCTAGAATTTCTTCAGTTGCAGCGTTTAATATCACTTTAATTCCTCTACTTTCAATCTCATCTTTTAGCATCGTACCGCATTCTTCATCTAGTTGTCTCGGTAACAGTCGGGGAAAAAATTCGACAACGGTCGTATCTAAATTACAATCGCTGATCTGACTTGCTAATTCTAAACCTAAAAGACCCCCTCCAATTACAATAGCTTTCTTTACTGCAAATTTTTCAATGTAATCTCTGATCTTTAATGCATCGTCTATAGTCCGTAAAGTGAAAACTCCTTTATTACCATCCTTCATTTCTCTTGCATTTTTAATAGGTGGAATATTTGGCGTGCTTCCTAAAGCAAGGATCAGCTTATCATACAGTACTGGTTCGCCATCCTTCTCAAAAAGGACAGTTTTATTCTTTAGATCGATGTTTACTGCTTTCTTATGCAAATATAAGTTCAAATCTTTGTTTTCGTACCATTCTTCGTCGAAAACAATTAAATCTTCGGCTTTAATTTTCCCAGGAATTAATTCTGGAAGATGTACCCTCGAATAATAAGGATAAGTTTCTTGAGTAAAAATCTCAATTTCTACTTCATTGTTGAGAAATCTAATGTTTTGAGCAGAAAAAGTACCGGCTACATTATTTCCCAATATGACAACTTTCATAAGTTAATTAGTTTTGTAATCTTATTTTAAAGTTTTTATTATGAATATTAACAGCAGAATTACCATTAATGAACATGTTCGAATTCAAAATTATATTTCATTTTACATTTTTGCTAATTAT
>JABCSY010000027.1 GCA_018238625.1 Promethearchaeota archaeon
ATAAAAGAGAAATAAACGACATTATTACAAAAAAGGTAATTACTACTACGGACAACGAACCAATTGGACTTGCTACCAGACGAATGAAAAACAACAATATTTCAGCATTACCGGTTGTTGACGAACGTAAGAAAGTAATTGGAATAATTACTTCGGAGGAGTTGATGTAATGCGACTGTAATTAATTGCACCTTACCGTTCGGAGCTATAAGAGACATTGACGACTATTCGAAAATCATAAACGAGATTTTAAAATACGATATTACGTTTAACATTCTAAAGTTTTCTACGGGAACGAGTGGCGTGAACTTCTTGTTAGATGTTCCTGAAAATAAAATGAAAATCATTACTGACGCTTTACAAAGAAACGAAGTAGTTGTAAATAAAAAGGGAAGGGTCATCGTTGACGACGATAAGTGTATTGATTGTGGTGCTTGCATATCTCTTTGCCCAACCGACGCTCTGCATTTTAACGTGGATGAACGCTTAGAATTGTCGTTTGAAAAATGTATAGGGTGTTTATTATGTATCGATTCTTGTCCAAGGCAAGCTATTGAAAAAATGTGAATTTTCTTTTTAATAAATAAGAATAGTTTGAAGGAAATTATTGTTCTGTTATAATTCCAAATATCTCCTTAAGACGAGGGGTTTTTCTTCGCAAGGTAATACAGCGATCTTCTTCGCAACCTCGTAAAATTGCGACTAATTCGTTAAGATGAATAGTTGGTATTTCTAGCTTTTCGCCAAACCATTTTTCGATATTATCTCTATATTCTGGTTTACTTAACGTATAAAGACACGTTGGGCAGGGCATTAGAACAAAGTCTGCTTTAACGTTTTCCGCGCTTTTTAGCTTGTTATAAGTGATTTCAAGAGCTTCGTGAGGGTTTATTAATAATTGACTGGCCCCCCATCCGCAACAACTCTCTCTTTCTTTGTAATCGACGGGAACGCCCCCAAAAAGCTCAATGAGCGCCTCTAATTTAGTTTTACTCTCTAAAAAATCTTCTACGTTATTTTTATCTCTCGATAAATTTAAGTAATGACAACCGTAATGAACGGCCACTTTTAAGCCTTTTAAGTCGAACTTTAGAGCGTTGACAAGGTCGTCTCGAATTAAGTATAAAAAATCTAAATCGTGAACTATTTTCAGTTTTGGATTTTCTAAAATGTCGTACATTCCAGGATATTTTTCCCTATCAGCTTTTTTCTTGACTGAATTCAGGATATTCTGGGTTTTATTTCTCACTTCTGTATTTTTTAAAAAGTCTCGCCCTCTAAGCAGGGAATTGTAGCATCCGTTGCAACTAACTAACACGATATCTGCTTGCCGATTCATTTCACTAAGATTCCTCTCGTTAATTGCGGAAAATTGGGCTCTTGTTATTAGATTCCTCTGAAAAAACGTTCCACTGCAGCAAGATTGATCGTGACATATAGATACATCTAATTGTAGTTCTTCTAAGAGATCTTGAAAGCCCCATCTTACGCCTGGAAAATACTTTTCTAAACAAGCTTTAAATAGGCATAACTTCTTACCTTTAAAAAATTCTAAAGGATTTTCAGGGTATTTCTTTTTAATTTCTTGTAAATCTAAAGCTAAATTATTAAAATGCATTTTATCCTATTCAATTAATCTTTTTTTTAATTTCTATTTCGATTTCTTCTTAGTTTTCTTGTTTTTTTTGCTTTGGTCGGTTTTACTTGCTTTAAACACATATTTTATTCGTGCAAAGTTACAAATCTCGTAGATTTCATCAACCCGCTCCTGTGGTAATTTACCTCCCAATGGGTCTTCTACTACAGTACCTTGGGTTAAAAATCTCTCCGACATCTCGACGTATTTTCTCAAATCGCTATATTTTGGTCCAAAACCTTTTCTAAAAGATTCGTTCCTAAGGTTGATTATAAGTAAGGGGATGTTTATATTTTCTTTAGGACAAACTCGTTTACATCTTTCGCATAAATAGCAATACCAAATATCAGAATCTTTCAAAACGCTTTTATCGCCGCGAAGAACTTTCTTAATAATTTTTCTACTATTAAAGTTAGATACTTTCGCAGCAGGACAATCACCTACGCACTTTCCACACGAAATGCATTGAATGATATTTTTATTTTCGTCCACATCATCAACGAGTTCTTCGTAAAATTCCCAATTCCAATCTAAATCTGTGTAATCGTCCATCTTATTAATTATCTCAAAATTTATCCGGATTATTTCACTACTTAAAAGAGAATCATCATTGATAGTAAAAAAATTATTGCAATTAGAAATATAAGGATATAATAAAAAAAAAGATTTATTTTTTAGTGAATATAGCGTGCATCCAGCTTGGAAGGATAAACCCTCCATAAAATTCGAGCGCACTGATTATTAATAATAATCGAGTTATAACTACCATAATTGCTAACACGGGGTCAGTAGAAACTTCAAAAATCGTACCAAGTAATGAATCTAAAACAGCAGCAAGCGTGAAAGTGATAAAGGCCGCGCGAAGCAGTTTTCCTTTTAATACCACATCCCGATCTTCCGACTTCACTGATTTGTGAGCAAATTTAATTCCAGTTACAAACATAATTAGAATTACGATTAATAAAGTGATGCTAATAAATACTCCGAATTCCACGGTAAAAGGCCTTGACTGACTGATTATTCCTATTTGATCAATATCCGTAATTAATAGATAAAAGAAGATGATTTCAAAAATTATGCCAAAAAAGACAGTTAAAATTACAGTTAATTTTTGCTTTTTTTTATTAATCATATCTGTGTAGGCGATTAGCCAAACTAAAAGGGCAACCGGCATAGTAACATTTCCGATAATAAAATACCACTCAATTGCAAGAGATTCGTGAAAAATTAGGTTCATAATAAAACTAAGTGAATCAGGAAACCACGGCGTTGCAATTCCAATCCAGGAAAGACCTACAAGAATGTAAAGCCTCGATTTATATTGAAAATATTTAGATAGTATTGAAAAACCAATTATTAACGAGATTATAACAAAGATTAAACTGAAACTCCCTTGTAAGTAATCTACAAGTTCTAATGCCAAAAATATCTCCTAAATTTGTTTTTTATGAAAAGTTAATGCTGATCAAAATTTGATTTTAATATATTATAAAGGTTTTTGGAACTTAACTTTGTACTACATTTTAGGATAACATAGAATTAAGATTAATACAATTAAATTACATTATAGTCTAAAATTGACGGTTGGCTGTTAAGCGGGTTAATTAACAACTTTAAATGAAATAGGTATTGATCGAAAGAAATTTCATCCTTCTGATACCTTTCTACTAATAACTGAATAATGTAGTAGGGAGTAAATTTAATAAATCTAATATCGCTAAAGAGGTACACATTCCCTTTTGCTTCGAATATTAATTTTTTTTCCAATAATTCTTCAAATAGTTCTTCTTTATTACTTAAAATGTTAATGCTTTCATTTACAGTTAACTCATTCTTTCTTAGAGCTTTTATTAAGTTAAACACGTCCCTGTCAATTAGAAAATTAATAATTTCCTTATTTTCAATTTCTTGACTGCAATTATAATTAGAAAATAATTTAACAAATTCTTTTTTGAATTTTTTCAAGAGCTTCTCCTCTGTTCCCTCATCTGGTAATCTTTTAGGAGGTACTCTGGTATAGGATAAATCTTTAATTAAAAAATAGCATTCTTTACTTCCGGAAACATTTTTTTTTAAAATTAATTTTTCTCGGATGAAAGATATCAACAATAAATCAATATTGACGGTCGAAAAACCGTAATCTTGCCGGAGTGTTTCGGCTAAATCTACTTTAGAAATTACGCCATTTCGCAGAATTTGTAATATGGTATATTTTATCTTTTCTTGAAAAAAATTAATTAAATCTTCTCCTTCATTTTTTTTACTGTAATTCTTTATCGTATTAAATGCTTCAGAGATGGTTCTCGTAATTTTATTCGTGTTTATAAGTTCTAATAAGTTTTTAGTAATAACTGCTAATATGTCTGATGTAATTATCTCGCTAACTTTATTTTTAGACTTGAAAAATAAACACAAAAAATAAATTTCCCCTTCATACTCTTGAATAACAGAAATAATATTACCATCGTTTTCTTTAAGTTCAATTAGCGCGTCCTCCTTATTTAAATCGTGTTGAGCCCAAATCTTCAGAAAGATGTCCTTCGAAGGATACGCTCCTTCAGGAGGGTATTGTATTATTGGTATTGGTCCGGTGCTTTTATTCCAATGAACTATAATTAATCGTTCCATTTTAGTGAGTAGTTAAACTATAATAATATATCAAATCGATTTATAATGCAGAAAATTGTTAATTTATATAATTAAATAGACAAATTCAATATAAATTCTATTGCCAAAAATAATATGAAAATTTGAAAAAAATATTCTAACTTAGAATAGACCAATATATTTTTTCTTAATAGCTTCTACGGTTTCTAGCAATAACTCGGCCATTCTTTTATCATCAGAAGGATTTACGCTCTCAATAAAGTTTTTTATCATCTGATGAGCAAGTTCTTTGTCTTTTTGATTATATTTATGCTGTCTAAACTTAAATAAAAAGTAAAATTCCTCTTTTAACCAATTTAATTTTTGAACTAAACTATCTTCTAAAATATCGTTATAATCCCCGTATAAAAACATTTAGAACACCTTCTTATCGATTAAATTCACAATCAATTTAATTATTATTATAGTAGTGTGTAACTTTAAATAATTTTGCAATATAATTCTTAAGTGATCCCAATTTAAGCTCTAAGACTAATTTTTTACTATCCATCTATTTAGATATCGATCTTTCTAAAGTGGTATCTTGTTATCGTTTTAGAAAGTTCCCAAATAGATTGGATATTATTAGAATTGATCGCATGATTAAGTTCTTTGTATAGTTTTGATAAGGATGGTTGATTATCCGTAAAATTCTCGCTTTTCTTAATACCTAGTTTTTCATCGTTATTCATACCAACCATTCAAATTTCAAAAATTAAAAACAGAAATAATATCACAATAACATACTTAGCTTCTTTAATCTCGAAAAAAAAAAAATGAGAAAACTATTGTTCTAAGTAAAGAAATCTTTCCAGATAGTAAACCCAAACTTGCGAAAAAGTATTACCTACGATGAGATCGCTAGCATGTGCTGCAAATGGAAAGGTCAAGAGCATGCAGTTAACACCATTGGTATTTAACGCGCTTTTTATCGTTTCAGCGTTTATTAAAGGGACTAAATCATCTCTTAAACCCTGGAAAATTATAGCGGGTGGATCGGTCGCATCTGCTAAATTACTGGGAGTGAATTTTTCGAACGCTAAAGGGTTTGATATTGGATCGCCAGGGATTAACCTTGATAAAGGTTCGCGAGTAAAATAAGGATCAGCGAAATTTGGAGGGTAAATTGGGATAATCCCTTTTATATTTAAAGCGTTACTAAAGTTTCCAGCAAAATAAGGGTCGTTATATCCTAACCCTATAACACCTGTCAAATGAGCACCAGCAGAGCCGCCCATGATAAAAACGGAGTCTAAATTCGCGTTATAAGTGCTTGCAAATGTTGTTTCTAACTGTTTGGTAAAGTTTCCTATTTGGTAAACCATATCGTGTAGAGTTAAATTCCCTCTAACGTGATCTGGAGTAGGAATAAAAGAAGAACCTCCAGCGTCTAACAGACCGTATTGAATATCGAACACTACATACCCTTGAGCAGCAAGATACTTATTTAGTACTAATACGTTTCCTAAGCTTTTATCTCCAAATTGCCAACTTCCTCCGTGAATCTTAATAATTACGCTGTTATTTCCAGGCAATTGTGTCGTTGTAGATTTCGGATAATATACATCAAAATAGAGCTGGAATCCGTCGTTGTCGTAATATTTTACATCAGTTTCTACATTGCAATCTCTATGTGAAAACCCTAAAAAGTAATTGTAAAGGTTAAATTGAGTAGGTAAAAAAAAAGAATCTACAGTTGAAGGTATTTGTGCTCTCCAATTTTCGCCATATGCAACATTGAATTCATTTTCCGCGGTTTGGATTGAAATAGGCGTAGCTATTAATGGTAAGGCGTTAAGAAAGGTTAAGACTAATCCAAAAACTAATATACATTTTTTCACTAGACTTCTTCGTTTGATTTTAGGGATTAGTTTTACTAAAAGTATCGTTGTAGTAAGATATAAAAACATTAGAAAACCAGAAATTTGAGCTATAAAATATGACAAAGAACTCGAAATCCCATCTTGAAGAGGAATAAATAATACGATTGTAAAGTAAATTCCAATGATAAAGGTTAAAAAACTTAGAATTACAAGTAAAAATTTTAGAGATTTCAGTAAGAATAGTTTATTCAAATTTCCATACACCTCTATTGTCAATGTTTAAAAATGTAGTAAGAGCAAGCTGCAAACTAACCATTTCGATTCCAAAAAATCCAATGATAATCATGAGAAAGGCTATAACGAAAATATATCCATTTAAAATGAATGCCGTAAGAATTACGCCCCACAAAATCAATAAAACTCCGATTATGAATAAAATTATGTTGTAATAAGTTAATCTATTAATCCTTTTTCCTATTACGGTAGATTTATTAAGATAGGAATCGTCTATAAGAAGAATTACTATATTGAGGAACCAGGACGCGATTAATATAACTCCAAATATATCAAATATGAATGAATTAACTGGAAAAGAGAAATAGATGATTCCAAACGCACAACTTAGAATATGCAAAAATATACCTAATTGGCTAAGGTTTTTCGCTAACATTTTAGGAATATTGTTTTTTTCTAACATTTTTTTTCAAGATTTCGTTTTAATTTTACTTAAAACTACTTTTGTTTTAATCACTAATAAAACTTTATGATGATAGGAATAAAGAAATATTTTATTAAATCCTAATTAAACTTATTCTGAGTTAGTAGCTTAATCATTTTTCTGCGATTTCTTCTTTTCATAATGCTTGCTTGTAAGATAATATGCTACAAACATGATGATTAAAACGCCTAACACGATTAATAGCACATTGTTGAAATTAACAGATAAAGCTTCAACTTGTTCAGTTGGTAAATCAATAAGGCTTACAGGAAAAGTTATACCAACCGTAAAAGAGGCACCAAGCCAAGAATAAAAAAATGCTCTGGGTATTGAACCAATAAATGTTCCTAAAGAATATTTCTTAACATCTAAATCGACAAGACCAGCTGTGTAAGAAATTGGATCAAAAGCTATAAAAGGCAATAATCTTGCGATGATAATCGCTGACATTCCATATTTATGGATAAAATCATCGGCTAAAGATATTGCACTTTTTCCTACAAACTTCTCAGCGAGTGGGCGACCACCTTTTCTACTTATATAATAACACAATAGAGCTGCGGCCATTGAACCAATAACGCCCATAATTCCACCTCCAACTAATCCCCAAATCATTCCAGCTGCAAGAAGAACTATTTCGGAGGGGATTGGAACTAAAAGTCCTTGTATCCCCATTATTAATATAAACAACAGAATACCAAAAATACCCCAAAGGTAAATTGGATTAATGAACCATTTTACTACTAAAGTTAGTAAAAATGTTTCGCCACCGCCTAAATAAATATACCAGAGCAACCCTAGTGAAATAACTACTAATCCTATAAATAAGATAATGTATATAATGGTTTTAAAACTATACTGTGAAAAATTAAATAGGTTTCTAATATATTTCTTTAACTTAAAAGAAAAGGAATCGTTATTTTTATTACTTATTTCTTTATTTTCCATGTTTATCAACCTTGTTTATCAAATCATTTAATAACCTTTGAGGGCTAATTTTACAAAAGAAGGATCGATTATAAATTAGCCCTTTTTTTCATTATCTACATTGATATCTCCCAGTTCCTCATAGTTGGCAATTCTATAACTTTCAAATTATTCATGTAAAAATTATTGCGATTTCAGTCGCACCAATTTGTTGCTCTACCGATTTACTGTACTTGCAAAAGATAGTTCTCCAACTTCTTGCTGCACAGTGCCTTGAATATCTTAAGGGTATTCTTCCAGAAACCTATCAAGATCCCCCTCGTAGCTAAAAGCGCAGCAACATTGATACATTACTGGGTTAAAAAGGAGGTTTTCCATACAGTCGCTGCAAATACCGATTTCATTCATAAGAATTAATTAAAATAACTCATTTTTAAGCCTTACAAACATTTTATTTTTATATGGTGAATCTTGAAAAGAAATTTCTAAGTTTTTTCAACATTGACTTTTCTGAACCCCATTTTATTTGTAATAATCCAGTAGCTCCTCCCGAAGCAATTATATTAATTAGACAGTTATTTTCATTCTTAAAATCAAATATTACTATTGCTGATAAATTAGAGCTAACTCGAAAATAAAATTCTTCAATAATAAAAACTCTCGTAGTTCCATTAAAATTAATAAAACTAAAAGCTGGTGGAAATTTACTTGTGAACTTGCTGATTAATACCTCTGGATCTATACCTTCTAAAGTAAAAGATTCTTGCTCCATATTTATAGATTAGTAAATTAACTATAAATAATTTAACATTTTTGAATAAAAAAAGTTAAAGTCTCTTTTTATTAAATATGTAAGTTTTTCAGCTACTTAGTTGGAAGAATTGTAAGTTTTGTTTAATATTCTCACAATCATTTGTAAGTTTGAACCTTAAGTCATTATTCTTTTATTGCAAGTTTTCATAAAATAGTTTAAATAGCTTTAAAACCTATAAATTTTAAGAGTTTTGAAAAAATTTTATGAGCAAAAAAGAAAATTCTAAATTTGACAAAATTCAAATACTTTCTATAAAAATTTGTTTTTTGCTAATAATTCAAAGCAGATTCATAATAATTATGAAAAAACCACACATATTTGCTCACAGAGGAGGAATGGGCAATTGTATAGAAAATACAATTCCTTGCTTTAAAAATGCGGTAAAAATAGGAGTAAATATAGAAACTGATCTCCAACTTACAAAAGACAATAAGCTAATCTGTTATCACGACCACCACATTAAAATAGATTCTGAATCGTATGATATAAAAAAACTAACATTGGTTGAGTTAAAAAATATCAAATTTGAGGATAACCGAGAAATTCCAACGACCACCGAAGTGTTTAACGCTTTGAATAACCATGCTAACGATTTAAGGTATAGCTGCGATATTCGAGACATAAAAACGGGCTTAAAACTAATAGACATAGCTACAGAGTTCGGCATTCTTGATAAAATTGAAATTACGGAAAAAAACCATAATGTCTTGCTTAAGTTAAGAGAATACGATAATAGAATAAAGCTAGTCCATACATTAACTGATAAAATTTCTAGTATTAATGACAATATTGGTGATGTTAAAATATTAAAAGATTTAAAAATTGAAGCTATTAACATTCAAAGTTGGAGAGCTAATATCAAGAATTTAAAACAAATAATTGATCTTGGCTTTAAATGTTACGTGTGGGGGGTTAACAGTAAAGCTCGCATGAAAAAGGTTTTAAACTTAACTTATAATGGAGAGGTTGTGAGTGCTATTTACACAGATTACCCCGATATACTCGTCAAATTGTGTAAAGAAAAATATACTTAGAAAATTTAGCTAAGAAAAAGAGAGATTAGAAAACAAAAAAGATATAAATAATTTCTAACAATCAAATTCATAATTAATTTCATTTTAAATAATAAAGAAAGAATTCTGTGAAAAATTATGTCTGAAAAAACAAATTGGTCCATGGTTACTTTGTTAACATTGCTTGTACTTATATCTTGGATAATCCTTGCGATAATATTTGGCATTTATGATTTAAATATTTCAATCGCAGTTGTCGATGAAGCCTCTGCTTGGGGGAACTTTGGTGCTGATTACGGGGAACTACCGGGTTATGCGCTAATTGGAATCGCATTAGCAACTTTTATTGGTGGTTACATTAAAAATTTGAAATTACAAAAAACACCTGCCTTGATAATTATTGTTGTTGGATTGCTTTTTGTTATATTCGATGATGATTTTTACGTAGGTTTCAGTTTAATTATTCCAGTGATAATTTATACGATTATAACTTGGAATAAAGATTGGAAAAATTACAGAACCTTAGCTGGTATAATTTCACTTTTAGCTATTATTCACCCTTTACTATTTGTACAAATTTTTAAGATTTTATGTGGAAGAGTTCGCTTCAGGAATCTTGATCCTGGGTTTACCAATTTTACACCCTGGTTTTTGCCACCTGGATTAAGCTGGGATAATAAGTCGTTTCCTTCAGGCCATACCGCAATGGGTTGGATGTTTCTACCGTTGTTAATAGCTGTTAAAGACCGTGAAATCAAGGATCCTTATAGAATCGTAGTTACAGTTTTAGTAATTGGATGGGGTTTATTCGTAGGATTATCCCGAATTGTTGTTGGTGCTCACTATGCTTCTGATGTTCTCTTCTCGACGGGGATGGCAGCAATCGTAACCATACTTTTACTATACAAAAATTCATATCTAAAGAAAAAATAACCTTTTTAATTTTTCTCAATTTTTTTTACTTTTAGGATTCAAATCAAGTTTTTGACGAGGAAAAAGATTTATGAAAAAGATTTTTAAAGATGTTTATCACGTTGGTGATTCGGGTTGCTCTGTATTTTTAGTGGACACTCATAGCGAAGACGGGCTTGTTTTGATCGATTGTGGAATGAGTCTTGAAATGATTAAAAAAATCAGCAAACTAAATTTAAATCCCAAAAATATACAGCACTGTATATTAACTCACTTTCATATTGACCATACAGGCGCTTGTTTCGATTTAAAAAATTTTAACAAGCAAGTTAAGTTCTATGCTCACGATTTAGACGCCGATCCAATCGAGGAGAGTGGTCACGACGAGAAAACAGCCGCGTCTTGGTACGGAATTGATTACAAGCCCGTTAAATTAGAAAAAAGGTTTAAGGGAGATTTGGAAGTTTTACAATTAGGATACTACGAATTTCTATGCGTTCATACGCCTGGACATACTCCTGGTTCAATATCAATTTTAATCGAAATTGAGAACACGAAAATTCTATTTGGACAAGATATTCACGGTCCTTTTTATGAAAGTTTTGGCTCCGATTTAGAAGATTATCAAAAATCAATGCAAAAACTTTTAGATTTAAAGGCTGATATTTTATGCGAAGGTCATTTTGGCGTAATAAAACCAGCTAGCGAAGTAGAACGCTACATCAGAAACTACATGGAAAGCAATCGCCCTTAAAGGATTTTACAATCTTGTCAAAAATGTAAAATCATAACCTATTCCTAATTTTAATTATATTATTGATCTCAATTCTTTTAAAAGGATTTATTTTTTAATAGAAATAATATTTTAATACCGAATATTTTGCGTTTAGGAGATTTTATTTGATAAATGATTTCTTTGAATCGTTTAAACAAGCTAGAAGATTGTTTGAGTACGACTATATCTTTATAGATGGAGTATTTCTTACGATATGGCTTGCATTTTTGATAAAATGCAAAAAATGGGCTCCAATCAAATTTGGAATAATTACTGGATTTTTAATATATACCATTGATGCAATAGCGTGGTTCAATATACCCGCAGGTTCTACTTACCCTTCTGGCACATATATACGAGAGTATTGGATCGGAGGAATATATATGCCCCGCCCCTTAGGGGATTATTTTTGGATTAAATTTGGGGCAGATTTTATGATGACTTTTTCTTACTCGATGTTTGCATTTGGCTGGCTATGGATAATGTTTGAAAATTTTGTAAAGAAAAATAAAAGAGAGATTGTCTTATTTACATCGCTCTTTTTTGGATTTTGGTTGCTAACACCCTTTCTATCTTTTTGGCTTCCGATAGATAATACAACAGTCGACACTGTTAGATATATGGACACTCAAATAACAATTTGGATTACTAATGTAGTGATTGGTTATTCCATTTTGTTTTTAATATATGGGACAAATAAGTTTAATTGTAAAAATCCTAAAATAATCTTATATGTAATGATAATAGGATGTTTAGAATCTTTTTTTATGGAATTTCCTCTTTTAATATCCGGTATTCGGCCTACTGGTATACTGTTCCTATTTTTTGAAGTATTTATTTTGTTTAATCAGGGCGCTCCGTACCTATATATTCTATTTGATAAAGTAATACCAATGCTTAGTCATAAAAATAAAATAGATCAATTAAAAGAAATAGAATTAGTAATTGAAAGAAAAAAATAGAATTAAATCAATAAAATCAATTTAAAACTTCTTTATATTTTACTTTTAATCAATTTTATATTGCTTTTAAGAACTTTTGCTAGGGGAACTTTTCCTGAACCGCTCTGATTAAGCGTGTTTAGGGCGTCTTCATGAATTTTTAAAGCTTCAACGTAAGATTTTTGTTCTAAATATGTTAATCCCAATTTATATTGACTGTCTGCTATTCCTTCGCTGTTTTCAATGGATTCGAATATTTTAAGGGCTTTACTACAGGTTTTCCACGCATCCGCGTATTTCCCTTGATTGAGATAAGTTAAACCAATATTATTTATATATTGAGCTTTCTTATTCTTGTCATCGTTCTTGTCAGCTATTCTTGAGGCCTCTTCGAAACGTTTTAACGCAACGGGATAATTAGCTTCGTCTAAATATATCAACCCTATATTGTTAAGGCTCTCTGCTTTTCGAGAGTAATTCTTTAACTCATTGTCTATGTTCAAAGACTCTTCGAATGTCTTCAGCGCATCAAGGTATAATCCCTGATCTCTATAGATCATCGCAGTATTAAATAAATTTTCAGCTCTCTCATTTGATGGTCCTAAAACTTTAAACAGTTTTGTTCCTCGATCGTACCACTTAAGAGCTTGGTTGAAGTCACCTCGATCTTGGTATACCAACCCAATTTTATTTAAACAATATGTTTTACCGATCAAGTCTCCTCTTTTATCAAATAAATCAAGTGCGAGATTGTAACGTTTAAAAGCATCTCTATAGATGCCTTGCTCGTGGAAAATGACACCTATATTACAAAGAATTCGTGCTTTCCTGTCATCGTCATAAATTTGTGTGGAAATCTTAAGAGCTTCGCTATACCACTTCAATCCTTCAGAATAGTTATCTAAATTTTGATAAATTGAACCTATACTTTCAAAACAATCAGCGTTACCTTCAAGATTCTCAATTTCATCGAATAATTTATAAGCATCTTCGTACCACTTTAGTGCTTCATTGAAATGCTCTTGAACTCTATAAATATCCCCAATTTTGCGTATAATTGTAGCTTCGTTAGTTAAATTCCCTAGTTGTTCCTCAATTTCTAACGCTTCTCTATATTTTTCTAAGACTTCATTGTATTTCTTATGAACCAGAAAAACATTGCCAATACATAGAAGCCTTTGTGCTTTCCCTTTCGTATTTCCTAGTTGATCGTCAATTTTTAACGCTTCTTCGTACATCTTCAACGCTTCTGGAAATTTATCCTCGTCAAAATAGATATCTCCTATACTTGTGAAGATATCCGCTTTGGTTTCAAGATTTCCTATACTTTCTGAAACATAGATCGCTTCGTTATAATGTCTTAAAGCTTCTGGATAATGCTTTTGGGCTTGATATATTTTGCTTATAATAATAAGTATTTGAATTTGTTCATCGAGATGGCCTAATTCATCCGCTATCAGTAAAGCTTCTTCATAGCGTTTTAAAGCTCCAACATAATCCCATTTTTCTCGAAATATATCGCCTATAATACTAAGACAGAGTGCTTTTTTGTGTAGGTTTCCAATTTGCTCAGCTGTTTGAACTGCCTCTTCAAGTACCTTTAGCGCTTCATTATCCTGTCCTATATAATGGTAGTTAATACCAATCAAATGAAGACTTTCAATTCTCCCTTCCATATTATTTTCTTGATCGAAGATTTCAAGCGCTTCTTCAAATTTTTCCATAGCCTGAGAATACACGCCCTGATCTTGGAAAATAGATCCTATCTTGTTAAGCAATTCAGCCTTTTTCCCTTTTTTACCTAATTTATTAACAACCTCTAGAGCGCTCTTATACCTATTCAAAGCTTCTTTGAAGTTTGCTTGCTCGGCATAGTAATTTCCAATATTTTTTAAAGAGTCAGCATTTCCTTCAAGGTTTTCTGTTTCTCCATAAATTTCAAGAGCTTCTTGAAAATTTCTAAGTGACTCTAAAAACTTTCTTTGGTCCAGAAAAATTTCTCCTATCACATTAAGAGTGGAGGCTTTGCTGTTTAAATCTTCATAGCGTTCAAATATCTCTAATGCCTTTTCAAATCGTCTTAAAGCTTTTAGATACATTTTTTGTTCTTTATGTATAAGTCCTATTTTTTTTAACACATCTACTTTCCCTTTAAGGTCTCCTACCTGATCAAAGAGTTTTAAAGAATCTTCAAACCATTTTAATGCTTCAGAATACTTATCTTGATTTTGGAAAATTGTACCTATTTGGTTTGCGAAGTTGGCTTTTAACTCGATGTTCCCCAATTTTTCAGCAATTTGAAACCCATCCTCAAAATAATCTAAAGCTTTGATGTAATTCCACTGGTCTCTGTAAATTATCCCTTGGATTTTTAGAGAATCCAATTTCCCTTCATTATTTTTTAACCGATCATAAATCCTCAAAGCTTCGTTACACTTATCCAATCCATTTAGGGAATCGCCCATTTCATGAAATATGCGCCCTAAGAGATTAAGAATTGCTGCTTTATCTTCAAGGTTTTCTAATTGTTCGTTAAGATTCAAGGCTTCTTTAAGATATTTAAGAGCCTCGTTAAAATTCTTTTTTGCATAGTAAATTTTCCCTATTTGCTTGTAATTAATCGCTTTATCGCTAAGATTTTCAAGCTTGTCATTAATTTTAATTGCAGCTTCGAAATACTTTAGAGCGTCTTGATATTTCTCTTGATATTGATAATTAATACCAATATGTTTGTATAATTTAGATTTTTCATAAAAATCTTTAATTCGCTCGTTTTCCTTTAAAGCAAATTCAAAATTTTGCAAAGCCTCAGAATAATTTTTCTTAGCCTGGTGAATTAGGGCAATATATTTAAAAATTGAAGTTCGTTGAGGAAAGGTTTTTATTTTCAGCTGAACTTGTAAAGATTTACGCAACCATTCTAAAGCATCGTTATAATTTAATTGAACGTAATTGATAATTCCCATTTCCATAAGAGCAATTGTTTTCCATTGGTTATCTCCCGAATCTTCACTTATCCTAAAAATTCTTTCCAAACACCTTAAAGCATCGTTATAATTTTTTGTCTCAAAGTAAATTTTATTAGATATAAACAACTTAGTTAATTCGTTGGGTTCATCAATGTTATCTTTAAACCATTCCATTAAGTCAATAGAAAATTTATCTTTGCTTAATTTTTCTTTTTCCTTAAAGAATTTCTCAAGAAATTTGGAAGTGTTCACGTTTAATCGAAAAACATTGACAGAACCATTTAATTGTTTAATTTCTGATAAGGATTGGTCTAATTTATTTAGATTTTTAAGATCACTACTCTTTTGTGCGCCGAATTCATAGAGGTCTTCTCTTGATCCTCCGTTTGAAATGTGATTTATCCAGATTAAGTTTTTTAAATTTTTCATTATTTTAAGGGTCGCCATAAGGTCGAAATCGTTTTTACCAGAATAACCTAAAACTATAAGTGAACGGTCGTTTGAAATTTTATCTAAGAACTGTGCCTTATAGGGCTCTAATTGGACGATATTACTCTCTGTTTGGTTCAGCCCAATTAATTTTAAAGTGTTGATAAACGATGTTCTCGTATCTTCACCAGTGATGATGTTTCTATTAGAACCATGTATTTTATAGACGGGTATCTTTCCATTTTTATATAACTTTTCTGGGTCACTGAATTTTTCGTAATCTTTTTTAGTAATTACAGGAACAATCTTCTTCTTAGGAACATTAGATTGTAGTAGAGCATATTCTAATAGAAAATCGAAGTTACTGGTAATAACAAAATGCCCCTTTTTCTTCATCATTTCAGCAAGAACAAAATGCTCAAGATTGGGTTTGTCACTTTTTGTGAAAAAGTTAAGAAATCGAAAATCGTCCTCAATCGAATTGTGAATAATTCCTGCTAAAACTTCAAACCTTAAATTCTGTAACTTCATGATTGCTTCGATCTCAGAATTAGCACAATAAAGCTTAATTAGTGCCTTCATCGTATCATTAGTTGATGGTAATCGAGAAGGCGCCTCAACTGAAGCTCCCGCACCCATTAAAAAAGTAAGCTTTTCGTCTGATTCGAATAATTTTGTAACATTAAAATTTTTTGACTTTTTAATTGAACTCATATATTCGCACCTATAAATTTAAAAATTTATGCTTATGTAAGAATGTTACTCTTGTCACTCTTAAAAAATTTTGCTTCATATTTTGAAATCAATATTAAACATTTAGCTATTGAAATTAAAATTTGAAGAAATTATTGATCTCTTCGTGAATTTTTTCAACCTCTTCTTCTTGAATAATTTCGTGATCCATGTTGTCAATAATTACGATGTCTAAATTGCTTATTGAGTCTTGAAAAAAATCAGTAATTTCATTAACAGGAGTTATTTTATCTGAATCGCCAATTATTATTCTTAAAGTTTTACAGTTAAGATGTTTTATCACTTCTTTTATTTGGTAACTCTTGTTTTTTAATTCGTTTTTAGTTTTCTTAATAAAATCATCTATATTTTCTATTCCTTTTACATTTCCTGGAAGAAATTGGTTTATATAACGCAAAGATTTTGAGAAATCAATATGATACGCATGTTTTTCTAAATTAATAATTGGACTTATAAGCAAGATTCTATTTAAAACCTTTATTTTTGAACTTAGAATGAGCGCTATGTACGCTCCAAAATCGTGAGCAAGAAGATTTACGTTGTTTAAATCAAATACATTTCGTTCTGCCATTTTTTTGACAAATTCGATAATTTTGATGGAATCTGATACTTGAGACGTTATAGATACTTCCCCTTGACTATATCTATATCCTCTGAAATTAAAAACTAGAAAGGAATAACCCACGTCTAAAAGATATTGGTGATTTTTAACGATTTCTTTTAACGCAAATAATTGTGGGAAACCGTGGAAATAAATTATTAATGGATAAGGTTTATGAAAAGTTGCTGGAGGAAAATAAAGCATGCCTTTAAAGATTTGATTTTGGTTATGTATTTCAACCTCAGATACCTCGTATATGCCGTCATATTGTTTTTCTTTAAATTCCAGTATTTTTTCACCACAATATAATAATGTAATAAAAAAATTTATCTAATTTATTTAATAGTGTCAAATATTAGAATAATATTATAAATTTCGGATACTATTAAAATGAGATTTGAAGATTGGCACACTCATAACTCACTTTGTCGGCATGCAAAAGGCTCAATTGAGGATTATGTTAAAAAAGCTGTTGAGCTTAAGTTAAGCGTTATTGGAGCGAGTGATCATTTTCCTTACGGGTTTTTAAGCTCAGAAATATCATCTCTTGATGATATACCATATAAAAGGTATGCAATGACCTTAGATGAAGTTGATGGATATATTTTAGAATTAGAGCATCTTAAAGAAAAATACAAGGGTAAAATTCAAATAAAATCCGCTTTTGAAATTGATTTTTTTAAGAATCAAGAACATGTTCTTAATCGATACCTTAAAAATTACATTAACAAACTTGACTACATTTTAGGATCTGTTCATGTGTTGTTTGGAAAGGCAGGTATCTTTGCTTTTGACGATGGTCGATTTCTAAATAAGTATAAAGTATACGATAATAACGACGAAATTTATCTTGAGTTTTACAACACCTTACAAGATATGATTAAATCAAAAAAATTTGATTTTGATATTGTAAGTCACTTTGATTTACCTAAAAAATTCGATAAAAGGGCTGAAACCTACGACCTTATCATGGAAAAAGTAGTAGAGACTCTTGAACTAGCAAAAAAAAGAGATTTAACCATTGAAATTAATTCTAGTGGTTTGAGAAAAAAAATTAGAGAACAATATCCAAGTGTTGAGATTATTGAAAAAATGTACGAGTTAGATATCCCCGTTTTGTTAGGTTCAGATGCACACCAAATTAATGAAATAGCTTATGAGTTTAAGTATATAATAGGATTATTAAAAAATATTGGTTATAATCAGCTTGCACATTACAATAAAAGAAATAGAACATTTATAGAAATTGATTAAAATATGAGATGTTTTTGCTCATCAGATAAAAAACACATAAAAATAAAAGCTTTATTCTATTTTCCGTGAACGTAGCCATCCTTCCATAACTAAACTCCGTAGCAATCGCTGATGTTTGGAGTCTCTTGTATGGATAACTAAATTTTTATTTTCGCTTTCTCCTCGAATTGCGAATAGTAGCTCCTCTCCATCCCTATCGATAACAAATCTATCTTTCTGTTCGTATAATCTTATTGATATATTATCTAAACTTCCAAATTCTTCTAAAAGTTCCGCATCATCTTCAAGACTGGGGTCAATTGAACTAGAGACCTTCATATTAACAGACGATCGTACCTCATATAAATGTAGCTCCTGCAAGTCCTCTATGTCGGGAACAGCAATAGTTATGTTATGTAGCGCTTTACTTAGTATATCTCTCATTTTTTTCAAAATATCTGCCTTAGAAACCTCTATGTCTGTCCAGTCTACAATTTTAGGACCCGAAGCTGAAGCTAGGTTATTTCTTAACTTCTCATTTTCCGTCTCTAACGCTTCTAAATCTTCATCCGCTGTTTCTAATTCTCCACTTAATATATTGAGTTTTTCCTGAAGATTTTCGATTTTTCCATCTTTTTCCATTATAAGATTTTTCTCAACCGTAGAAGAAGCCAATTCTTTCAATTGTTCCTCTTTTAAGCTGACAGACTTTTCTAAAGTCTTGATTTTCTCGTTTTTAATTTTTAAAGAATTGTGGAGTGTTTCAACTTGTCCATCTTTTAAATCCATTGAGGATTTGATAGTTTTTATTTGATCGTCTTTAAGGCTTAGAGAACTCTTCAAATTTTCAATTAGATCGTCTTTAATTTTCAATTTGAGGTCAATATCTTCGAACTTTTTCAATCCTTCTTCTATTAACAAAAGTCTTTTCCGTAATTCGTTAATAACTTTTTCTTTTTGTTTTAGTTCCTCTTGTAGATTGGCTATATAATCTTTATTTGGCTCAGTTAGGTTGTTTAATTCATCCATCTTAAAATACTAGATTTTATTCTCTATTTTATGAATAATAATAAAAGAATTACTTTTTAATTCTTAGCTAAATATGGATATCTTCATTTATAAAAAAGAGGAATTTTTATCAATATACCTAAACCTTTTGTCCATTTTGATAATATCCTCCATGAATGTCAAATGGTAACTTCCAATATTCTCTATTGTTATATCGCGGTCAATAATATTTATCCCCCTTACTATATCGCCCTTCTTAATAGATGCTTTAATCGAATCTTGCATTTCTTTTTCTCCTCGAAAAGAAAAATCAACTTCCAAATAATATATAATTTTTTGATTGAATATGTAGAAGGGAAGGGAATAATATTCGCTTAAGATTTGATTTTCTTCTGGTTTCTCTACAATATCAACAATCTTTAATCCGTGCTTTATATCTGAATCTCTATTTAATTCTGAATCTTTAGAAATCTTAACGTTTCCGTGCCCGATAGCAATTTTTTTATCTTTTGATTTCATTAAACCTAGGATTATGTCCGCACTCGCGTTTTTGTACAAAGAAAACATCTGATTGATTTTTTGTTTTGAAAAAACAACGTCTGCGGCAGTTACAAAAAAATTGAATTGTTTTTGCTTTTTTTCTTTAAATTGATTAAGACATAATAAAAGACCGTCTGCCATCCCCAACTGGTTTGTTTGCTCTATAAACTCTAATTCAATATCTTGAATTTTAAATAATTCCGTTTTAATTGCTTGTTGTTTATAGCCAACTAATATAATAAATTTAATAAATCCCGCTTCTTTAAAGGTGTGAATAATGCGGGATATTATCGGTACTCCATTGATTTTAATTAATGGTTTAGGAATTGTATTAGATAAAGGTCTTAATCTCGTTGCTTTACCTGCTGCTAGTATAATTACATATGTGTTTATTGAAGAAGGCATAAAATCAAGCGTTTTTTTATATCCTATTTTTACAAATATAAGAATATCTTTAAATTTGATTACTATTATTATAATTTCATGAGTTCTGATGAAAATATAAAAAAACTAAATAAAGAACTATCTGAATTATTAGAAAAAGAAATTAATAACAGAAAAAGCATTCTAGGCATCTCAATTTCAACTCACGGCGGAACACATCTCGTTAGTAAACTAAAAGAAGACATTACAATGACAAACTCTGAGATCTCTGCTGCGAGTAGTAGCTTAGTTTTTATATCTTCTAAAATATTAAAAGACTCGCTAAACCAGCAAATTTCGTATAATTTGATCACGGGAGAAAAAAGAATAATTCTATCTATTTTAACTGAAAATATCGCTCTTATCGCTTACCTAAATAGAGAGATAGCTGAGCTTGAGGGTTTAGATTCTTATATAACTTCCTTGAGGAGATTTGCGGTAAAGATTTCTGCATTCGTAGAGACTAGCGATCTTATTAAAGAAGAAGTCTTCGTAGCCATTAAAAGATCAATCCCAAACGCATTAGTTATCGCGATAATTACTAAAGATGGTTTGCCAATTAAAGTTCAATCTACTATGCCAGAGCCTATACTTTCAGCAATGACTTCCGCTATTTTCAATTTAGCGGGGATCCTTTTGGAAGAGGGATTAGAATTCTCGATTATAGGGGGCGAAAACGGTTCAATAATTATCCACGAATTAGATGAGAGTAGGATACTCGCAATCGCAGTTCCAGAAGCAGACGAGAGAAAATTAGGCTCCTACATTGCTAAGATTAAATCAATTATCAAATAAACTCTTAGAATTATTTAATAATCTTTTTAATTTCATCAGCTACCTTTAGGCTTCCAAAATATGAACCAGAAAAGGTTTTAGCTTTAATTAGAATTGTACATAAAGGTTCTTTTTTGGAGATGTTTTTAATAGGTTCTGATTTATCGTGTATGTATTTGAGATCGTTAATTTTGTTTAATTTGCGCTTATCAATTTCTTTTGGAGCAAAGAAAATCATCTTAGTAGCGAAATTTTCTATTTTTGACTCCTTCAATTTCTCTTTAACGTATTCCCATCCTTCGAGGTCAAAACTCTTTACATGTAAATCTAACAAATTTATGTTCATTGCCTCTTCAGATACTCTGATTGACCCCGGTATTCTTGGATTTATTTCCATTAAGTAAGGATAATGATCTTTTAATACAAAATCAAATCCATTGATTCCTCTTAATTTTAGTTTGATTGATAATTTTAGCGAAATCTCAGCTATTAATTTTTTGTCCTCTTTAATAATATTAGCAGGCACTATATTCCCGCAATACATGAATTCTTTTGGGGCGTTAAGGAATTTTTCTCCGACTATTTGACGATTAATAGATATTACCTTGCTTTCTATTCCGTTAGATATAGTTGTACAACTTATTGGTAAACCTTCAATGTATTCTTGAACTAACCAATCTGTAGGATCAAAGTCTTGAGTTCTAATTACATTAAGAATAAAAGAAAATTCATCTCTATTATTTATTTTATATACATTAATTCCACCAGAACCGCTTAGTTTTTTAAAAACAAAAGGATAACTTAATTGATTTATTTTGGATTTGACTTCGTCATATGAAGTTGAAGAAGGAACCTTGAATCCTAAATTTTTCAAAAAATTGAAAATATAATCTATGTTGCGGCTCTTTTTAATTGCGTCTAAGCTATTATTAAGATTAAGGATTTTGTAATTTTTTCGATTTATCTCATTTAAAATAAGTTCTCTTTCTTCAAAAGCATCGTCTAAACCACTTCCGATAATTAGATACTTAATTTCAGGATGTTTGGCTAAAAGTTCCAATATAAGGTTTGGAAGGTATTCGCTATAATTATTTTTTATAACTTCGTAGTTAGCGTTTAATATTTTGGTAAGAATTAAACAATCTTTAACGCACGGATAAAGGTCTAAGTCTCCAAAGAAATCTACTGCATACACTTGGTAACCAGCTTTATATAACGAATAAGCTAAGGGGCGTGTGTTAAATCCAGCTACTAAAACAGATTCTACTTTATGACCCATTAATTAAATAATAAAATAAGAACTTTAAGAACTTAATTCTTAAAATTAAAGGATTTTCTTAAGTTCTAAAATTAAGTTTTTAGGGTTAATGCCATCGAATTGAAATATTTCTGCTTTTCCGTATTCTTTAAAGTTTCTTTTAATGTTGTCCGCTGCGAAGGTATTTACACCCAACGATTTTGTCGCGTATGACTTCCGCGGCTCTAAAACGACCATATGTGCTCCTTTCTTGGATAAATTCTTTGTTAATGCTTTTAATTCGTTAATAATTAATGTGTAGTCTGTTTGAACTTGAGCAATTAAATCAGGAAATTTATAGGAAATGTTAGCTCCGCAATCCGAACAGACGAAAACAACGGGAATCATATTTCTATTCTTTAGTTTTTCAGTGTTTATAAGCTTTAAGCATTTTATCAACGCTGCGGCCATAGGCGTGTAAGACTTTCCTTTAATCTTTTTCATTTTATTTACAGCAGTTTTAAAGTAAACCGTAGGTTTCTGAAGAACGATGGCTTCTTTTCCTCGAAAGATGATGAGGCTTATTTTATCCTTTTTCCGGTATCCCTCTCGTTGTAACGATAGAATAACATCTGTCATTTGTTTAATTACGTAATGCATCGAAGCGGAACTGTCGAGTACAAAAAATAAAACTAATGGCGCGCGATATTCGTATACTTTGTCCATTAAATCGTATTTGTCAAATTTTATTGGAAAGTCTATATCCGTTTGATTGTATATAGTATTTTTCAAATAGGTCCTTATCGTTGCGTCAAGAGCTATGCTTTTAGGTCGATTAATAGGCTGTCGATATGAAACATACCTCCCCTTTTGAGAAGAAGCTATTTTTATGCGCCGCCCAATTCCTCTACCTCCGTAATCAGATATTTTTCGATCTTTTCGAATATTATCTAGTATCGAAGTCATTTTTTTTTCCATATTGTAAATTAATGGCATCGAACTTAATCCGTTATCAAAGAAATTAAAATCTCGCTCTTCAATTTCGGGAATATCTTTTACTTTCCAGCCTCCACCAGGCGTTGGGTTTCTTTTTTTATTATCAGGGTATTTAGGGGGTGGAAGTTTCTGTTCTTTTGACTCTGGAATGTCAATTTTTCTTGGATCAACAGATTGTCTTTTGAATTCCTTTTGAGGGGTGTCATCGTGCTTTAACGGACCTTCAGTTTCTCTATTTGGTTGATAAATATTTGGATCCTCGTAAGCTTTTTGTATCTTTCCGTAAACTTCAAAGATTTTCGCTTTAACTTCTTCAGGAGTCATCTCGTAATGGAGCGAGCGAATTCTATGTTCAAACACTAATTCCATAGCCGCATTTAAATCTTCTTCAATAACTTCCTTTCGACCGTTTAAAGCAGCGTGAGCTCTCGCGCATCGTATAAACGTAATATCTGCTCTTTGTGAAAAAATATCCAATTCGCTAACTAATTTAGATACGAATTCGTAAACGGTTGAGGGAATTTGGACTTCCTTTATAATTTGACGAGCATTCACGATTTTCTTTTTTAAATCTTCTTGTTCTTGCTCGTACTTCTTAATAAAATCCTTTGGGTTATCGTTAAAATCAATAACACTCTTAGTTATTTCTGCTCGTAACTTGCTATCTCTAGGTGCTTTTATCTTAACCTCTAATCCAAGACGATCGGCTATCTGCGGTCGGAGCTCTCCCTTTCCGAATCCTAATTCGATATGAAAGTAGGATCTTCGGGGTTCATGCTTCCGACTAATACAAATCGAGATGGATGAGCAACTGAAATTCCTTCACGTTCTATGATGTTAACACCAGAAGCAGCGGAATCTAAAAGCACATCAACAATATGATCTTGTAATAAATTAATCTCATCGACATATAAAATTCCTCGATTTGCTTTAGCAAGTAAGCCGGGATGAAGACTTCGGATTCCTTCAGTAAGTACTTTATCAATAGACAGTGAACCGCAGACCATATCTTCGGTTACTCCTAATGGTAAGTCAACGATAGGCATGCTTCTTTTAATTTTTTCCAAAGTTCCATTCTTATGTTTAATACGACACTCATCACACAAATCTTCAATCTCTGAACTTGGTTCGCATGAAAATACGCATTCCTTAACCGCATCAAGCTCAGGCATTAGTTCAGCTAAGCTCCTCACAGCAGTCGATTTTCCAGTTCCTTGTTGCCCAGTTAGTAATACTCCACTAATTTGAGGGTCAATAACATTTAAAATGAGAGCCATTTTCATTTTATCTTGACCGAGTATTGCTGTAAATGGGAAATTAATCCTTTTTACCATGACGAGTTGAGAAAAACTTCATTTGTATTAAAAATTTCCCCTAATTACAAATTATTATAGTTATTAATTAATTTAAAAGAAAAATGAGGTTGGTTTTTTCAAATATGAAAAATTAATTATTTAGTTTTAAGAATCTTAGAATTTGTTAGCAATTTCTGCCAATTTTACGCCTAGTTTTTCAACAGTTTCGTCCCATTTAGACATTATCTCTTTTATTTTCGGAACAATACTTTCTCTTTCTTTATACTCCAAATAATTCGTGAATTCCTTGATATTTTCTATTTTAATAAAAGTTTCAGCCACAAATTTGCGAATATCTCGAGTCTGAATGTTTAAAACTTCTTCTACTCTACTCGATTCCCCCTTTCTAAGTAACGTAGTTAAATACTCTTCCGTTCCTTGCAATAACGAATTCAGTTCGTTAACCCTATCGGTTACGAACTTATCGTATGTTTCAAATATGTTGTCTTTAGGGAACATATTAGTAATGTCGATTACAAATTTCTGCGTTAATACGACCAATTGCTCCATGCTTTCATATCCTTCAATTTTGTAGTCTGTAGTATGATACGATGCCTGAATTCCTTTGGTAACATCATCTAATCTAAATATCTTAAAACCAGGATCGTTTTTCAGCGGTTTCAATGGATCCCCTTTTTTATTAGGAAGCTCTATTTGTCTTACTAACCTATCTGGATTAAACACGAGCGATATCGCGAGCGGATTATTGATTTGATAGCTCAATGTCGTTTTGATATCTATGTGGCTCATCATAATTTTGAATCCGGGGTGAGAGTGCCACCATCCTACTGTAAATTCGTTCCTCGAAAACGCTTCGTCGTCTATAATATATAGTGCTTCGTAATCTTCGTCGCTCCACTTATATTGATCGATAACAGCGTCTTTATCTAATTTTTGATGCATTATAGGGTAAGCTTTTGTAATAAGGACGTCTTTTCCTTCGTTTTTTCCTATAAAAATGCCTGAAACTTCAAGCCAATCGTCTTTATCAATGCGTCTATTAGCCTGTCTCACGCAAGCAGCTACTATAGTTAAATAAACATCTTTAGGGATAAGAACTGTCATATTTTAATTATAAATATATAGTTTTTTGATAACTTTATACTATTACGTGTATTTATGTGTTATTTTTTGAAGAATTTTTTTTATTATAAAAAAACCAAACACCCACAAATACTAATTTATATAAATTCAAAAATTATGATTATATTATTACTTTTAATTAAATTAACTGCAATTCCAACTAATTTAAATCGTATAGCAAAGGATAGTTGATTAAAATGGCAGAAAAAGGATTTGAACCGTTATCGAGTCAGTTAGGGATCCCTGGAACGTCGTACAGAGTCCAATTAGGGCTTATAAACGACAAGTTTGCAACTCGTTTGCTAAAAGGAAAGTCTATTATTGACTCATATGTTTTTAAGGATGAAGATATAAGTGAATCTGGTATTCCTAACCAAAATCTTATAGTTGGCTGGGTGTTGCGAACGGTAGCAATCCCAAATATAAATCCTCATCAAGTCATGAAAACCACCCAAGCTTTGGTAAAGCAAGCTATTGCGAAAAAAGAACAAAAAAAAGTTGTTGCCCCTGTTTCGGAAACTAGTAAAGTAGAGTTAGAAAAGGTTCCTGAAAGCGAATTAAAAAGACCAAAAGTGACAGGGTGGGTTAAAGAGGAGGGGATGAAGTCGATCCAAGAACTAGAAGAAGAAAAGCGCCAAGCTTTCCAAGAGAGAATGAAGATAATAAAGGAGGAAAAACGGGCGCAATCGGGCGGTACTGCTCCATCTATGTTGAGAACTACAAGAAAATTGCCTACGATTCCAAAAGGAGAAGGGGTTTCATCTTCTACATTTTGCCCTAGTTGTGGAAAAGACTTGGATTGGAAATATTGTCCCTACTGCGGAAAACCTTTACCATCACCCAATTAATGAAATTTTGATTTTATTTTATATTTCCTTATTATAACTACTTCTTAATTTACATTTTAATACTACTTTTTTGAAATATGTATAATCAATTTTCTAAATTTTCAATTACCAATAAAAAAGATATAAAATTATATTTTATATTAAGTGTTTAAAATTAAAATGGTTTAAAGTATAAATATAACAAAAATATTTTGTTTAAATAAGTAAAGTGATTGAAAATGGGGAAAGATGTGGATAACAGCGTAGTAATGATCAAATCTCTCGCGTATTATAAGATGATATTACACGTATTACGTTTTGGAAATAAAGCCCGAAATAATTCTCAATGTATCGAAGTAATGGGAGTACTTATTGGACACCTCGAAGATGGCGAAGATAAAAAATTTAAGAATGTCATTATTGAGGATGCCATACCAGTTTCTCATGGGAGCAGCGTAGAAGTAGAATTCTCGATTAACGATTATATATTTTTTGAAAAAGCGAATTCCATGTTCTTAGAAAAGAATTGGTTCATGGTTGGCTGGTATCATTCACATCCAAATTTGTTTCAGCACAAAATTTTCTTTTCACCTACAGACGTTAAAAACCAGTTTGGTTGGCAAAACGAATTGAACCCTAGTGGAATCGCGTTGGTTTTTGATCATGCTTATTTAGATAAGTCCGACGATCCTGGATTTAGAGCAATTCGATTGACTAATCCATCAAACATTCGAGATTCAAATGTTCACCAAGTTAAGACAATTGTTGAGACACCAGATAATTTTGACTATTACTTTAAAATTATAGAATTAATAAATAATGTACACTCGAGAGAACCTCCCATCACTGAGGAGAACGAAACGGTGGGCATATTTGGGGATGTAAAGGTTCCTGAGCTTAGCCAATTGCAGTTTAAGCAGCCAGAAATAAATCCACGTAAAATAGTTGATTCTTTTCAAGTAGGACTCGCTAATTTTTTGGATTTATCGTTAACTCCTTTAATAAGTTTCCTAAATTCTCTTAGCGTAAATATTTCAGCAAATATAGAAGGTAATAATATAAAAATTAGAAAAGATTTAACTCTTTTAAAAGAAATGATAAACGCGGGAATTGATAAAATACAGAGGAAATACAAGGACGATTTAAATTCTGAGTTATTCAAGGCGGAAGGGTATGTAGACGATTTCCTAGACCAAATTGACGGATATCAAGCAGAAATTGCCGAGTTACTAAAAGAGATTAATGTTATCGTTAAAGAAAAAGTTGATACGCTATTTAAAGAAAAGTTCGAAGGGGTAATAAATGATTTCTCGAGAGATTTTGATGATTGCCAGAAAAAATTGATAAATTATAATGGTGGTGTGTCTGTTAATCTTAGTAATTTAGAGAAACTAGAAAAATCATTAAGTTCCTTATCTGAACAAATAAAATCAGTAAAAAATGCCACTCTTGATAAGATAAAAACAATGCAAAAAGAAACTTACGATATGACTTCAAAAAAACACAATATAGCATTAAATAACTTGAACAACCTTAATAAAAAGTCGCAAAAATTCTTAACGAATTTAAAAGCCGCTGTTTTGATTTTGGAGGGGACGAAAGCTCCTATTTTAGAGAAAATTGATAAATTAGAATCTGAAAAAAAACAACTATTACTAAAAATTAAGAAGCTAGAAGAGGGAGGTAACAAATAAAGATGACGGAAAACAATAGAGAAATTAGCGAGAAAGGTAGAGTTTTCATTGAAATGACTCCTTTTAAGGATATGTTTACCCATGTATTAAGGTTTGCTAACGTTGTACTAGAATATAACGAACAGGTTCTTGGATTTTGCATTGGAAAAAAGAACCCTGATAACGATAACATTACCATAACAAAGATTATTCCAATCACGCATGGAGATGAAGTAGAATTAGGTTTTTCGGAAAAGATTCACAAATCACTTATTCAAATCCAAGAAGAAGCTTCAAACGAGAATCTTGTAGTCGTAGGATGGTATCACTCGCATCCTGAGGCTGAAACCCTTTTCTTTTCTGAAGTTGATAAAAAAAATCACCTTTATTTTCAGAACGAAAAATTCAAATATGGATTTGGAATTGTTTTCGACCATTCCAAAATGAAAAAATCAGATAATTTTGGTTTAGAAGTTTTTCGATTAGAAAATTTCTCAAAAGGAGATAAAAGCGATTATATAAGAGTTAAACACGAAATAGAGGTACCAAACTCTTTAGACTTTTATAAATGGGTTCAGAGATTCGTTGAATATGGACAAACAAAAAGTCCTATAATAATTAAGGAAAGATTAGAATTAAGAGAACAAGTTCCGCGCGACCTTCAAGAAATTCCGATGTCCACGGAGCAATTGGAAATGGAAATCGATTTAGAATACCAAGATATTAATCCAGTTGCAGATGGTTTTAAAAAAGGATTACAAAATTTTTCGAACTTAGTTTTAAATGATTACAAATCGGAATTAGAAACTTGGTCGTCTGAATTTAACGACGGCGCGTTAAAAGGTCTAAATAAAATTAGTGACTCGCTAGCACAAATGAATTTAACAATAGATAATGGTTTTGAAAGAGTAGAAAAATGGATCGAAACGAAGTTTAAAGAAAGAATTAACGAATATAAAGAAAAAGTAGAAGGATACGTAAATAAGCGCCTTTCAGGACAAGAAAGTTTGAAAGCTAATACAAGCGAAACTAAAGAAATCTTAACGAGCGAGATAAACAAACACTTAGAGCAGAGTATCGATTATATCACTAAGTCGATTAAAAAAGATCTCAACGAGATTATTAACAAACTATACGAAGTTTCGATGCAAGATGCGAAGATAAAAGAAAGAATTGAAATTTCAACTAAAGAGATTTCAAGTTTGACGGAACAAATCCAAAATCTCTCGATTGATATGTTGAAAGGGATAAGTGCGATAAACCACCCTTTCGAAACAAATCTATCTACTAACTACGATAAATTAATCACGGAACTTGAACCATTCAAAGACAATTTTGACGAATTTGAGACATTTATTGAGAGGTTGCAAAAGATAATTCCTGATTTTCGCAATATTAAAAAATAGTTTTTTCTTCAATATTTTTAGACTACTAAAAATACTTAAGGCTGGAAACTTTCGAAATTTGCAATTTATATTTAGGAATACGAGTAGATAATTTTGCTAATTGATTTCTTTTCGCTACTGAGCTTAGTACTCTTCCAATTCGATCCACTTTAATATCTATTGCAAAATTATCTTTTAAAATGGAATTTACTTTGTAGGAAGATAGAATAACTACACTGGAAATGTTTTTCTCGCACAACATTTCAATAGCTTGTTTAACTAGCTTTGTTAACGCTTCTTTATCTGGTTGATGTTGATTTTCCATATGCACTATATTATTATTTTTGAGTCCTTTTAAAATTTTCACCAATAAAACAACATGTGATATGCAATTTGGTTCGTTTTATTTAATTTAATTCATTTAAAAAAATAATCAATTTTTTTTTTTGATGCTCTACAATATTCTGTCCTATAGTCTGAAAAATGAAACTTATAGAAATTATAACAAAAATTAAGAATACTTTACAACATATTATTCGAAAAATTTTTATTCACGAATTATATGTTGAGGGAAAGGAACCTCAAAAATCGTACTGTTTTGAGAGAAAATTTTTTGGATTATATGTTATATTTGTATTATATTCGTTATTACTTTTATTTGGAATAAATTTTCCGGGGTCTTATCTATACATCCTTACCTTTGGAAACCCGTTTGTTTTTTGTAATGCATTAGTAATTTTTTTCCTTGCATTGTCTTTATTATATAGTGTTGATAAAATTAGAGTTTTCATTTTCGAAGAGTACACAGCGATTAAACAGGTTGCTTTATATATCGTAATGATGGCTGGTATCTATTTGTTTTCTTTGTTTTTATATTCAATAAATCTTAACTTTATAAGCTATTTATTAGGATTATCAACGGTGTGGCTTGTTCTATTAAGTATTAGGTTCTTTATGTATTCAAGAAAGTTTGCTACAAAAATCGAAGCCAGACTCATAACAAAGTATTCGGCATCTCGTGGATTTTTAGCTTTTATCGCTCCATATTTTATATTAGGGGTGCTTGTTACAATATCATTATTTTACCGAGGATTATTAGTTTTCATTTCATTAGATTTTTTTGGCCCATTTGCTCCTGAAGAAGCAGTATATGTTTATATTTTAGAAATGCGATTAATCATGCCTCTTATTTATTTCAGTTTAATATTAACGCTATTGTTTATCATTTTTGAGTACGTTTTTACAAGACGCCGAGCTGAAACAAGAAGAGCCGGTTTATTTGACAATTATACCTTTTCTTTAATTGTTTTATTTATTTTTTTCTTTCAAGTATTTCAATTAACTATGTTTCTGGTGTTAAACCCAGCCACTATCACTGCACTAAAGGCTAGAGTTGGCGATACAAGCTCGACAATATGGGTTATTCTCATTGTTGAGTTTGCCTTCTCAATGTATTTCCTATATAGAATTGTAAAAAAATTGGGGCGTTCTTTAGAATGGAGATTCCTTATATTTAAAAGAGATGGGCTAATTTTACTAATTTTAGGGTGCGTTTTTGCGCAAACTCTAACGCGGTTTGCTCTACAAACTCAAATTCCAAATCAAGAGATTACACTTCTTGGTCAGTTCTTTATGGCTGATAAATATATTGTTTCTTTAATAATGATAATTTTCCTTGGAAGTACATTGTTATTTTACTATTTAAAACCACACGAAACATCTATGTTCATTCGTCTACAGAAAGAAACGGTTAGCCAAGAAGAAAAAAGCAAGGACATTATTTATCAATTGATAAGAAGCGAATACATAAGAAGAGGTAGAGCTTATCCTCTTGAAATCTTAGATCGGGAGTTAATTAGAACAACAAAACTTCCAAAAAATAAGGTTTACTCAATAGTTGAGAATTTGGCAAAAATTGACATGGACATTCTTTTGACTGAAAAGAAAGATGAAAATGGGACTATGGTAAAGATAATAGATTTTACTTCCGTTACAGAAGGTTACGATAAAAAAGGAATCGCTCATAAAAAAGCAAAAAAGTATCTATCAGAAAGGCTCTATACCACTATGACCAAGAAAAAAAGCAGCAATCTTAATTTAAGCACTACTAACAACAACGATAAAGCTTCGGATCAATTTCTAACTTCCCTTTCCACGGATTATGGCAAGAAACAAAAAGATGAGACGCTTTTTGGGCAAAAACAAAAAGAAACCATAATTACTTTCACTAAAAAAGAAATCCCTACTTCTTTAAAAAATTTAATTATAGATGTTTTAAAAAAAGAATATTCATACCGAATTGAAAACGAAGAGAAGTATCCGGATTTCCATTTTAATATATCAGAAATTGCTTCTCAAGTTCAAATAGAAACCCGCATCTCTCCAGGTGAACTCTATCCAATTTTAGAGAGTATTAACGGATCAGATTTAGAATTTAGTTTATTTGAAAATCCAGAAGAACCAGAAGATAAAAAGGTTAGCTTTTTCCCGGTCGCAGACGACGATTTAAGTTATTCACTTGCAAATTTCAGACCTGAAGAATACAAAAAAGTTAGAAGTAAGGTACTAAAGAATTACATGAAATTTCTAAAAAGAAAGAAAGCAAGAGCTATTTTTTCTAGGCTTAGGAAAGAAATTGGTAATAAAACAGAAGAGCAACAAGTTTGGAACACACTATATAAAATTTTGAATAATCATTACCCTTTACATCTAGCTGTACTTGAAAGAGTAAAATTAGGGGAAGATTTGCCAAAAGTTATCAAAGTTTTTCCTAAAAAGGATATTAATGTATTTAGTATTGAATCTAAAGCTAAAGCTAAATAGATCTTGTACGTTTTGTTTTTAATTTTGGTAATCTAAATATTAACTAATTTGAATTAAAATGACGATCAAAAACAAAAAGTATTCGTTGAGAAATACATTCATCGGTTTGTCCTCTTTTCAATTACTCGCAATGTTTAGAAGAGGTTTGTTTTATACTTATTTATCAATTTATTTAAGAGATTTTTTACATTTATCCGTTACTGAAACGACTTTATACGCTACGCTTCCAATGATAATGAGCGTGATTTTTCAAAATTTTGTTTGGGGCCCTTTAAGCGATAAATTTCAGAAGCGAAGAACATTCATCATTTCAGGCGAGGTTCTAGCAGGAATAGGGACTACATTAGTATGGTTTATACACTCGTTATTTTCGGATTTAATTGTTGCAGGATATGTTATTATTTTTGGCTTAATGTGTATAGAAGCGTTTTGGTCGATGTCAAATATTAGTTGGAGCGCTCTCATTAGTGACATTTATCCTTCTTTAGAGAGAAGCAAAGTTATGGGTCAATTAACTAGTGTTGGAGGATTTGGTCGCATAATTGGAATTTCTTTAGGGGGATTGCTCTATAATAGTGGTTTTGGATTTCGAGATGGCCCTTTGTTCGTAGTAGCATCACTCGTTATGTTTGCTTCTACCATTCCAATGTTATTTACACCAGAAGGAGGAACACATTTTGAGCAAAAATTAGAGGAAGGGATTAATGATAAACCAACGAAAAACGATAATTTCAAAGTAATCTTTACAATCTTTCTAATTTCGTTAATATTCATAAATTTCGGACGCAATTCCATAGCAACTATCTACAGTCAGTATCTAATTTTAGAAAGCGGTTTTGGTGTAGATAGCTTAATGCTAAGTTATATTGCCAACGCTCGCTCGTTAGCAGTATTGACGATTGGATTTATCGCAGGTATTTTAAGCAGAAAAGTTGGACATTCTCGTACTCTTATACTGGGTGTGATATTAGCAATTATCGCTTTGACGATTACTGCTCTGACAACAACTTTACCATTTATATTTATGGGGAGTTTTTTATTAGGCATGTCTGAAGTTATTATTTTTGCGTCGTCTTATGCGATTGCTTCTGATTTAATACCTTCAAGAATCAGAGCAAAAATGTTTGGAGCGTATAATACAACCTTTTTTCTTTCCTGGGGATTGTCTTGTACGATTATCTCAGGACCTTTAATTGATTTTTTAATCTATGAAGGATTCGGTGAGGTATTCGCATATCAGGCTGCTTTTCTCGTAGGAGCACTGATAACTGGGATTGGCTTAATTATATTTTTAGCGCTAGAAATATGGATTAAATTAAAGAATTTTAAAAAAAGTTAATTCATCTAATATTATAGGGGTAGGAATATAAAACAAATTAGCACTTAAATTATTTTTTTCTTTAAAGTTTCGACGAAATTATTTAATAATTCTTCTATTCTAATTTTTCTTGTTTTAGAAAAAGATGACTATTTTGTTGATTTTAGTTTCAAATATTATTTTATTATATGAAAGATTCATTTGTGAATAAATTTAAATATCCATAACACTTTCTTTTTCACAATTTAAAACAATTACTCTAAAATGTCTGAATTTAAATGCAAGAAACAGTTGAAATAATAGAAATTCTCAAAGAATTTAAAACAAACATTAAAAAATTATATGGAGATAAACTTTCGAAGATTATACTCTATGGTTCTTACGCCAGAGGTGAACAAACAGAAGATTCTGACGTAGATTTAGCAATAATCCTTAAAGGAGATATTAGACCTTTCAAGGAAATAGATAAAATGACGGCTATTGCGGGAGAGATTGATTTAAAATATAATATTCTACTCTCTCTTCATCCCGTTTCGGAAAAAGATTATGAATATAGTAAAACTCCCCTATTATTAAATATTCACGATGAAGAAGTTATAATTTGAATAAAATCGATTTAAAACCCTTAGTTGACAAAGCTAAAAAATTTATATCAACTGCTAAATTATTGTTAGATCACGGAGATTATGATAGTTCTGTTTCTAGAACTTATTATGCGATGTTTTATATAGTTGAAGCAATTCTCCTAACCAAAAATCTTAAATTTAAATCTCATCGTGGTGTTATTTCTGGTTTTGGGCAACATTTTATTAAAACAAAAATTTTTCCAAAAGATATGAGTGATCATTTAAGAAATGCGATGGATAAAAGATGTGAAGGGGATTATGAATTTACTACATCGGTAAATAAGGACGAAGCTAACAATCTATTGAAAATAGAACAAGAATTTATTAAAAAATTGATTCAATATCTAGAAGAACAAAAACATATTTATTAAAAAAATTAGAATTAGAAAAAAAATAGTAAGGATTTTATTATTTACAACAATCTCCACATTTGAGTTCAGATAGGCTTACATATCCGCAGTCTTCGCCCATAAAACACTCGAGTTCGTTTTTCTCTTCGTTAAAGACCATATCTTGGGCACAACACTGAGGAAGAGTTTCAATTACTTTTCCACATCCACTACATTTGTATATTTCCATGTTTTCCATTTTATACATTCACCTTTTTTTTTCGGATTGGTTTATTCAATGATTTCCATCGGTTTACGGTGATGTTCGTGGATTTTTTGAGCTCCACAAAACGCTCCCATCCAACAAACTTTTTGTCCTAAATTAATAAAAAACACCTAAATTATTATATTTTTTATTATATTATAAAATCCAGAATACTAACATGATTATTTTTTAAAATTTAAAATTTAATTTGATTTATTTTTCATAATTCTCTTATCTTAAGCAACGAAATGTGAGATTAGTAGTCAAAAAGATTTCGATTTAAAAAAATGCTAAGAAAAAAAAATAAAAGAAAAATGATTAATTACTTCCTAAGTTTCCTTTTGGTAAGGATTAAAGTTACAACGAGAGTTATTCCGATTAAAGCGATTAAATTATATCCGGGAATGCCTGGAGGAGTTTCTATATTTGTGGTGATTTTAGTTACAATAACCGATGCTACAGCTATATTTCCAGCTTTATCTTTTGCGTAGAATCTTATGGTTATCGGGCCGTCTGGAAGTGTTTTCCACTCTAATTGATCAATAACTCCTGTCAGTTCTGTTATGGTAAAATTAGTATTCCCATTATCGAGACTATACCAAAATTCGGCTAGGTTCGGCTCTTGAATAGAGATACTGAAAATAGGTGCGTAATCAAAAATCTGTTCGCCAAAGTCAGGGGTTTCAATCGTTATGATTGGAGCATAAATATCTTTATTAATCAGTACTTCAGAAAAAGCTTCATTTCCTCCTTTATCTTTTACGTAAAATCGAATAACGACTGAATCGTTTCCATACTTACTCCATTCGAATTGATCAATAAGTCCTATAAATTCAGTAAAGTAATAGTTATTTATCCCATAGTCAAGAGTATACCACATCAAGTCTATATTAGGTTCCTGAACCGAGATATTGAAAATAGGAGCCTTATTGTTGGCAAATCCATCCATTTCAGGAGAGTTAATAGTAATAATTGGTATATCAATGTCTTTTAAAACGGTTACCTCAGCATAATCTTCATTTCCTGCTTTGTCACGAGCATAAAATTTTATTGTAACATCTCCAGTACCTTTCTTATTCCATTCTGTTTGATCAATATCTCCAGTAAAACTAAATATAGGGATATTAGTTAAACCATTATCTAAAGTATACCACATTATATCGAAATTCGATTCTGTTACCGAGATTTCAAAGCTAGGAGCATCAGCTCCAAACACCTCATTCTCATTAGGAGAAATAATAGTGACAATTGGATCAATAAGATCTTTTATGACTATTACTTCAGTATAGTCAGTATTTCCCATTGTATCGTTTGCGTAAAATCTAATCGATACAGTTCCACTTCCTTTTTTGTTCCATTCTGTTTGATCAATATCTCCAGTAAAACTAAATATAGGAATATTAGTTATCCCATTATCTAAAGTATACCACATTGAATCTAGATTAGGATCAGTAACTAAAATATCATAACTAGGAGTATTATATCCAAATATAGCATCATCAATTGGTGTATTGACTTGAATAGTGGGATCAGTTATATCCTTTTCTACTGCTATTTCTGCATATCCTTTATTTCCCAATGTGTCATTTGCATAAAATCTAATCAACACTATTCCACTTCCTTTTTTGTTCCATTCTGTCTGGCTAATATCTCCAGTAAAATCGGAAGCTGTAATGTTGTTTATGCCATCATCGAGAGTGTACCACATTGAATCAAAATCGGGCTCAATAACAGATACATTGAAATAAGGAGCTGTAAATCCAAAAACCTCATTCTCTAACGGATCATTTATGATAACAATTGGATCACTAATTTCTTTCCTTATGGTTACATCTGCAAATGCAGCGTTCCCTGCTTTATCTAATACATAGAATCTGATATCAGCTGTTCCATTCCCTATTTTATTCCATTCTGATTGATTTATAGTTCCGTTAAAAAGCGTATGTGTTATATTTGTTATGCCGTAATCCAATGTGTACCACATCAGATCGATATTAGGTTCTATAATTGTGAGATTAAATTCAGGGGCAAGTTTACCAAACAATTCATTTTCAAAAGGTGAATCTATAGTTATAAGGGGTAGTACTGTATCTTTTTTGATTGTAACATCAGAATAACTTGAATTTCCCAAAGTGTTATTAACATAGAATCGAAGGTATATATCTCCATCTCCTTTCTTATCCCATTCCGTCTGATTGATAGTTCCTATCAACCCCGAAAATGTAATATTTGTAACTCCATCATCAATTGTGTACCAACTAGTATTTATTGATGCGCCAAAAATGGAAAGCTCAAAATCGGGAGCTCTCACTCCGAACACTTCATTTGGGGTCGGTTTTATTATGGATATGATAGGAGAAATCTGATTTGGAATCTCTTCTCCAATAGAGACTTCTGGTAGCTGATCAGACCACTTGTGAACTACAACCCAATCAATCCGGATATCCACTTCATCAGTTTTATCTAACCAAGTTCTAACTCTCATCGATCTGCCTGGAATACCGATGCTCTCGTTATTAGAGGATATAATAGAACCCCAGTGAGTTCCAGGACCATAATAAGCCGTATGTGCAAAAAATCTAACAGGTAATGGTCCAGAGGGATTATTTGTATCATCGGAGTACAACACATCATTTTCATAGTAGGGTGCTGAAGTTGAATTTATCCAATGCATCTGACCTATGAGCCAATTATTCTCAGATGGTGTAAAAAATGCTCCTCCAGTAATAGCATGATAACCATATGTTTGTCCATGTTCTATATAATAATCATGGAACCCATAATTCGCTCTTTCGTAAAACACGCTCGGGGGTCGGGTATAAAGTCTTACTTGGCTATTAGATACTGTTATACTGCTATATTGATCATCATCAGTATTCCATTTTGTGAGATTGAGACTCGAGCCTTCAAAATCATCGAAAAAGATAAAAACATCCTCTCCGTTACTCTCTGATAATGCTTGGGAGTTTCCGTAATACATGTAAATTGAAGATGTTCCAGATACTGGGACATTTACCCATACAATCGAATCACCTCCATAAACCCAGGATTCGATCCAATAGCTTGACTTTTGATTATTCTGGTCATAAAATCGTAAATCACTACCGTCAGAATTCGCATTAGCGTATTCAAAGTTAATATCGTTCAGCATAACCTTGATTTGAAAATTGTTTTCAGGTGTTGATGGATTAAATATAAGCTCTCTGAAATAAAGCCAATCCTCCTCTGGAAGGGGTTTAGTATCGACTGTAAACCATCTCAGATTTGATGCATAATTATCTCCTAATGTATCGTTTCCAAAGATTTGAACATTATGAACTCCGTTTGAAGGCATAGGAAACGTGTAATTCCCCGATATTGTTACATTATCTTGTCCGTCTAATGAATACCCTTGCCATTGTAAAGGAGTGGTACTGTCATAGCCTAGTAGTAATCCTTCGTTTAAATTGTCGCCTATATTATAATTAGGGTTCCAACTAAACCCAAATGCGTCCCAGAATGTATCCCCACCATAATCGTTTAAGTTCGTCCCGAAATACATCTCATCGAGAGTTGATAAATCATTCTCAAATTCAATATTTTCAACGCGACCGACTTCAGTTCCTAAATCATTAGTTATAACCCATGTAAATTGTCCTTTAAGCCCCTCATTACAATCAAAACTTATAGAATGATGGTACCAATCTCCGAGGATAATAGTAGCTATTTCTTGCCAATTTGATCCATCATAATATACAATCTTTCCATCATGCAACTGAATGGTTATTCTAAACGCTATTGTATTGTCCGAAGCACGAAGTTGTAAATAATGCCTCTGAAGAGTAGAACCACCACCATTATACGCTGACCATAGATAAAATTCAATTGTTCCTATAGCTTGCGGATTATCGAAATTATGAACACCCCAAGTATATGAACCACCTTGAGCATCAGCCATTTTTATAAAGTCTCTATGCCCATAAGAAATTCCCTTAACCGATTTAATCCAACAATAAGTTCCTTGAGAATAACCTTGATATTCGTCAAAAAATCTCATAGCTGAACCATAATTCCCCCCGGGATCATCCTCAAATCCATATGTTGCGGGATAGTAGCCGCCCATAGGCTCAGTGTAAGTCTTATTTTCGGGTGTTATGATGATTATCTCTCCGTCGTTCGATTTTGGATTATTAAAATCTTCTGCATCTTGAATTACCATTGGCGAAGAAAAGATCATTTCAAATAAGGGTCCGCATGTCAGGAGTAGGAGAAAAACCACGCTATACGCAATTTGTTTATTTTTAATTTTTTATCACTTCCTTGATTTTTGTCAAAATCGTTATTAAGTAAATAGGTTAAGCTTCTATTTATACTTTTTATAGAGAGGAAAAAATGCCACTAAGATAGAAATAAATATGATGGGTGATTATATGGGAATGGGTGTTTAAATGGGAAAGGTTGAAATTGACGATCGTGGGAGAATAACTCTACCATCAAAAATACGAGAAAAACTCTTGATAAAGTCAGGGGACAAATTATCGATTAAGGTTAACGGGGATAATTCTATTACGATTAAGAAAAGTCCTACAAAAGAACAGATTTTCAAAGAGTTAGTAGGCTGTATAACTACTCCTATTGAAGAAAAGGCTACACCGGAGATGATAAAGAGCATATGGAAACAAAATCCGTAGTTTTTATTGATTCCAATTATTGGATTTATCTCTTCGATAAAACTTGCGATGAACATGCTTATGTTGTCGACCATTTTAAAGATTTATACGATACCGCTTCATTAGCTTTAAATACTATTGTCATGATTGAAGTGATGCATTATTTAGTTAAACGATTAGGACCGACTGTTGCGAAAGAAAAATGGCAAGTGTTCTCTTCAATCGATTTCATTATAGGAAATCTTGAATTCGAACAATTAGATCCGATTTTTGACGTCTTATCTAAATTTTCACATACAGGTATTGGCGGAAGAGATGCTACTATTTTAAGCTTTATGAAAGAACAGAATATTACGAAACTATGTACCCACGACAACGCATTTACCAAGATACCTAATATTGAAATAATTGATCCTATACCAAAAGAGAATTGATGTGCAAGTATTCGAAAAAAGAAAAAAAATAGTTATTAAGATTTCACGCGTTTTCTGATAAGAAGAGCAGATATTATATCGAGGGCTCCCAATAAAAGGTAGAGATCGTAGCCGGGAATGCCCGGAGGAGCGGGGGGTGGTTCTTCTGAACTGTCTTTAATCAATAAAGAAACATTTGAAAAGAGTGTTTTAAAAACATAGATTTATATTTCTTTTTTTTATGACATCTTAATAAAAGAAAAATATGAGAGATTTATATAAATAGGATGAGAAATACCTATATTTTAAGATAACAGAAAAATATTTCCTAGAATGAAGCGAAGAGATCAATATATCCGAAAATTAGAATTTATCGCAGATAAAATTACTGTCTTACCTGAAAATGTAAAAGACAATATATTTTTGATGGATGCATTATTTTACAGGCTGCAAGTTTCTATTGATGCTGCTATAGATATTATTGCCATGCTGAGTAAAGATCTAGGAATTACAGTGAAAGATGATTATTCAAATATTGATGAGTTGGAGAATCTCTACATATTTCCAGGAGACTTTCTCAATGAAATCCGTCGTCTAAATGGTTTAAGAAATGTTTTGGTTCATAGATATAATAAAATTGAAGAAGAATTAATTGTTTCAGAAAGGGATCATTTTGTAGAAGTTTTGAAAGAATTTATTAAAATTGTGGAGAAATTGATTAATGAACAGCTTAAATTACCTTGATGATTTACGGATTGATCTAAAAAAACTAAAAAAATTTCAAGCTGTAATTTATGGAAGTATTCTTTCTGAATATTATATTCCACAAAAATCTGATATCGACATTGCTATTGTAACTCAAAATAGAGATAATAAGAAAAATATATTTACTTTGAGAAATCTCGCAGGAGAAGTTAGCAATAAATATGATATAAAAATTTTTGAATTACTACCTTTGTACTTAAAAATAGAAATTATCGACAATTACCAAGTGCTTTTCGGTAATCCTCTTGACATTTCAGAATATTTCTATCAATATCGCTCAATTTGGAAAGACATGACCCATAGAGTCGAAGCTAATCGCTTCAAAAATATAAGTGAAAAATTAGAGCTGCTAGAGAGAAGAATAGAACGTATTCAATAAAAAACTTTTTTCCAAAAGAATTTAAGAAAAGAAAAAAGAAGTTAAATTAGGATTTCACGCGTTTTCTGATAAGTAGAACGGATATTATGCTGAGAATTCATAATAAAAGGTAAAGATCGTAACCTTGTATGCTTGGTGGCGGTTCTTCGGGTAAAGAATCTAACCCTTACTCATAATAGTATTACGGCAAATAGCCTATTTTATCTGTTTTTGGATGAATTAAATCCTTAATTTTCCAAATAGGAAGAATAAGAGAAGAGTTAACGTGATAAAAATCGGGAAACTGATCAAAGATAGGAAAATTATCGCAATTATGACGTAATAGTCAGCAGAGCTAATTGCCTGAAGAAAAAGATCACCGATCCCATCAAAGCTAAACATTATTTCGGTTTGAATTAAGAATGCTAATACTATTCCGTAACTAAGTCCAACCAATAATTTGAACACTCTGGTGGAACGCCTTTCTGAAGTTTCTTTTGATAAATTTATAAGATACATGCGTACTAATAAAGTTGTTATTGCTGTAAGTTTTTCAACAAATTAAACATCCATTTTCGTACACTCGAAAAATTTAAATATTTCGAGTATATTATTATTTATAATGATAACTAACACTGATACCATAATTTTGAAGGTTGGTTCTAAAGGAGAAATCTTTCCCCCCAAAGAAATTCGAGAAAAACTTGGATTTAAACCGAATCAGCCAATATTATTATACATTCATCAAGATCAACTAATTGTGAGAAAAATCTACTCCATAGAGGAGATATTAAAT
>JABCSY010000101.1 GCA_018238625.1 Promethearchaeota archaeon
GATATTTTGAATCTTTTCAATTAATTAAAACAGAGAAAAATTAATAAAATAAAAGGTTTTTATTTTAAATAGCCATAAGCGCTTTTAAGACGTTTTTCTGCGTCCTCTACGATTTCTTCGACTATTTTCTTAACGCTTTTTAAACTTTTTATGACACCTATGCTCTGACCTAAAAGAACAGCCCCGGAATTAATATCTCCTAAATATGCCGCTTCATATCTCCTTCCTTCTTCTATTATGTCTTCCATCGACATTTCTGCTTCTTCGGCCATTTTGGCTTCCTTATCGGATACAAGGCCATGGTGCGATGAATATTCGTTTCTCCAAAGCCGTATAGGTCCCAAAGCACCGGTTGCTAAGATTGTGTCTTGAGCTTTAGCTGAGGGGACAACATTTTTGTAGGTTCCATCGAATTCGCTCTCGTTAGAAGCTATAAATCTAGAGCCCATTGCTACGGCTCCAGCCCCCATAGTCAAAGCAGAGGCTAGCCCATTCCCCGTGGCAAAGCCACCACAGGCCACTACTGGTACATCTGGATGTTTTTGGAGAATCTGTTGTAATAATACTAAAGTGCTGACTTTTTCATAAGATTGATGACCTCCACCTTCCCCACCAGAAACTACTAGACCGTCGACATTTGAAGCAACACATTTATCTGCAAGCCATAACGCGGGAGCTACGTGAAAATGTTTGATCTGAGATCCGCTTTCTTTTAGTCTTTGAAAAGGTTTAGATTGCGGTAGAGTTTTTGAAGAACCGGCGCTAGTAATTGCGTAAACACATTGTTCCCTTAATTTTGGGTTTTTCATAATGAATCTAGGAATATCTTTAACGAGACCTGAAGCAGCCATTTCTCTTCGCGAAGTTCTAATGTTAAAACCAAAAGGCTTATCTGTGTGTTCGACAACATATTCCATATTTTTTTTCATTATGCCGATCGGCTCTTTTCCAGCCTCATAATCTGATATTAAAGCAGTATGGCTTAACACGCCCAGACCGCCCGCTTCAGATAAGGCAACCGTCAACTCAGTGGTATAGAAGGGGCCCATCGGGGCAGCTATTATTGGATGCTTAATACCAAGCATCTTGGTTATGTTTGTTTCCAATACCATTTACATCACTTATTTTAAAATCTGAAATATTTTAATTTATTATTAACCTAAGTTATATATTAATATTCACGAAATTTGGTATGAAATTAAAGTAAGTGATTTAAACTTGAAAGAAGTGTATTTAATTGATTACGCTCGGTCTGCTTTTTCCCGGTCCAGGCCAAATCAGCCCGAAAGAGATGTGTTTGGCGAGATTAGGGGAGATGAGTTGCTTGCTGAGTTGTTAATAAAATTTTTTGATGGAAAACTGGCAGATAAAGGAATTGAAAAAAAAGATATGGATGAAGTATCAATAGGTGTTGCTGCGGGGGTATTAGAAAATTGGACTTATGGCGGCCGTGGTCCACTTTTTTTAGCAGGATTTCCCTACGAAGTTCCATCGTTCTTCATCGATAGGCAATGTGCTTCTGCAGGTTCGGGAATGCACGTGGGAATTATGGAAATTATGACAGGTCATAGCAAAAGCGTATTAGCTACTGGTTTTGAACACATGACGCGCGTTCGCGGGATAGGGATAGATCGTAATTATTCAACAGAAGATAATGAAAGTATGTTTTATAGACCCGATTTAGATCTACAAACGTCATTTAACATGCTCCAAACAGCTCAAAAACTATACGAACAAGAAGTTCCTACATTTACTAAAGAAGATTTAGATAAGTTTGGCGTAAGAAGCCATAATTTAGCTGTCAAGAATCACGAAGAAGGGTGGTTTAAAGGTGAGATTATTTCTATTGAAGGGCACGCTCCTGGCAATGTCGAAGAGAAAATGATTATAGATAGAGATATGAACGCAAGAAAATCTACGTTAGAAGCGGTATCACAATTACGTCGTATATCGCAACCTTTTTTCTTAGAAAAAAATGGGGGAAAAGAAGGATATATAAAAAGGGAAGGCACAGATGAAGGCGTTATTACTGCTGGGAATTCTTCGCCCTTAAATGCTGGAGCAACAGCAGCGGTTCTTATGGAGGCTGAAGAGGCTAAGAAAAAGAGGATAGAACCAATGGCAAAAATTGTATCAATTGGATGGGCTGGCGTTGACCCTACAGTAATGGGGAGAGGGCCAGTTCCAGCAACTCAAAAAGCGTTAAAATATGCGGGATTGTCTGCTAGTGACATCGACTACTGGGAAATTAACGAGGCGTTTTGCATCGTAGCTTTAAATTGCATGGATAAATTTAATATCCCAGAAGAAAAAGTTAACATCATGGGTGGATCTACTGCTATTGGTCATCCACTAGGAGCAACAATGGTACGATTAACAGGAACATTAGCGAGAATTTTAAAAGACAATAAGGCTAAATTCGGCGTTGCAAATGCATGTGTTGGTGGCGGCCAAGGCGTAGCAACAATAATAGAAAATCTTGATACGTAAATTAGAAGTCGATTAATTATCTAAAAAAGTTATAGATTTTTTGTAAACATTAATTCCGTTAAGATGAATTTTTAATACTATCTAATTTAATTATCTTTATTTGTATTTATTATTTAATGATTCAAAAAGTTAAAAGGTTAAAAGAGCAACATTTAAAAGATTTAAAAATTGAATTAGAGCGCGTCAAATCTAAATTAATTGAAATGGGCGCGTTAAAAATAATACTTTTTGGATCTGCTGTAAGAGGAGAATTAGATATAACAAGTGATATTGATTTAATTGTTGTAATAGAATCAAAAAAAGAATTTATAGAAAGATTAGCAGACTATTATAAAGAAATCCAACCCAAAGAAATCGATTTATTAATATATAACCCTAAAGAATTTAAGCGTATGAAAATTGAAAATTTATTTATACAACATGTTTTAAAGAAAGGTGAAATCATATATGAGCGAAAAAAGTAAATATACTAAGGAAGCAAGGAGATGGTTTGAACAAGCATGTGAAGATTTAATAAGTACTAGAATATTGTATAATAATCAAAGGTATTATTTAGTCTGTTTTATGTCTCAACAGGTCGCCGAGAAAGCTTTAAAGGCTGTAATTTACTATAATAAAGAAGCTTTAGTTTTAGGCCATTCTGTTAAGAAACTATCTGATTGGGCTGGAAAATTTGATACAAAATTTATAAATTTAGGAAAAAATATTTCAATTTTAGACTCTTATTATATTCCTGCTAGATATCCAAATGGATTACCAGAGGGTATCCCAGCTGAGATATTTAATGAAAGAGCGGCTAAAAGTGCTCTTGATTTAGCAGAAGAAACAATTCAAATAGTAAGAGATTATCTACATTTTAAAGAACCAATAAAAAGATAAAATTATAACTTAATTTTACTAATCGTGAAAAAAATGAAGATATTAAATTTTATGAGATTCTCGAGCGATTATTTCGTCTTGTAATTCTTTCCCTATAGCATTGAAGTAAGCGTTATAACCTGTAATACGAACTAATAGATTAGGGTACTTCTCTGGATGTTCTTGAGCGTCTTTAAGCATTTCTACGTCGAGCATGTTTATTTGCAAGCATGTACCACCATTTTCAACATATCCTCTCAAGTAAGATTTAAACTTATCTTTGTGTTCTGGGTCCTTAAGTATCGAAGGATTGAATGTAATCGTATGACTACTTCCGTTAGGTAGGTAATTAACATAACCTCCGTCTTCCGTTTTTCCTCCCAAAACCACGCCTACAGAATTTGTTACGGCGGTTGGCCCTTTAAGATCTGCTCCATTTGAAGGACAGATTGCGTTAGATAAAAATGTCGCCTTATTTCGGCCGTTTGGAGTAGCAACTGTAAAACCAGCGTCAGCACCTGCCCAATAATTCCATGATAACATACCAGGCCGGAACTGAAAATCTGTAGGCGTCTTATATTTCCACGTTTCGTCAGACCATACTTTCATAACCTTCCTAGCTAGCTCGTCAGCATCGTCAACATCATTTCCGTATTTAGGTGCTCTATTTTTTAACATCGTTTGGATAACAGCAAATTCTTCCCCCTCGAAATCGTTAATGAGAGCATCTTTAATCTGGGTAATGGTGTATTTTTTGTCATCGTAAACAAATTTCTTAATTGCCAGTAAGGAATCGACAGTTGTTGCGAAGCCGACACCCTCAACGGTTATAAATCTTAATTCAGGGCCGCCTCTTCTAATATCCAATCCTTTATTAATACAACCACGAACTATAGTAGATAAATACGGAGTGGGCATGAATTCTGCTCTAAGTTCTTCGGTTATATTATATATATCTACTGTGTATTTAATGAGATATTTTACTTGTTTTTTCCACGCATTCCAAAATTCATCCCAAGTTTTGAAACTTTCAGAACTTCCAGTTTTAGGCCCAATTTGTTCGCCCTTCTTGGTAGCGACATCATTTCCTGGCATATTCTTTCCATTCCAAAGAGTTAATTCAATGCTTTTCGTTAAATTTGGATTGCAATTTACGGTGCCTGAACGATCGTTTCCTTGCATAGTATTTTCTAAGCACCCAACACAAGCGTAATCCCAAGCATCTTCGAGCGAAATTCCTTCCGTTATCATTCCAGCGATGCTTCTTTCATCGAAATTAATAAGGAAGGGAGCACCCTGCGAGCGAGATACTATATCAACTATTATATTTAATAACTTCTCGGGTGAATTTCGATGCAGCCGAATATTAGGTTTTGGTTCTAAAATAGGGGACCATTCGTCAACGATTTCTAAGATAGTATATGTTAATTCGTTGGTTAAATCTTCCCCGTTAGGTCCGCACCCACTAAGCGTCATCAATTGTCCGAACGCCGAAGTAATACCTTGCTTTCCTACCATTATTTGTGCGTCATACGCGGTATTACAATGAAACCAGAAACTTCCTAAAATGTCTTTCGCAAACTCCTTTGAGATAGTTTTCTCATCAATAACATCTTTTTTATACAAATGCCAAAGATGCAGATCTGTCCGACCAAAAGAGGTACCTGGCCCAGGATATGATTCTTCCGCCATGATTAACATATGGGTTAACCAAATTGCCTGAACCCCCTGCCAAAAGGTTTCTGCGGGTTCCCAAGGGACTATTTCGAGATTTTTTGCCATTTGTTCAAGCTCTTCTGCCCTCTCTGACGATGACGCAGTTTCTTTAAGCCTCCTACACTCTTCAGCATATTTTTTCGCTAATTTCTTTGGAATTTTTGCTGCTTTCATCATTGCCCGTAATTCTTGGCCTTTAGGACCCTTTTTCTCCCGATCGTTTAATTGGCTATATTGTGCTTCTGCTTTTTCGTATATGTACTTGAAGCCCTTTTTAATTATTGTTTCGTGATCTGGAATGAGATGGCCTGATGTAGCGCCTGCATTTCCAAATCCAGACTTATGATATTTGTAAAATTTATGTCGAATACTCAAATTCTCTTTCCAGTATCGTTTTGTTTCTTTTTTAGTTAAACAATCACTTAATTGTGTGTTAAATCTACCACCCGCAATTAGATCATTTTCAGAAATAATTTCTTGAGGGATGTAATTAAGCATAACCTCTTCAAAAAAATCTATTCTGCGTTCGGGTAAAGATAAAGCCCAGAAATTCTCCGTTAATTTTACAGGAATTGCCATGGATCTTAAAGACCCCTCAAAAACTCCCTTTCCCTTATTACCTATATAAAAATGCACCTCTGGGGCGATATAATATTCAGTTTCGCTCCATATTATATCCCAATCAGTTCCAGTAGTAAACGGCATGTATTGATTGTTCCATTCACGTTTAACTCCCTTAAAGTAATAATCTCTTAGCCATTTCGACCTTGGAGATAAATCATGAGGTTCAGCTATATGATACTTTGGTACTTCTTTCCTAACTTCGGATTTATTATCTAAATCACTCATTTTTGATGGCTCCTTAAAATTTTAAATAATAAAAAATTGTACAGATTAACTTTTTAGTACCTAAATATTCCTATTTAAAGATAATTCAAACTCAATTATAAATTTTCAAGTTATTTCCTATAAGAATACATTTTTTCTTATTTTCTTCCAAAAATAATTCCTAGATTTTTCATTTCCACACGCGCGAAGCTAGGCAATTTTATCTCTTTTAAAGTATTAAAATAATTCACTTCCTCAACCCCAAATTCCCGAATCTTTTCTTTTAATGTATGTATTTATTTTTTCATTTTTTATCATATCTTGAATAGAAAAAACGCCTCCTTTTTTTAAAACGCGCAATGCTTCTTTAAATAATATACTTTTATCTCCTACAAATAATATTTCATGGAATACAATATTGCTTACAATTGCATCAAACTCACCATCGTTAAAAGGTAGATGCAAGGCACTTGCTTTTTGAAATTTAGTACGATCCATAACACCCTCAATTTTAGCATTTTTTTCACATGTTTTAAGAGAATTTTTCCATAGTTTGCTCCAAATATCAATCCCCCATGCTTCTGTGTTAGGATTAATTTTTGCTAACTGTATTGCAAGATAACCATTTCCTGTTCCAATATCAAGTACTTTTCCTTTACCATTCCATGGAAGATTTTGCAAAACGATATTTCGTAATTTATTTTACATTTCTCCATTATTATGAGCAAATATACGATATAAATAGGTTAGAAATAATAACCCTACAATACAAAGACAATCAAGAATCCATAATATAATTTTAAAAATTAATAACATTGGAATAATTGATAGTGTACTTATAAATAAAGCGTATATAATCTTTTTAGGTACCCAGTTTCCATAACAAATTGAATTATTAGTCATTTCTTATATTCTTTTTTAATTAAATTTGTTAATTATGATTGAGAGATTTATTTTTGAAAACTTTTAATTAAATAGAACACATTTTTATTTTTAAATTTTAGTTATACCTAATTGAAAAAAAAAGAATTTTACTTATACATCATATTTAGAATTTTTTTAGAAATCCTTATTATTATTTAAAGAGATTTAAGCTTTTATTTCCTTTAATATTGAAAAAATGAAGGAACAACAAAAACAATATTTATCTTTTAATAAATCTCTATATTGCTATAATTATGAAAATTCTATGATGACTTTAACACTTACTTAAATAAAATAGAAGAGAAATAAAAAAAAATTATTATGTAATAATTATCTTGCTTTCAATTGGTTTTTTAAATTTTCTAATTGTTCTCCATGCAAATCATAAGATCTCATAAAAAAGAACGCAATTAACAGCGCTATTGATGGAAAAACACACATAAGCAGTCTCAAACCGATAACTACATCTATTCCAGGATTAGGTACATATCCACCAGACCAACTCGTTTCTGAAAATACAATTGCAACAGTTGAAATAAAAAATATTATTGAAAATCTATGAATAAAAGCGTTAGTGCCATAAAAACTAGCAGATCTTTTAACTCCGGTCTTTAATTCGTCTTGGTCAATTATGTTTCCCATTAAAATATCAAAATAGAACATAATTCCCGAGATTCCGAATCCAACTAATGCTGAGGTAACCATTCCTAAAATTATACTAATAGAATCTGTTGAAAGAAATAAGTACGGAATCAAAGTAAATATCATTACAATCATAGTAATCATGAAACCTTTTCGCATTCCATATTTAAAACCCATCCATTTATGTATTGGCATAAAAGCTGCAGCAAAAATAAACGTTAACATTAATGATATCCCTACATACCAAAAAGCTGAAATTCCAAAAACGTAAGCGGAATATAAGGGAAACATCGCAGGTAACATATTTAAAACGTACCAAGTGCACATGTTGGCAAAAACTAACTTAAGAAAAGTCTTGTTTTTAAAAGACATTTTTAGAGAATCAAATAATTTTGGTCGCTTTTCAAATTGCTCTCGTAATTCTTCTTTTTCCTTAATACCGAATAAAATAAATAAAAGACCAATTACTCCTACTATAATTGCAACGTAAATTCCTGCAGTAATATAGTACGATTGAATCTGAGCTATTTCTATTGGGTCAGGTGGAAAAATAGTTGGAACTGTTTTAGCAATGAATAAGGTTGGCACAAGATTTGTAAATAAGATAGCAAAAATTGTCAAAATTCTTAATACCATATTAACGCTAGCTCTTTGCTTATCGTTTACCCACATCTCAGGAAATAAACTTTTTACGTTTACATCAAAGAGGGTATATACTAGTTCAAAAGTTATTATAATAAGAAGGAAGTAAGCAAATTCAATTCCAGCAGGGACCGTAAATAAAAAAATCATCATAAGACATAAAGGTACAAAAGAAATAGCGATAAAGAACCTTCGTTTCCCTAACTTACCATACTTTTTTCGGTCAGATAAAGCGCCTAATATCGGATCGTTAAAAGCATTCCATATAGCCCATATAATATAAGCTATCCACATCAACCAAAGATCAAGACCTATAACTGCGAAATAATACGTGAAAACTAATAGCTGGAAGAATTGATAAGTCATTTGATCTGGAAATCCGTTTAATCCGAAGAAAAATTTTTCTCGAAAACTAATCTTATCTTCACTCATTTTAACTCAAATTATAAATTAATTATTTAGAATTAACGATTTATTTGATTAAAAATCTAGTAATTTCAATAAAATTATTAATTTATTTTACATTAATATCGTTAAGACTCCAAAAGAATGTAATATTTATTTTAAATTTAAAATTGAAATTATCTGTTTTTATATAAAATAGAAAAAAGTTTTAATTAAATTACAAACCATTAAAATATAAGAAAGGTATAAGGTTTTGTCTTATGGAATTAAAAGAGTACAAATGTGAAGTTTTGATAATAGGTGCCGGTCCAGCGGGACTAAGTGCGGGAGTTTATTGTGGTAGAGCAAACAGAAGCACTATTATATTAGACGGAAAAGAGCCTTCTGCTTTAGAGAGAACGAAGGAGATACAAAATTGGTTGGGAGAGGCAGCTATTGGAGGATTAGAACTTCTAAAAAAGTTTAAGAAACACGCTGAAAGCTTCGATAATGTCGATATTATAAAAGGAGACGTCATCGCATTAATGTTAGGTATGGGCATGAATATGGTCTCAACAAGAAATGCAAATATTACTGCTGATGTTGTATTAATCGCTACTGGCACGGGAGTAAGGAAGGAAGTAATTAAAGGAGAAAGCGGATTAACTGGTTTTGGCGTGTCTTATTGTGCTTTGTGTGATGGTCCATTATTTAAAGAGAGAACCGTCTATTTATACGGTTCGGACGAAGAAGTTTTGGAAGACGCGCTTGCTCTTGATCAAATGGGTTGTATAACACATGTCATTACTAACGTAGGATTTAACGATTTACCTGAATTAGCTTCTGAAGTTAAAGAAAAAGGAATCGAAATTATTGACAATATGGAAATCGTTGAAGCTATCTCGGATTCTGATGGTCTGATCCAGAAAATTTTATGCAAAACAACAAAAACAGAGCAAGAAGACCAAGAAATACAAGAATACGAATTAGCTTGTCTATTCATCTTATCTCACATACCTTCTAATTCGATATTCAAAAAAGCGGGAGTAGAATTGGACGAAAATGGTAATGTCGCTGCTGACGAGAATCAACAAACAAACATTCAAGGAGTATATGCGGCCGGAGATGTAACTGGAGGTTTATTTCAAGTAGTTTTTGCGGCGGCAGAAGGCGCGCGTGCAGGGATAAACGCTTGTAAATACCTACGAAAAACAAAGAAAGAATAAAATTTCATAATAGCAGTGCATCCGAAGTATTATGTACTAGATTTAATTTAAATAAGTAGCAGAAAAAACTAATAAAGCAAAATTTAAATAAGAAAAAGTTCGTTAAGATAATGAAGAAAAATGAAAGTATATATAGACAGAGATGTAGCTGAGGATTTAGTTAACTACAAATTAAGAAATATTCAGGAAAATATAAATAAAATATTAAAAAGATGGGATGAAACCGAAGCTTCAATATTTTTAGAAAAAGCAAAGAATGGAACTTATTCCGAAGCAGAAAACGATGCTATTGATCTCAAACAATTATTACTTGACGAAAAACAATTAAATGAGTTAATTAATTCATTTTAGAGGCTTCAATTTTTGAGAGGATTCGATAAATTAATAACTGCTCGTAAAATTCTCCTTAATGTTTTATTTTCAGAAATAAAAAGTGAGTTTATTGATGATGAACGCCCATTTTTAAAAATTACTTTTTTTAAAGCATTAGTTCTTTATATTCGTTATAATGATTATGGTGAATACTCTTATCAATTAATTTACTCACAAGAACCTCTTGATAGAATTCGCTATGATAATTTTGATGATACGTGGAATGTTAAATCTAAACCTCATCATTTTCATCCAAGATATGAGAGAATTGCTAATCAAAGTCCGATGAATGGCGATCCTGAACACGATATTCCAATTCTCTTAAAAGAATTTATCGAGAAAGAATTTAAAAAATAGTTTTTATGGGGGCAGAAGGCGTGCGCGCAGGGATAAACGCTTGTAAATACCTACAGAAAACAAAGAAAGAATAGATAAATTCTATTTTTTAACCTTCATTCAATACGAAGATAACCCTAAAAATTAATTTTTTTAACTTTAAGATTATCTATATCATTAAAGTGAGTCTCTGTAGTATAGATAAATATTTTCCTAGTTAGAGCTTCAGCAATTATAATTGCATCTACCGTTGAGAGAAATTTATATTTACATTTAAGTTCTCCAGCCAATATTGATATATTCTCGCCAACGGGAACAAAATCAATGATGTCTCCTTTCCGTAGATTTTCCATTATAATTTGAGCGTTAATTTTTCCTTTTTCTCTGCATAAATGATTGAAAAACTCAATATAATTCAATTCCGATGATATGAAACTGTATTTATTTTTCTTTTTAGTTTTGATCTCTTTAAGTATTTCTTCATGATTACTTAGATACAAACTAATTACGCCTGTATCAATAAAAATTGTATTTTTCATTAAAACTGCCTTTGGTATAGTTTTTCTTTCTCATTTTCTATCTCTTGTTTGCGTTCTTTAGAGAGTTCTTCAATGATTTTGATGCTTGTTTCCATATCTAATATTGATTGTAGTTTATTTTCTGAGAGGTATGGTAATATTTTTATTCCTTCTAAAGGGTGATCAATAATTATCACTTTATCTCCATCTTTCCATCCGTATTTTTTCCGCATTTCTGATGGAATTGTGATTCTTCCATGATTGCTAATATTAACTATTGTCATGTGTTACACATAGAAAGTAAAGAATTTAAGTTTGCTTATAATTTTTTGGGTTTGCTTAGCATAATTCTTATTTTTTGGACCACTTTTGGAAACAGAAATGTTATAATTATCTTGCTGTTGGTAACAATTCTCAGATCGGGTTGTGACACTTCAGCAAAAAAATCGTATGTTTTGCTTGTGGTACCGTTTTACCCATCCAAGACAAAAGCTTGTCCTAACTGTGGAATAAAAATAGAATAAAGGAAATATAAATTAATAGTAATCAGATTATAATTAAAGAAAAGAAAAAAAAAAGCTGGATGATTATTTTAATTAACTTGATTAAATTTAGATTTTGACTACGACAATATTTCAATTTTCCTCTTCCTTTTCAAAGTAAAACTAATAGACAATCCAGAAAAGATTATAAATCCAAATAATAAAAACATTGGATAACCGGGAATTAATATTTGTAAATTTATAGTCTCTATATTAATAGAGAAAGGTTCGCTAAATCCATAGACTGCAGGATCGTAATAATCAGAAATCTTTATTAGATAATTCGTTCCACTAAGGTTCAAATAGGAAGGAATTGTCCAGTTGTATATCCCATCGTTAGGTTGATAGGAGGAAATGTTTGTTATTGGCGTTGATCCTTCAAAAAGTTCAATTCTCACATGTTCAATCTGTCCTTGAGAAAGCCATGTTATTGAAAAGGTATCTGAGTCGGACCATTCCGATAATGAATCAGGTTTGATCACTGTGAAAGTAGCATCCTCAATATAGGTCCATATGATCTGAGGGGCTTGCTCTTGCATCAAATAATCTTCACTTGAGTAAAAAGGTGCACTATTTTCAACAAAATTATCCATTTCCATGTAAACACATACTGAAAGGTTAGCTATTCCATCTACAACGCTGGAAATATCTAGCTTATAGACTCCGGGAGCATCGTTGTTATAGATGTAATATCCCAAGACTTGACCTTTTGAAGGAGCATTGTTCCAAGTGATGGTTTGTTCATCCCAACTCTCTTCAATCAAACATATAGTCAAATTAAGCTCGGGACCGGGAAAATCTTTTCCCCAAAAATGTAAAGAAAGTTCTACTTTTGAATAATTTGTAGGTTTATTAGTGAAGTTGAAATACAAATATGATTCAAGATAATTACCTACAATGTTATAACCCGCCTCGAGGTTATCTTGCATGGAACCAATAGGGATGTCTGGGGTCCCTGAGCTAGTAATTGCGTCCTGTTCTGCGATACCTGAAACTGTAATCTCTCTATTAACCGCGTGAATCGAGGGTATAAACATTAGCGGCGTCAATAAAAATATAGTACATAGTAAAAGTATTGATCTAGTTTTCATTATTATCTTTACCTTTTTTTTAATTATATTTCGCTAAATTTAATGGTTTTGAGATATATAAATTTAAAGTATTTAAAATAATCCTTTTGATTCATTTAAATTAATATGGTGAATTTGTATCAGAACAAATTTAAATAAAGAAGTATTGAGTATGTTCTGGAACTAAAACTTCTAAATGATATATTTGTAAGACCAGTTTTAAAATTTATTACAATATTTTTAAATAAATTGATAAAAAATATCAGTAATCAATACCTATTGCAAAATCAGTAATTAAAAGAAACTTCAAGTCTAAGTACTCATTGTTCCTAAGGATGAATATACATTGTATAAACAATTTGTGGTAATATGGGTATTCAAGGAGTATATGCGGCTGGAGACGTAACTGAAGGTCTATTTCAAGTAGTTTTTGCTGCGGCAGAAGGTGCGCGTGCAGGGATAAACGCTTGTAAATACCTACGAAAAACAAAGAAAGAATAAAATTTCACCCATTTGTTATCTATATTAAATTTATTGTAATTCTATTAAGGAATAATTTGAAAAAGCATTAGATATTTATAGGAAAAATTACACATTAAATGTGGAGATAATAATGGCACGTGTATCGGTTGATGAGGAACTTTTAATGAGTTTACTTGATTTTAAATTAAACCATCTAAAAGAAGAGATAGATCGAATATTAAGTAAGTGGAATTATATGTCTTCTACTGAATTTTTAAAACACGCTAAAGATGGAACACTCTCAGAAGCAGAAATGGATGCTATTGAAATGAAAAATCTCAATGACGAACGTGAACGATTGTTAGGAGAAAAAACGAGCTTTATTGTGGAATAATGTCTGCAATTTCTAAATTATTAGAAGCAAAAGCAATTTTCGAGCAACTTTTTGATAAGGAGATTAATAATTTGACTTTAAATTTAGATTCTAGGAAGCTCCATATCGTATTATCCGATGGTATTGAAATTTATATCATTTATAATAATCATGGTGAATACGGTTATAATATCCTATTTTCCAAGCTTGATCTAGATAGATGTAGATTTGATAACTATGATGATCATTGGGATGTTGATTCTCGTCCGCACCATTTCCATCCAAGGAAAAAAACTGAAGTAGAATCAAGTAAAATGACTGGAAATCCTAAAGATGACATTCCATATCTCAATAAAATCCTTAAGTCAGGTAAACTACATAAAACAGAATAATAATATTCCCGTAATAGTTAAACGTTAAAGAAAACAGATATATCTGATTTTATAAGAAATAATTGAAGTTATTTTTTTGGGACCGTTTTTAAAACTTTGGTAATACAGAGATATCATACAGATATCATACCATATTATGTAATATCACGATGCTATTTCTTCTATTATGGTTAATTATAAGGTTTCAGATTTTATCGAAGATTTTTTGATTTCAAAAGAAGTAGAAGAAGGGTGTGCGCCATCTACCATTAAAGCGTATCGGTACGATCTTGAAAAGTTTATTAACCTTGTAGAAGACGTTGACCTTGAATCGCCATTTTTAAGACAGAAGATAAGGCTCTTTTTAAAAAAACTGAAAGATTTAGATTATTCAAAGAAGGGTATAAGTCGTAAAATCGCTTCGTTAAGGTCGTTTTTTAAGTTTTTAACTTTAAATGAATTTATTACTAAAAATCCTATGGCAACAATTAAATCCCCAAAGATCAAACTAGAAGAGAGTCTCCCTAAATTTCTGGATGTTTCTGACATAGAAGTTATTTTTAACAAGCTGAAAGATCGAAGGCTATTTAATTCAAGAAAGAGCTTAAGATATTACTTAACTGTGAGGTTGTTATATTCTACTATGGCTCGTGTAAGCGAATTG
>JABCSY010000028.1 GCA_018238625.1 Promethearchaeota archaeon
ATCAGAGCGATGTCCTAAGCGGATCAACCGTTGTATTACACGATATCAATAAGGACCACTTAGAAATCATTTTTGAGTTAATTGAAGCTGAAAATAAGATCCATAATAATAAATTCAAAGTTGAACGCACCACAAACCGTAAAAAAGCTTTGAAAGGAGCAAATTTCATTATTAGTTCTATCGAAGTTGGAGATCGTTTTAAGTTGTGGAGAGAAGATTACGAAATCCCTAGAAAGTATGGGTCTACTCAGATATTAGGAGAATGTGGTGGCCCAGGAGGGACTATGCATGCTTTTAGGATTATTCCTCCAATAGTAGAAATTGTGAAAGATGTTGAGGAAATATGTCCCGATGCATTTTTCATTAACTTTTCAAATCCCATGGCTAGAGTATGCTTAGCAATCAAAAGAACGGCTCCAAATCTTAAATTCGTAGGGCTTTGCCATCAAATCGGATTTCTTAATTATCACCTCCCTTTAATGATGAAAAAGAAATTGGATAATTTAAAGTTGAAACCATATGGATTAAATCATTTTGGGTTTTTAATGGGACTCGAGGAATTAGCTAACGGTAAAGATTTAATGCCAGAATTTAATAGTAAAGCAATGGAGTACTTTAAACAACAAGAAGGGAGGTTTGAATTTTCTACCTTAACTTTTGAGGTTTATAAAAGATTTAGCTATTTTCCCTATGTAGGTGATAATCATCTCGGTGAATATTTACAATTCGGAGAAGAGTTTACTGAAACGCAAGATATGATCGATTGGATTGATATATGTGATAAACACGGTAAAAGGCGTTATAGACGCGTTCTAAGAAACTACAAACGCCTTAAAGAAGGGAAGTATCTTAAAAAAGGAATGCTCTCTATGGGAGCTTCTGGAGAAAGAGCAATCCCTATTATTGAAGCAATAATTACCGATGCAAATACTTATGAGAGCGCTGTAAACATTCCAAATGATGGGATCGTTGAAAATTTACCTCAAGACCTCGTTGTCGAATGTCCAGTTAAGGTGGATAAAGATGGCGTACATGGAGTCAAATGGGGGGTGTTGCCAAAAGACATTGCTGCAATACTTAGAATTGAAGCAACTATTCAAGATTTATGCGTTGAAGCCATTTTAAAGAAGTCAAAAGATATTGCAATAGCAAGCTTAGCTGTTGATCCAAACGTGGGAAGTTTTGAAATTGCGGAAAAAATTTTTACCGAAATAAAATCTAACAGTAATTACTATGATTATTTTAGATAACCAAGCGAAATAATTGACACAGTTTAATAAACAAAATTGAAGTGAAACATATATTCTTCCCTTTTCTAATAATTGTTCAAAAGAATATTTATTCTTTTTTTACATAAATATCAATTTTTTTTTCATATAATGGTGCTAGAGCGTGAGACTTAAAACTATCAAAAATTATAAAGGTTGAGAAATTACGATTATGCGCCAATTCTTAGAGCTTTACGAGTAAAATGTAGAATTTACCGGTAAATTATATCAATACATTTTTTTATGAGTATCACCTTATGCTAGCTCATGGATTCTAATGTTGTAAAAAAATCTGAAATTAAATACGAAAAAGCTACAAATATTCTTTGGAAAGTGTGGTGGTTTTGTTGGTATTTACTAATTGTTCCTTCAGGTATTACGGCATTGGGTTACTTTATATTTCGATTTATAAGCAATGACTTTTACATTTCGTTAGGATTTTCTGTCCTCACATTTATTTTTTCGATACTATTTTTTTATAAATTTTATGATAAGTATCGAAATGATCCCGTATTCCTTAATCAAACAAACAATCCTACCTCAAGGATTCATATTTTATTCTTAATAACTATCTTTTCCTTAATTGTAACCCCCATTTTCGTGCTTATTGATCCTTCAGATTACTTTTTTGAATTATTACCTTTAATTTCTTTTTGCGTTCTCTATTTAATAGTTTTTTATTACTACTATTTCAAACCTATAGACTTCTTTAACACCTCTATAGGCGAATTTAAGCACTCAATTAACTTTTCTTTAGCATCCAAACAGCTTTACAACATTGTCGTAATCTTAAATTTTATTATTCATATTTTATTTCTCTCTTTCCTATTTAATACAAAAGTTTCATGGTTATTCGCACTTATAACAAATTTTTCTTTTTACTTCATCACATTAGTATCTACTAAAAAAATACGCAAAATAATTAATGATTCAATCAAAGAGAATAAAATATTTTTGAAAGAATTGATTATATTTCATAAAAAATACTCAGTTTCAATTCTTAGCTTAATTTTCGTTCTGTTAATCCAAATACCTTTTGATATTATTGGAGTTTATAGTATAAATTATGAGATACAACACACGCTTATTGAATTAATAAATGCTTTCTTTTTATCCATGATGTTCTTTCTAATTTATTTGAAAATTAGAGTATATCTCGCTTTTTACTACAAAAAATTACTTATGAGGTTACCCAAGAATGAAATCTGATAAAGTTGAGGATAGTCTGCCTGAAGCGTTCGGTAAATACCAGAAGTTAAATCTAATTTTGTCAATTTTAATTTTAGGGTTTCTTATTTTATTATCGTATTTGATAGAATTTCCGATACTTATCCTATTCTCTCTACTATTTTTAATCGTCATCTCGTATTACGAGCAAAAAGCAAACTTTTGCCCAAAAAAATATAGCAAATACATTTTTTTAGTTAACTCTACTGGGATTTTTGCGACAATTGTTTTTTGGTTTGTGCCTTTGCCATATAATATTAAATTTATAATATTGATTATAGGATTATACTTAATCTTAGAGATTTTTGCGACAAGAGGTTATTTCGTTAAAGAGAACATTTTAATTGCTCAACATGTTTTAGCTGTTTCTAGTTTTATTGTGATAATTTACTCTTTTTTCGATATTTTTTCTTTTATTTACATTGATTTTACAACAGATCCTATTCTAATAATGTTTTCAAAATTTTTACTACATGCTTTAACGATTCTATCACTAACTTTAATCTCTTTTTATTACGTCTATGTGCGACACTTTCGAAAACATCCATGGGATAATTTTAATAGATGCATAATGATATTAGTTTTATTAATAGAATTAACATCATACATCGTAATTAATCTTAGAAATTATTTCTCGTTAGACTTACTATTATTTATTAACGGTTTGATTTTGTCATCAATCTTATTTCCAGGTATTTTTTTGATATTTACTTTCGTAAATTATTTGATTGGCGTTTTTTCATCAAGAACATCTCTTTCTTACAGTTACTACTCGTGTTGGGGATTAATGCTGACTATTGGTCTTTCGATTATGTTTACTTTTGCATTTGTTGTAAGTAATCTGACAATTGTAATTTCCATTCTATTGTTTTTCTCAATCTCTTCGTATTATCTATTGAAATTTGGGCAGAAAATCGAAAAAATAAGCGAAAGTTCAATAATTAAGTTTACTCGTATTAATTCTTATTTTATTTTTATTGAGCTATTTTTCCTACTATTTTCTGTATTTTTTAAACTATTTTCATATTTTGTATTATATGATGCCATTATTATTTCAACATATGCGGCATTTATGGGAATAACCTTTCTAAATAACATAATTTTTAAGAAAAGATTAATCTCAGAATCGAACAGAGTTGTAATAAACGAGCTTTCTTTAATATTTACATCCGTTTTAATTTTTTATTATTCATTTATTTATTTTTTCGGTTCTTATCTCGTACTGGTTTTTCCTTTTTTAATTTCAAGTATTTCATTTTATTTACCTCTCAGATATATATTAACCAAAACAACCCATCAAACCTTTATAAAAAGCTTAATAAAACTGAACAGCATTGTATTATGTTCGTCATTGCTCCTTATTCCAACGGTATTTAGCTTGGAGTTGGTATCGATAGGATACGATTTCAATACGTTTAATGTCGTTAATTTTACATTATTCATTTTTTATGGAATTTTAGTTTTTCTTTATAATTTTTCAAGACAACTCAATATTAGAGAAACAAGAAAAAAACTAATGGTTAAATTACAGATTATCGTTGGATTTATCGTTACAGGTACCACCATGTTCTACTATCCATATGTCTTGCTTATAGAAACTTCCTATTCAATAATTTTTTCATTGCTCTCTGCTTCAAGTTTCTTATTTATTCCTCTTATCTTTTCTTATAAAAAAGAATGTTTTAATACCAAATTAGTTAAAAAGATAATAATTCTGAATAGTATCCTATTTTGGATCATCATCATTTTTATACCTTCTATGATCGGGTTAGAAATAGTTAGATTAGGGATGATCGCTGATCCTATCTTAATTACTTTATTTTCCGTAATATTATTTTTTGTTTCTTTAAAATTCTTTGATCAGATTTCGTCCTATATCGAATTAAAAGAAGGATTGATTAATGGTATTAAGATAATTCAACCAATTACTTGGTTATTCATTAGTATTCTAATTTCTTCAATCTTTTTCAATCTAAATTTAACCGTAACAATTACTTGGTTAAGAAATGTTATTTTTGCTGGCGCGCTTTTGTTATTTTTTATACTTAACACATACAATTTAGTTCTTTTAGAAGATTTAAAACAATCAGTCTTTGAAGACGAAACAAGTAAGTTTGATTATTACAGGATTTACAAAATTTATGAATTTATTAAGAATATTATAATTTTCGGCGTAATAATTTCAGTATCTCTTATATTTTCATCAATCGTCCAAGTGTTTAATTATAACCAATTTTTTATTGATATGGATCTTCAATTATTAGGTTTTACCCTCGACATTGCCATATTTTTACTAATATTATTACTCATCCTTAATGTAAGCGATAAACTGATAAAAATCGACTTCGAAAGAGTTAAAGTTACTTCTGAATTGATACTATGGATAATTCTAAAATCTATTATATTGTTTACTTTAGCCTTGTATCCTATTCAATTGTCGTTATTCAGTAAAATAACACTATTAATTCTTGTCTTCGCCGTTTTAAGTCCAATTTCTCATTTTTATTTAGAAAGAAGATTTTTACTCTTAGAAAATACTCAATCAGCGATAAGAAAAAGTATAGGGGGCTTGTTTTTCTTATCAATTATTTGTCTTTCCATTGAAATTATTTGGAATATCTCTTCAATAATTTTAGCCCCACATTTAAATCAAGAGATGCTTAAAATTCTTGTTTTCGGGAAAATATTTCTATTTTCAAATTTTTATCTTCTACGATATAAAGTTTTTACAGAAAGAGAATCAGGGTTTCATATATATAGCATATTTGGAATTTCGTTAGTATTACTGATTTCATACTTATTCCCTCTCTCATTAGTTTTCTTATTACCCTTTATGATATTATTATCAGAAAGAAACAGAACATCCTATTTTCGCTTGTTTTTCTATTTGATACTAAGTATTATAACATTTATTGAAGCAACAGGGTTCTTGATTTCATATGAACTTCTACCTTCCCTTGAAGCATTATCGATTAGTACATCGTCTACTATATACTTAATATCTTTATTATCTGTATTTTTTACATCGATTATCTTGAATTTAGAAAGAGAAAATAACATTGAAAAATTCATACTTTATTTTTTAATATCTTTACTTTCGTTTATTTTGTTATCACCCTATATATATCTAATATACAACACGACTACCTCATTATTCATTTTCTTGTGTTTAATGGGCGTCTTCTATTATAGGAAAGAGGAACCCCGATATAAATGGTTTATTAAACCATGTGTCCTTCTTATGATTTTTAATTTTATTAGTTTTCTATCTTTTTCATTCTTTTTTAATAATATTATATTTGCATCCTATAATCCGATACTAAGTTTTACGCTAACTTTAAGCGTGTCTGGATTTGCGTTTGTATTTCTTTACAACGATTCGCCAAGATTGTTTCGAAAGAGATCATTTTATATCGTTTTAGCTTTAAATATAATTTCATTTCCCGCATTTCTATATTTCTTCTTGATTTCAGTATACTCACTTCCGATTTTCGATCTAATTATATTAATTATAAGTATTAATGTAGGAGTTGTTCTTTTTTATCTTTCAATAGCAATTTATCAATGGAAATTGTCTTGGGCTGTATGGAAAATTGGTTATAGATCGTGGATAATCTTTCCTATTATAAATTACGCATTGATAAGCGAAGCATTTACAGGTATAGATGTATTCACAAACGCTTTAAATTTATTTGGTGTAAATTTATATGGTTCAAATCTTTTAGCTTTTATTCTATGCGTTCTTCTATCCTTACCGTTCTGGTATACATGGATTAAGAAACATTTCACTAATGTTTTATTTATTTCATGGGGTTTATGTCTATTTTTAATCTATTGGTTTAGCCAAAATGCATTTTTTGGAAACCCAGATTTGAGCTATTTGTCATTTATTGGCATCTCAGTTATAATACTTATGCCAATTCTAGTAAGGTTAAGATCGTGGAATATAGTATCTATCTTATGGATAATATTCTCAATAATCTTGTCAATTTTTCTATTTTCTCTATTTGAAGCAGTAGGATTTCTAATTGAGATAAATTACCCAATAATTACAATAGTATGTGGCCTACTTTTTATTACTCTCTCGTTTTTCCCTAACTTAAAAGCTCAGAAGAATGTTATATTAATACTGGCCTACTCTATTGCATTAACAGGGATTTTCTTATTAATATTTCATCTTATGTTTTTGTTGACCTTGCATCCATTTATTTCTACAAACATAGCGTTAATTATTATGTCCTTAAGCTTATTTTCGTCAAGACTTCTAAAATTAAAACACATTATCTTTAATCGTTTAATTTCTACAATTTTAATAGTAAACTTCTCTTCACTAACTTACTTTACTTTTAACTTAATCCCCAATTTTGGATTGTTTTCATTATTTTTAGCGGTAACAGTCTTCGGTGGGTCGTACTTCGTATTTAACTACTATAAATTATTCTTTCCATCGAAAAAAATTATTCCACTAAGTATTCTTTCTTTTGGAATTTCATCTTCTGCGTCTTCAATTGTATTTTTGTTGTTACCCGATTCACTTTTTATGGTTGCCGCAGTATTTATTGCTATAAATTTAATTTTAATTAATTTTTCACTAGGGAATTATCGATTTATAATGTGGTATTTAATCCCTATTCCCTTCACACTTTTTATATTACAGTTTTTATTTTATATTGAACTTTTTCAACCTCTTTTACTGTTTACTTTAGCAGGATTAATGTTATACACTCTTATCTTCCAAATCTTTATAAATCTCTTCAATAACGATATTGAACTTTCAATCGAATCAAAATCCTATAATATTATGAAATTTTTTGAGGATAAAAATCAAATTAAAGTTCTAAATCTAATATGTTTTTTATTAAATTCAGCTTACTTTTCAATTTTTCTCGCGTTTCTTAGCCCATTTAACATATTCTACCAAATTCTCGAAGTTTTAATATTGTGGTCTATTTTAACATTACTCAGTGTACGATACGCCGAGTCTTCGAAAATAGAAATTGATATCGAAAAATTTACTATATATTTGAAGAAATTTAGTTCAGTAGTAGCATTTCTATTATATCTTGAAATCTCTTTTTTTGTTTTTGGAATAGCTCTTGATTATTTAGGGTTGGGGTTGATTGAGAATGTTTTATTATCATTAAGCTGTTTATTTATCCTCACATTTTTCGATTTCTATTTTATAAAGAAGGTTAGTAAAAGGATAATCTATCCAATTCATATTTTTGCGTATATTTTAATGTCTATCCTTTTATTTATTTTATTAAACCAATTCTTAATGATTGGTTTAGAAAGTCTCTTTTTGAACCTTGTAATTCTGTTAATTATGCAATTTTATACTGAATACGCCATCTTTACGTATTTAAATCAATTAGGTCGATATGACGCAAGTAAATTAAACGAATCCATGATTCAGATTAGAAATGTCCTAATAAATATGATTATATTTACTATAGGCTTCTACACATCTTCCTTAATGACTTCTTTTCTAATAAGTTCAAATGAGATTTTTATAGGATTTCCAGCGTTATTTTTCTTTTTAATGATTCTTTCTGTTATTATGTTTGCTATAAACCTTTTAATGAAGTTTAAGTTCAGAAATTTTATTATATGGGGGTTCTTTTTAATGTTTCAAGTTTGCTTTACAGCTTTCTACAGTTTATCAGTTTTACTCTTTACGGATTTCAATATATTTAATTCTATGCTTTTAATTTTAATTAATACGCTCTTCGCTTTTTATTCTGTTTTCTCAATCAAAAGAATTTTAAAAGAAAAAGCGAATGCTAAAACCATTCAAAATTATTATTCTATTCTAATGGTATTATCGTACTTAGAAACATCCATTTTATTTTACGGATTGTTTAATCTTTTGTTTGGAGTAATTGAAAGTTTCTTAGCGTCACAAATCGTCTTATTTTTTATTAGCATAGTAGAGATTAATGTTGTAAAAAGAATTAAAAGTAAGTACATGTTTTTAGTTCATACAATTTGCTATTTCAACATTTCATGGTCTGTATTATCGCTAATATTATTTTTATCCCCCTCAAATTTGGCTTTACAAAGTTTTGCCATCTTGGTTTTTGCTTTAATGCAATTCTATACAAATTATTCTTATTACAACACTATGCGTAAATTTAACTTGGATAATGAAGAATCGTTATTAAAGTGGAAAACACATCGAAAATGTTTCATAGGGGGGGTAATTTATATAGTATTATCCAATTACATTTTTCAGACTCTATATTTAGCCAACATTGAGCTTCAATTAATTTTATTTTTATTAAGCATATTAATTCACATCTTAATGATTTTTGATAGGTTTGTCCTTAAATTTCTTGGTAAATATTCAGTCTTTTTAATGACAGCTTCGTGGGTATTTATTTTTGGATTTTCAATTAATTATTTTTTGGGTTGGATTCCTCAATACTCAATTTCTATCGTTCCGATTATTATTATTATCCTCTTATTAGAGTTAGTTTATGGTTATGGGTTAAACCTATTCGATTTTTGGGGTTTAATTAAAGAAAACAAATTAAAACTTAGAAACTTTCTTATAATTGTTTCGTATATCAATTTCTGCTCTTGGCCACTGTATTATTTAACATTAGATATATTAAATATTACCACGATGATTTTAATCGTATTTGGAATTTTACTACTTTTAATGTTACTTGATAATGATAACAATTTTAATTCTATTAATCAAAAAACTAGAAAACAGGTTAGTCATTTCAGCCTGATCGGTTTTGGCGTATTCTCCTCATTTGATGTGTATTTTGCATTAGCTATAATGGATCCAACAAAACTTTTATTAAATATTTCAACTTCCCTATTAGTTTTTATGGTATTTGTAGGCTTCTTAGTCAAACCCTTTAAAAAACGGAGACTCCTCTCTTTTGCTTATTGGGGGTTAATGGTAACTTTAATATTTTTAATTTTTTACGCCTTTTACTCATCTGGTTGGAGCTGGTCACTTTTAATTCTAGGTATTTTATTATACCCATTTATTTTCATGTTAGAGGAGTTAAAAGAATTCTTCGATAAAATAGTTGAAAATTTGAGCGCTTTATATCAAATTATTAAGAACGCCTTTAATTCTTTAGTTCAGGAAGTAATTAAATTCTTGAGGGTTAATTTTAAAGTTATCCGCATTATTTTGTGTATAATATTAGGATTAGTTATGGGAATTCTTTTTTCAGATTTAGTATGGCATTATTTAAACCCATTCCATTCAATTTTATTAGCTTTAGCAATTTTTGGGATATCTTATGGAACTATTCCAGGAGTGAAATCTACGGATATTGACGAGATTTTTAGAGAAAAAATGAAGAGATTTATTACAATATGGATAAGCATAACGGCTTTTATTTCGGCTATTATATTACCCTATATAGTATCTATTGTTCTTATATTTTTCCTTGTAATATTATCAATTTTAGGGCTTGGAGCTATTCTATTAATATTTATATACCGATTAGAAGAAGCAGAGAGAGTTTCGATAAAATGGAGGTTTTACACCTTAATATTTTTCTTTATTTTACTTGGTATTGAAATTTTATTAGGAGCAGCTTTATATCTTGGCGGTTAACCGAAAAATTTAGTCAAGATTCTTCTCTTTCCATTCCTGTAAAAACTTTTTAAAGTTGTTTATCGGAATTCCTATAGAATTTATTTTTTCTCGATTACTCTTAACTCTTTCCTTTGAAAGCTGATTTTTACGGAAACTTAATTCCCAATCAAAATAAGAACTTGATTTTGACATTATAAAAGGTTTATATTTTTACTTATTTGTAAATCGTATAAAAAAATGTATTTATACCTCTTTAGATTTTCAATGAATTTCGTACTAAAAGAACGTAAATATATAAAAAAGCAAAAAATAAGGATGGGAATTAAAAATTCATTAGATAATAAGTTAAATTATATTAAGAAAGGTTTCTATTCTTCCATTTTCTTAAATAATTTTTAAAGTCATCATCAGCAATTCCAATTGAATTTAATCTATTTTTTTTTGTAAGCGTAATATTTGAAGTTCTATCTGTGTTACCTTTAAAACCAAGAGACCAATCGTAATAAGATATTACTTTTGATGACATAATTTAATTTTAACATTAAACAATAATAAAGCAATACTGAGTGCTAATTTACTAAAAAGTTAATCTTAAAATGGCAATAGAAAGCGTGTACTATAATCTAATAATTAAAAAATTCAAGCAAAAAAGTACAAAAATCTCGACTATTAAAGTTTATAAATTTTAAGATTAATACAATTAAATATCAATAAATATTTTAGTGAAAATAATGGAAGAAGAAAGAGAAAATAAAACCTTAAATGTTAAAGATTGGATTATTCTTAGTACAACCATGATTGCTGCTGTTTTAACAATTCTAGCTTTAGTATGGCAAGTGCCACCTTCAAGTGGTATAGTTTCTGCAACATTCTTGTTAATGCTTTCATTTATATTTTTTGTAAATTCGGTATCATCTAACTCAAAAGCGAATTACGAAACAAGAGCAGGGAATATGCCAGAAGAACAGATTAATAGGTTTGTGATGTTTGCGGAATATTCGTTCGGTTTCGGATTTACTTTGGTTATTACAGCATTTTCTATACTTGGTTATAAATACTTATTAGGTTTCGTAGGACGAGAATTATACGTCTTATTCTTGCCAATAGTTTTCCTATTAACCACATGGGTAATAATATTCATCTATAATTGCATAAATTATTCGGGAAAAGCATTGAAAGGCCTAAGAAGTTTAAAGCGCAATCTTTGGACAATATTAGAGATAGGATGTCTAGTATTGATCATATTTGACTTTTTCGAAATAATTTTAATTCCCTAATTCTTATTTCTATTTTTTTTTTATAATTACAATAAACGCAAAAATTGGATTGTATTAAGTAAACCTACATCTGAACTTCGTTTTTTGCATTATGCTTACATTTTTATATTTTATTTTGCTAGCATTAGATAAATAAACTCCCGCTTATAAAATTCATGAGCTTTTTTAACTGACATTCTTCAATAGTTACAATCTGCTAAGCAGGATCACTTCTATAATTCAGTGACCAAATGTGAAAAAACCACGATGTGAAAAATGCGGACGGGAAGTTCACCCCGCCAAATCTGCTATACAAAGTTTTGATACTATTTTCTCAAAGATTCCTTCGTATTGTCCTAACTGTGGAGCGGAACTTTCAGATACAAAGCAAAAACAAGTGGATAATTATACAGATTATCTTTCTATTCTTAAATGTATTCCCATAATAGGGTTCATCATTCTTATTATAATTCTAATAATGATATATTAAATATTGTAAGTTAGTACAGGTAATATAAATTTAGACATTCCATTACTAATTGATAATCCATCCACTAAATTGATAAATGGAAGTGGACAAAACAAAAGTTTTGTTATAAAAAGGAAAAAGGTTCAAGAAGTTGCAATGAATACCCGAAGGCTCATTGCTAGTATTTCATTCTATATTTTCATATAAAATGTCTCAATGAGCAACTTATTTAATCGTTAGTCCGAAAACCAATGATTCAAATCTATATCCGAAGACATAGTCTTTCCGTTAAGGAAAGAAAGTTTTACCAATTTGTCATACCGGAGGTATTCCAATTGGTTATATCATTGAGAGTTAATACTACTTCTCGATATTCACACCATAAGGTATGAATAATATATATTTTTAACTGATCATATTTAAATGGGACTATTAAGGGATTATATTAAGGGATTATTAAATATTTATGTCGATAGAGTTTGGTTATAATTTCTTTAAGTCGGATTCATTCGATATAGCATGATAAATCCTTCTGATTGGATTTCCTCATGATATCCGATTTTAATAATTCTTCGAGTTCAGGGAATTTAAAAGGAAAAATATTCTCAAAAGCTCTTTTTAGTAATTCTATATACTTTTTTTTGTCGTACTGATGTTTTTTTTCGTCGTAAAGATCTGAAAGAATCACCTTCTTTTCGGGAAAAGCTGGGTCGGCATCAGCATTGAGTATAATATAGCGAACATTTTTACCGGGAGTCACTACCACACCTGATCTTTCTAGTTGTCTCGCAGCAACAGCCTGGTACGAGTTTACTTTGTACTGTGAAGGTTTTCTGGAAACCCTTTGGCGAATCGTAAGTTCTTCTCGCAAAACTTCACCCATCTCTATCTTGTCCACATATCGATAGAGCATCTTCTTTACTTTTGGGATTCTTCTCATAAATTCTTCGACGGTTTTTGCGCCTTGAAATACATCGATAAACGCGTACTGAGCGTCTTTAACGATTTTTGGCGCGTCTCTGCGCCGAACTTCAATTCCTCTTACTTTTATCTCTCCATCGCTTTTAATCCCCCAATAGTGACTTAGCGCCGGAATGTCTGGTTCTGCACGAGAAGGAAGAAAAACGATAAAATTGTACTTTCCGTCCCAGCTCATTGGAATACCCACTTGTTCAGTTATTTCTTCAGCAATTTTTTTAGTTTCTGCTTCGAACTCCTCGGGAGATCTACTTTTTGTATCTTTGAGCCAAATTGAATCCACAATTCCGTGAATAACTTTGCAACCATGTTCTTCTGCTATCTCCGCAGAGCGCATAAGGAATTCACGAGCAAAAGCGCAAACCGTTTGATGAGCTTCGATCTTTCCGAAGCGAGCATTTTTAAACCCTAAATATCCGAAGCTTACTACGAGTACCCATTTTAGAGCAATATCGGTGAATTTGTAACGAAGGTTCCCAGTTTTACGGACATACGCTTTGTACTTTAATCTTTTTGATAAAGGCAGGCTTATTGATTTCGATATGATTCCTTGTCTTTTTGAACAGATATGAAAGTCCAATCCTGGAACTTTTACACCCGTACCGTCGTCTTTACAACACTTACAATTAATGGTTTCCGAAGAAATATTAAAGTTTGCCATTAAAGAAGGATACATAGAAGAAAAGTCTAGTTCTACCACTTGTTCAAAAACGCCAATGATGGGTTCGAATATATGGCCTCCACGGTCGCTTCTAATTAGGTCCATTCCAGTGTTGAATCCTTCCGGATTTTTCTTGAATGGAGGTATTAAATGGTCAAGCTTATAAGCGTTATAAAATTGAATCGACTGGAGCGCCCCCCCGATTGTTATGCGACTTAATCTTTGGAGCGAAATTCGCGATATACGGGCGACTTCAATAACGCCTGGAATATTTCCTTCCGTGAAATGGAGACTGGCGTATGTTGTTGTGTCCAAATGAAATCTGCCAGATAAATAGACTTGAGTCTTTGAACGCCGTCTTATTATACCATACGACATATAATGATCTGAGCCACCAGAAAGCTCGAAAAGACAGTTCACCAATGGTTTTTTATCCCGAGAAAGGTAAAGATCTTTTGTTACTCGATTCTCTGAAGCCCTAGCAACTAGATACGGGAGGAGAAATTCGTCCCCATTTTGGGTAAGTATTATATCAGGATCGAGACGTTCGATTACTTTGCTTATGGTCTTCAAGGTTTCCGCTTCGTTTGCTTTAGCGATCAATATTTTTCGTTTTATGTATCCATCTGCTCGTGGAACATTGCCCTCGTCGTTTTCAACAATATTGATTTCAGCATGAGAAATGGGATCGTTATAATATGGTCTTATCCCTTGGTGCTGAATTTTTACATCTAACCAAACAGCTTTTAGTGGAGGCAAATCGTAGAATAACTTTTCGTTGTCATCTTGTAAATCTAGAGAAACAAGGCGTAAAATATTACTTCTCTTGTCTTTGCCCTTTTCAATTTTAACTTTGAAACGACAGAAAGACATAGGGAATATGTCATTGACATAAAAATACATCTGAGTAATAGGAAGATCCGTATTATGCAAGATAAAAAGTCCTATTCTGTCAATCTCTTTAATTGTTTTCTTAAATACCGAGGGTTTCGTTACAGTGACGCCAAGAACTTTCGATTTTTCGTGATCTTCGAGTTTTGCATATTTTTCACAGATTCGCACCTCTTTTACATTTAGATTTTGAGTAAGGATATATTTCAATCGCTTTAAGTCGTTACCGACTTCATTTCTGGGCACGGCAAAAAATTCAGGACAGAATTCTTGGTATACTTTTATTACCTTCTGCTCTTTTGAGGTTTTTACCCAAAGGATAACCCCTTCGCTAAAAGTAGATACATCTAAAAGCCAACCGTCAAAAACATTCTGTGAGTCCAACTTCTACTCTTTTCCCTTAATTATTTTCTCTATTTCGATAATCTTTTTTTCCAACAACCCAATTTTCTTTTCTTGCTCAATCGCAAACGACATGAAAAGAATTTCTGAAAGCATAGGGCGAGCACTTAAACTGCCAGCATCAGCATGAATTCTCGCAAAGTTCATTAATTTATCAAATATTTTTTGATCTTCTGGCCTAAGCGCTCTTTTATAGTCCTTCCAGCTTTCGATCTCGTGTTCAAGCGCAGGACGAAAGCTTGGCACTGTTCTACCACACATATTTACTTCAATTTTTTTTTAGTTTTTCAAGCAAACCCAGAAGGGTAGTCTTCTGAAACTTTAAAAAAAATATACTTCGAAAATTTTCTAATTTTCTATCGAAATAAATAATATATAGAACTTTAACGTTCTAAGATTATAGTTAAAAATTAATTATTGGATGAAATATGGAATATAAAATTATTGACTCGCTGTGCTATGTCCCGACCGAAGAGGTTTTTATTGATCTATTGATCTCTTTACCTCCTCAGATGGCTAGATATCTTCAAGATATTTTTGGTCCACGAGTTGCTCCTCTACTTGGGATAACAGCAGAAGAACTCTATATTATGAAAACTACACTTAGTACAACAGAATTAAAAGAAGCTATTAAACCATTTCTACCTAAAATAAGGAAACTAACAACTTCAGTTGAGGATTTTGTTTATAAACTTGATAAAATGGGAGTTGAGAAAGCAGTTATATTTAATCTTGACGAGGAAACGCCTAGTGGAATTGCTGGGCTTCCAAACGACTATTATGCCGATATTGTTAAAAGACATCCAGATAAATTCGTAGGATTTGCAGGTATTGATCCTTTAAAACGAATGGAAGCCATAAGAGAGATAAGAAGATCTTACGATTTAGGACTTAGAGGCGTAGCTGTTAGACCGTTTATGTTTGGAATACCGCCTCATCATGCGAAAATGTATCCAATTTATTCCACATGCGTGGAACTTGACATCCCTATTTGGTTTCATCTTTCTATAAATTATTCCACTAATAATATGGAAGTTGAAAGACCGATCTACTTAGATATTGTCGCTCAGGATTTTCCTGATTTGAAGATTATTGCGGGACATGGTGGATGGCCTTGGGTAAACGAATTAGTAGCTGTTGCTTGGCGCAATCCTAACATATACATTGATATTGCATCTTACACTCCTAAGTATATTGGTATGCAAGGAACAGGATGGGAGCAACTTATTCATTTCGGTAATTCAGTTCTTCAAGATAGAATTCTATTTGGATCAACTTGGCTTTTTATGGGAATGTCAATAAAACAATTAGCAGATGGCGTTATGGAATTACCTCTTAAAGAAGAAGTTAAAAGAAAATGGCTCTACGAAAATGCTGCTAGGCTTTTAGGGATATAATAAATAAAAAAATTATTGATAGAAAATAAAATGAGCAATAGGTATTGTTATATGAGCGTATATTATAAGGACCATGCCCCTTGTGGAATATATTGCAAAAGATGCCCGGGGGTAAAGGTTTATAAGTGTAAAGGTTGCCGGGAGCAGAATGGTCAAATAAAAGATTTCCCCGTATGTAAAACATTTGAATGCGTAACTAGTAAGGGGTATAAATTCTGCTACGAATGTGAAGAATTTCCTTGCGAGAAATTACAACCGATCGTAAATTTTGAAATTTTCTTACCTCACAATTCAAAAATTTATAATCTCGTTATGATAAAGAAGCATGGCATTGTTAAGTGGAACGAAATTTGCGAGAAGAAATCAGACTTTTATTATAAAGGACGGAAAATTCAATTTGGTGGCGATCCTTTGACTCTTGAAAAAAAGAATCCAAATTTATACAAAAAGAAGGAAAAAGGCTAACATTTAATACATTTTATTCTTTTTAGATTTTCTTGGAGGAATGATTGGTAACTATTGTAAGATGGTAGTTTGAAAATCTCAAAAATGGATAGGCATAAAATTATATTTGTAAAGCTATATTTTTAATAACCTATTACCATGGATAATCGAAACGATTTCAAGAGATTCTCCATAGGTTTTATAAATAATCCTATAATTTTGGCAAATTAACTCTCGAATACTTATAATATTAAATTCTGGAACTTTTCTACCTATCTTAGGAAAATCTCTAAGGTTTTCAATAACCTCAAATATTCTATCAACAAAAAGTTCAGCATATTCTTTTGAGGTTTTGGAAATGTATTGTTTAATATCCCTTAGTTCTTCTTTTGCAGAATCAGACCAAATTACATCTACCATTTTTTGGCCATTTCCTTTACTTCTTCATGAGTATATGTATTTCCATCCTCAATATCCTTCAGACCTTTAATAATTTTCTGCTTTACGTAGAGATGGTACATAATTTCATCCAGAGTTATATCATCGGGTAGTTCATGTAAAAGAGAAATGACTTCTTCTTTAACTGAATTAGATTTGATTGAATTCATAATATCTCATATTTTAAAGGGTCGTTTTCTTATTTATATTTATTGAATTAAAATTACTCAATTTCTAATTAATTTTTTAGGATTGTTAAACTGATTATGAACAAGGGAAAAAAAATATCAGAGATTTCATTACATGAAACGGTACTTAACAAAAGATTAGACTGTTGTTCTTAGTATAATGTCCTTCCTCTTGAATGAAATCATGAACATTCTGGACTGTTGGACGTTCCTCTGAATATGGACTCTAATATGTATAAAAAGAAGGAGTAAGATTAAAACCAACAATCTAAAGTCATGTTTTTCGTAGTATTTGCCAAATTTCTTTTAGGAATGCGCGGTTTCCACTTTAAAAGGCGGTTTTCTGGCAAAAAAGGATGCTGGACTAAAACATATTCTGTATATCGCTCGTCTTCGTTTATCAATGCTAATACACTTCCGAAGTGGGAGAGAATTTTGCCGCCATTAGGTCTATAGAGAGAATATTCGTTTAGGGGAGCAGTTAGGACGATGAGCGGTCTTGTTTTAGAGAGAATCGTTTTAATCCCGTTAATAGCTCTCAGTAAATCCTCAAACATCTGCTTTTCGTAACTCTGAAACAATGTAGTAATACCAGAAATTAAAACAACTTTGACGTGTTCAAGCTTAGAGAGCCTATTTTCTAAAAGCTCTACCATTTGATCCCAAGTAAACGCGCGGGCGATAAGAATATTCCCTAAAACTTTCTGAGGCGATAAATTTTGGGAAACTGCAAACTTGCTTACGTTATATGGGTTAAAGCGGTTATTTGCGTCAATGAAAGCAACTTTTATTTCTTCTCCTAAACCTCCATTATTAAAAGATTTTTGAGCGATAACCGCGGTGGTCAATAGAATATTCGCAAGTTTTTTTTTATCGCCATAAAGTAGATAAACTAAGTTTTTACGAAAACCACCGCCTCCCAATAACTCGTCTAGCGTTGAATCCCCGCTCGAAACTAAAGGAATTCTCTTGTTTTTTCTATAAAAATTAAACCCCGAATTAAACGACATTACATAAACTGATGAATCCATCAAAATAAAAGTGGGTTACTCCGACAATTTTCTAAAATTTACTTACGATACATGTAAATCGAATAAGATAGGTGTTCTAGATAGAAATACAATTCTCTTTGAAGGTAAAAGCGTTTCGTGGAGACGGAGGGAGGATAGTAGAAGTAAAAATAAAAGGAGGTTAAGAATCTCGAGCTTTTATGGTGCCGACAAAAATTACTATTGTTAATTGACTGAATTCTACAGTGATCAAAATTCTACTTTATCTATTAAAAATTTTAAATAATGATCACTAAGTCAAAACTTTATAACTAATACCATCAATAATAATTATTATCAACTATTTTTAACTAAAAATGTAAAATTGATGTGAAATTAAAATGACAAGCCCATATACAGATCGTTTTTGGCGTAAAAATTGGGACGAGGGATTAGCGGACTTGGATCCTATCCTATGGGAAACTTCTTTCATAGATGCGGTAAGGAATATTTTTGAGAATTTTCCGGACAAAATGGCTTTATCTTTTCAAGGTTTAGAAATTACCTTCGGTCAAATAGATAAATCTTCTAACCAATTTGCTCACATGTTAATTGATCAAGGATTTAAGAAAGGAGATGTCGTAGGAATTAATCTTCCAAATACTCCGGAGTATGTTATAGCATTTCTTGGGACTTTAAAGGCTGGTTGTATTGTTTCTGGCGTAAGTCCACTCATGTCAGATGTTCAAATGCATTATCAAATAAATGATTTAGGAGCAGGCAAAAAAAATGTTGCTTTAGTTACTCTCGACGCGATTTTTGAACATCGATTGAAAAACATAACATCAAAATTACCACAATTAAAGCTTGTAATAACTACTAGCGTAATAGGGTCATTTCCAAAGGAACAACAAGCTAAAATTAGGGCTGTTAAAGAGATTCCTTTTGGAAAAGTAACTCCCTTAGAAGGAAAAACTGTTCTCGATTTTCACGATGATATTTTAGCTAAATACCCAACTAAACTACCTACAGTTGATGTAACTCCAGATGATATTGCATTTATTCAATACACTGGAGGAACCACAGGACCTCCAAAAGGTGCAATGCTAACTCATAGAAGCGCAGTTTCAGACCTTATAATTGTTCGAACATGGCTCGGTTGGGAACAGGGGGCAAGGATTGCGCTTTCAGGGTTCCCTTTTTTCCATATAGCGGGTCTATTTTTCTGCAACTCCTGTCTATTTCTTGGTTGGGGTCAAGTCCTTATAGCGGATCCCAGAGATACCTTAACAATTTGCAATGAAATGAAAAAATATAATCCTACGGCACTGGTAAATGTTCCATCATTATTTCAAATTCTTATAAACACCAAAAAATTTAAGAGATTAGATCATTCTAATTTAGATGTTTGTATTTCTGCTGCGGCCCCATTTCCAGTTGAATCTCAACAAAAATTAGAAGGTATCGTTGGAGCGGGTAAACTATTGGAAGCTTATGGAATGACTGAATGTTCTCCACTCTCAACAATGAATCCTTACAAAGGAAAACGAAAGTTAGGCTCTATAGGCCTACCTTTATTAAACGTTGAATTAAAACTTGTTGACCCCGAAAGTGGTGAAGAAGTTCCATTAGGAGAACCAGGGGAGATTTGCGTAAGAGGTCCTATGGTTATGAAAGGTTATTATAACAAACCTGAGGAAACTAAGAACGCAATTGACTCTGATGGATTTATGCATACTGGAGATGTAGCAATAATGAGTGAGGACGGATATTTGAGAATTGTAGATCGAACTAAGGATATGATAATTGTCGGCGGTTTCAAAGTATTTTCTTCTAAAGTAGAGGAAACATTGATTAAACACCCTGCAATTGGAATGGTTGCCCTAATCGGAATACCAAATCCTGATAGACCCGGCTCAGAAATTGTTAAGGCAATTCTGCAACTAGATCCTAATTACGAGTATGATGGAAACGAAGAAGCATTGAAAGAGGATATTACAGCTTTTGCTAAAGAACATTGTGCTCCATATGAAGTCCCCAAAAGACTTGAAATAGCTAAAGAATTACCACTCACAGTAGTAGGTAAAATTGATAAGAAAGCTTTAAGGAAATAATAAAATCTATTTTTTTTCTTATTTTTATTCATCATCAGTTACGACTTTATAAACTACTTATTTTATAATAAAAAGAGTTCTAAGAAGAGAAGAGAACGAATTTGTAAGAAATTAATAAAATTGCGAAATGAAATATCTAAAAAATTAAACTTTATAATAAAATGAATCAAATATAATTATAATTATAATAATTTTTTCGAAATATAAAAATCAAATAATATGAAATAGATGAAAAGAAAAATATGTCGTATAAAGATAAATTCTGGAAAAAATCCTGGGATGATTATGTAAAAGATTTAGATCCAAATGAATTTAATACAACTTATCCCGAAGCAATTCGAAGAACTATGGAAAAGTTTCCAGAGAAGATGGCTTTTGATTATTTAGGAATAACTTTAACCTATAGAGATTTAGACGAGACTTCAAACCAATTCGCCAATATGTTAATTGAAAACGGTTTTAAAAAAGGCGATGTAGTCGGTATAAATTTACCAAATACACCTGAATATTTAGTGGGCGTCATTGGTACTTTGAAGGTAGGTTGTATTGTTTCGGGTGTTTCACCTCTTCTTTCAGACATTCAAATGCAATATCAATTGAATGATTTAGGTACAGGAGGGAATAAAGTAGCATTATTAACTTTAGATGCTATATTTGCTGGTAGATTAGTTAAAATAGTTTCAAAATTACCACAATTAAAATTAGTAATAACTACTAGCGTAGGAGGCTACCTGCCGAAAATAAAACAAGTATTGGGTAAATTAATTGGTAAGATTCCTAAGGGAAAAGTTACTCCCTTAGAAGGAATAACAGTAATTGATTTCCATAAAGATCTCTTGCCTACTTATTCAAAAGAATTACCAACAGTAAAAATAGCCGCTGATGATTTAGCATTTATTCAATATACGGGTGGAACTACAGGACCACCAAAAGGAGCAATGTTAACCCATAAGAATATCGTTTCTGACATAGTTATATACCAGAAATGGCTTAATTGGGAACCAGGGGAAGGCGTAGCTCTTTCAGGGTTTCCATTTTTCCATATCGCAGGAACTTTTACTACCCTTAATGTAGTCTACCTGGGTTGGAGTCAGATTTTGATACCAAACCCACGTGATTCAGATCACATTATAAAAGAATTGGCTAAATACAAACCAACGGTTTTAGCAAATGTGCCTTCTTTATATCAGATTTTGATGAAAAACCCAAAATTTAAAGAGTTGGACCATTCGCAATTAAAGTATTGCGTTTCTGCGGCAGCACCGTTTCCAAAAGAATCTCAAAAAGAATTCGAAACAATAGTAGGGAAAGGTAAATTAATAGAAGCTTATGGGATGACTGAAACATCTCCACTCTCAGCAAGTAATCCATCCAATGGAGTTAAAAAATTAGGAAGCATAGGTCTTCCTCTAAACAATACGGAAATAAAATTAGTTGATCCAAACACAGGGAAGGAAGTACCTGTAGGAGAGCCTGGAGAGATTTGCGTAAAAGGACCAATGGTAATGCAAGGATATTTCAATAAACCTGAGGAAACTAAGAACGCAATTGACTCTGATGGATTTATGCATACTGGAGATGTAGGCGTAATGGATGAAGATGGGTATATGAAAATCGTTGATAGAACTAAAGATATGATAATTGTCGGCGGTTTCAAAGTGTTTTCAGCCAAATTAGAAGACACCCTAACTAAACATCTTGCTATAGGAATGGTTGCCACTGTAGGAGTAGATAACCCTGAAAGACCAGGTTCTGAAATCGTTAAAGCGTTTATACAATTAGATCCTGAATATGACTACGACGGAAATGAGGACGCTTTAAAGAAAAATATTACAGCATTTGCCAAAGAAAACTGTTCACCTTACGAAGTTCCTAAAATAATTGAAATTGTAAAAGAACTACCACTCACGACAGTTGGTAAAGTCGATAAGAAATCACTTCGAAAATAATATTTAATATTTTTATTTTTATTTTTTTTCTATAATACATTTTTAAAAGGAATCTCAATAAGATTTAGAAAGTTAAAACTTTATATTTAAAAGAATCAATACTATTTAGTAACAATTTTTTAATGAAAAAAAGTAATAATTTGAGTGAAATTAAAATGTCAAGCCCTTATAGTTCAAGATTTTGGAAGAAAAACTGGGATTCTGGATTGGAAGATATTGATCCTAAAGAATTTGATATGACGTTTGTTGGTATGAGTGAAGACGCGTTTGTAGAATATGCTGATAAAATGGCGTTAGAATTTTTGGGAGTAGAGATTACTTTCAAAGAATTAGATAATTATGCGAATCAATTTGCAAACATGTTAATTGAAAACGGATTTAAAAAAGGAGATGTGGTGGGTATATGCCTACCTAATACACCGGAATATATGATAACCGTATTGGGAACATTGAGAGCGGGTTGTATTGTATCTGGAGTATCACCGCTACTTTCAGCGGTTCAAATTCAATATCAACTCAACGATTTAGGTACGGGCGGTAAGCAAGTCGCGTTAATGACGTTAGATGCGGTATTTGCGGGTCATATGGTCAAAATTGCTTCGAAGATACCACAATTGAAATTAATAATAACTACAAGCGTAGCCGGCTTTTTGCCAAAGATCAAGCAAATTCTAGGTAAAGCGTTAGGAAAAGTCCCAAAAGGTAAGGTAACTCCGTTAGAAGGAATAACAAATATTGATTTTCATAAGGAAGTTATAGCGAATTATTCCACAGATCCAGTTGATGTTAAAGTAACTCCTGATGACATTGGATGGATTCAATACACGGGAGGAACTACGGGACCACCAAAAGGAGCGATGTTAAGTCATAGAAATTGCGTTTCAAACCAAAAATGCATAATATCCTGGCTTCAATGGAAAAGGGGAGAAGGTGTATTGTGTTCTGGCTTTCCAATGTTTCATATTGCGGGATTAACCGTTACTGAAGCAGCTGTAGCTTCGGGGTTCAGCCAAATATTGATCCCTAACCCTCGTGATACTAACCATATGGTTAAAGCCATGAAGAAATATCGTCCAACAAATTTAGTTAATGTACCCTCTTTATATCAACTTTTAATAAATAATCCAAAATTTAAAGAGATCGATCATTCAGAATTAGGAACGTGTATTTCTGCAGCAGCTCCATTTCCAAAGGAATCTCAAGAAGAATTGGAAAGCATTATTGGAAAAGGAAAACTATTAGAACTCTACGGTATGACGGAGACATCTCCCGTATCGACAATGAATCCTTCGTTAGGGTTAAAAAAATTAGGCACTATTGGTATACCATTTTTAAACGTAGAACTCAAAATCGTAGACCCTGAAACTGATAAAGAAGTCCCCTTGGGGGAACCTGGAGAAATTTGCGTAAAAGGACCGTTAGTAATGAAAGGATACTATAACAAGCCCGAAGAGACGAAAAATGCGATAGATAAAGACGGATACATGCATACTGGCGATGTAGGGATTATGGACGAAGACGGTTATATTCGAATAGTCGATCGTACAAAAGATATGATAATTGTTGGAGGTTTTAAAGTATTTTCAGCTAAATTGGAAGATACCTTGTCTAAACATCCCGCTATTGGAATGGTAGCTACGATTGGTTTGCCCAATCCTGATCGTCCTGGATCTGAAATTGTTAAAGCGTTCATCCAGATTGATCCGAGTTATGAATTTGATGGAAACGAAGACGCATTGAGAGAGGATATAACAAAATTTGCTAAGGAAATGTGTTCGCCTTATGAAGTCCCTAAAATAATCGAATTTACTGAAGAACTACCTCTAACTACTGTTGGTAAAGTCGATAAAAAATCACTTCGTAAGTAAGTAATAATTAATTTCTATTTTTTTTATTTATTTTTACCTTTTTATTAACAGAAATTAGAGAATATGGGTTCCGTTACCTATAAAATGTTATTTATTCTGATTTATTTCCCCTTCAACGATTTCAACAATAAGGGGGAATATATCGCCGATTTTTTCGTGGATTACAACATCCGCAAATGAATCTACATCCGTTTCTTGAATGTTAATAATTGCGATTTTAGCGCCCAAAGAAAGTGCTTTTCTAGGATAAAATGCCACGGGATATACTAATAAAGAGCTTCCAAGAACAATTAATAAATCGCAACTATTAATTATGTCGTCTGCTCGACTTAATATTTCTGAACGCAATGGTTCTCCAAAAAAAATTGCGTTTGGTTTCAATAGGCCATTACATACCTCGCATGAAGGACGATTCTCACCCTTCATAACTTGATTTATCATCGTTGTAATGGGAAAGATTTTATTACAACCCATACAAATTGCTTCGTGAGCTGTCCCATGTAACTCCACAATATTTTTACTATGCGACTTTTGGTGAAGCCCGTCAATATTTTGAGTAAGAATTCCTTTTAATTTACCAAGCTTTTGGAGTTTAGTTAAAGCTTTATGACCCTTGTTAGGTCTTGCTTTAAATATATTTAATCCCATCTCAAGCATAAAATCTAGATTCTTTTTAGTATCAGATACATACGAATGGATGCTCGCAAATTCATCAGGGTTAACTTTTTCCCACAAACCAGTACCTGGGCTCCTAAAGTCCGCAATTCCGCTCTCTGTGCTCATACCAGCCCCGGTTAACACTACGATGTTGTTGGCATTAAGGATAAGTTGAGCAAATTTTTGATTTTTCGCATTCAAATCCGTCATTTAAGAAATTCTCCAAATTTATTTTAAAGTTTTGTTAAAAATAGACCAAATATTTAATATGATTAATTTTATTTATTGAATATAATATATTATTATAACTATATTAATTATTGAATCTCCATGTCTGCTACATATTCTAAATTTCAGAAGTCATTCATTTATAAGATTTGCGTTGTTGGGAATGGTGGAGTCGGAAAGACATCCATGGTTCTTAGATACTGCGAAAATGCGTTTAGAGATAATTACTTAATGACTATTGGCTCAAATTTCAGTACAAAAACTGTGGAATTAGTCGATCATCCAGAATTTCAAGTAAAACTTCAATTATGGGATTTAGCGGGACAAAAACACTTCTCCTTCGTTCGTCCACCGTTCTATCGAGGTGCAACGGGCATAATTTACGTGTTTGATTTAACTAGACGCTCATCATTTGCCGATTTAATAGAGTGGCGGGATGAAGTTGAAAAAGTAATTGGGCAAAAAGCATGCATTTTAGTAGGAAATAAACTCGATTTAGCGAAAGAGGGAAATAGAGAAGTATCAGAACAAGAGGGGAAAGCCCTTAAGAGCGAACTACACGTATTTAAATATTTTGAAACCAGTGCTAAACAGGGTGATTCAGTAGAAGATGTGTTTAAGCTTTTAACTTTAGAAATCCTTAAATCCTCGGGTAAAATTTAGTTTTCAATGTATAAAATTCTTGAAAAAAGATTTTAAAAAAAGTTTAAGTTTTAGGTTCTTCCTTTATTAGATTTAGGAATTGCTCTATTTCGTCCTTCGAGCACTCGTGATATTTTTTGTCTTCAGTCTTAATATAAACAAGTCTGACGTTCTCTTTGGTGGGAGCTTCATCGTTCGATTCTTTAAGCGTATTAAGCGCTAATTTTATTATCTCGTCGAAAGACATTCCCTCCTTATAATTCTCTTTTAAATAATCTCTTGCAGTTGCTTCGCCACTTCCTAGAGCGTAAGCTTTAAATGCCCGATAAATCCCACTTGGAGATGTAGTGTAAATTTGAGTGCCTTTTGCATCAACGGCAACGAAAAAAAGAGCACATCCGAACGGTCTTATACCTCCAAATTGCGTATACTGTTGTTTCATATCTGCTATCGACTTTACAAGCATATTCAACCTTACAGGCTCATCATATGTTAAGCGAAAAGATTGCGCTTGAACTCGAGCGTAGTTAATTAAAGTACGCGAATCAGCATGCAAACCCGCAATTGCAACGCCAATGTGCTCGTCAACTTGAAATAATTTATCAATGGAATCAGCATCCATTAATTTTGAAGGAATTTTAATTTGAGCCCCTAAACAAACAGCGTCTTTAGATTTTATAGCTACTGCTAAAGTACCGCGCCTTACAGCCTCTAAAGCATACTCTACTTGGAATAATCTTCCTTCGGGCGAAAATACCGTAAGAGCTCTATCATACTTTACTTGTCCTCCGCCAAACATTCAATAATCACATTTTTGCTATTATAAATAATTTGAATTATGTGATTATATAATCTAGAGAATTTTAATTTATTGTTTATAAGCTAAAAATCCTTCAGACTTGTTTATATTAAGGTTTTATTTTTAAAATAAAAAGAATTAAAAAAAAAGATTTTAATATACATATATTATTTTTTCTTGAGATTCGTAGATAATAGCACTATCGACAATCAAAATCCATTTAAAGTAGAGTATTACGCCTGCTTTCGTAGTGTTTAACAAACCATTTAGAACTAAGCCTTGACCAAAATACAATGTAGTATTAATTATAGTGAAATTTACTCGCGTATAGTCACCGTCTATAAATGTGGTGTTTTCAATTGGATACATATCTGGAGGTAAAATTAAGTTATAATCGACATTATTAGTAGTTTGGCTATATACAGATAGATTAACTTTGACATCCAAGCCAGGCGCAGAGAAGTTAGTATCGTAATTTTGAAGAGTTATTTCGAAGTTTGCTGGATTACTCGGATAAGTCATAGTAGTTTCCATCTCAAAGTTATACGAAATTGAAACGTTAGAGGTCGTTTCACCTTCCGTAAGGTTCAGATTGTCGTACGCATCTTGAGCGTTTTCACCATAACCAACATTTCTAACAAATGCTTCTACAAATCCGGCTAACTTTAACTGTTGAAGGCTGCCAGCAGTGCTATATGTAGGAATATAATAATAGATTGAGCCTCCAAGAGGATATATTAAAGTATTTCCGTGCCTAGCGCCCGAGATTAAAGTAAGATCTTGCGTTGCTTCAGATGCATAAGTTTCTCTCGCTGTTTTAGGACCAATTAAATTTTCGCCGGAATCTCTTGTATAATAGAAAATTGCTTCACCAAAGTGATCGCCGTGTCTGACTACATATATTCCTGCGAGTAGTGTTGCTGTTTGACCTTGATATTCAACCAAGTCTAATCCAATGTATTCAATTCCATCACCTAAATCAGATTCTATGTAGAATAAATTACCATCTTCTGGTCTTTCGTGGAAATCATCGCCTCTTTTCCATGTTTGAGAATTTGTTACGTGATATTTGTAATTCGCTTCTAATTGTAACTCAAATAAATCCTCTGGATAGCGCAATTGTGCTTTTAACCAAGTTGGAACTGGTTGCCAATCATATTTTGCCAAATAAATTTCCCAAAGAGGAGAAGTTGGGTCACCGCTAGGGTCTAAACTCGGATTTTCATAAAAAGTCATCTCCCCACTTATTACATCAATTAAGCTAACACCTAAAAATCTTAATATAGGATATTGAGCGTACGAACCTACATGGATATGCGTATAAATCGAAACGGCATAATACATTTTACCTCGGGTTATATCAAATACTAAGTAGGGATCACTGTCAATTTTTAATTGAGGAAGGAGTATCTGTTCAACTCTAGTTCTTACATTTCTATTAATCAAATACTGATGATCACTTCTAGAAGCGTAAGCAAAAAGTCCTATGTTTAAAGTTTTCCAAAACCCTTCTAAGCCAGTAAGAGTACCATCTGGTTCTCCCTCGTATGTAAACTCGTTATTAGGAATTTCATTTGACCACTCAGTGTTAAGTAATATATCGGAATCATAGGCGCCTAGAGCTCCCGTATCGGAATAACCTAAAGTTTGTTCGAGATATCGTGGACTTTCGCTTTCCCCAAAGAAAATCGGATAATTTTCAGTAATGTTGAAAGTTAAAGACACATTTACCAAGTCACCCGAAAATGTATCCATTGCTAAAAAGCCCTCAACATGATCGTATAATTCAGTGTTAGTCTTGACAGAATCTAAAGCAAGTTCTGAAAACCGTACAGTTTTAGGCGCAACCCAATATTCCTTATTATTTATATATACTATGTCTGAGTCTGCTAAACCCTCGAATGTAGAACCGATTGAAGCCGCTAAATACTGAACGGCAAAACTTTGATCAAATTGTCTAACTTGGGATACCATTAAAGCGTCGGAAGTTGTAGAAGATTCGGTAAAGTTCGAAATTGGCCGTTCTTCAAACATATCTAAACCAGCACACGCCGAAGTCCATTCCACTTCTCTATTATATTTTTTTATCCATTGTTGTTCATTCCACACTGCTGTGTCGCTTAGGTTTAATGTTGGTCCAATACTGAATATTAATGGGGTAAGTGTGAAAGCAATTACGATTACTATGACATAGATGATTTTTTTTTGTTTATATCGCGAAAAAATGAAATTTGCCGAATCTTTTTCGGACTGCATTTTTCCGTAGAGGTACATGAAGATTCCTAAAGAAGTCATTGTTATGAAACCCAAAATAACTGCCCATATTTGTATAATACCAATACCGTCTAAAGGGAGCGTTGCAACGAAAAAGAATCCAAGCCCACATAGTAAACCAATTATTAAGAAAACATTTGAAATCACGTAAAAATCGTTTTTACGTAAATATGTATTCTTCACTATGTTAAGAACCAATCTAAGAATTAATACTCCAAAAATAAAAGTCATTACAGGGAGAATTAGACTTGAGTAGATAAAAATCGCTACAAAATTTGTGCTATTCTGATCAAATAAAACAGCAAACGCGTCTAATATTATGTTTGGAGTGATTTGAATTTCACCGTTTTCAATCAAATAGATTGTCCAAGAAAAGCCGCCACTATTTACATCAAGTAGTAAACCTAATAAATAGAACATTACAAATCCAATCGTCCACCAAAACGCTAATGCTTTTAACCTTGAGGGTTTTCCGAATCTTAGCTTAGTACCAATTATAGTTAACAAATTTCTTTCGGGTGGTAAACTCATTATAATAGATCCGATTAGCGCCCCAATTAATGCGGTCTTGTTAAATATAAAATTAGTAGCCCAGCCATTTAAGAAGTAGAAATCAAAGAAATCAATTCCACCCGCTTTAATTGAATATAATTGATCCTGAAGACTAATACTCCCGAACCAAGAGGGCCACCACCAGAAAATGGCTATCGAAGCAATTATCGCAACAACTCCAATAATCAAGAGAATTAGTTTTTTAGATTGCCCATTTTTTTTAAATAGGTTGTAATTAAACCGATCACCTCCTGCTATATTTGCAGCTTGACAGTCTTCGCAGTAGTAATTAAAGTTTTTATGTTTAGAACACGATTTTTTTGCCATGTAAAATCAACATTTTTTTTTTTACTTAAAATTAAAAGATAAAAAATTTTTAGATAATATAAAGCGTTAATATAAAAGATAATCACTAATATTAAGAATTATCTTTTTTGAAATATAGGTACTTTCAGATGGCCAAAAAGAAAAAAATTCGAGAGGACTTTGATGCGGTCTTCGCAAGCGGTAATGAAAAAGCGATTAAAGAAATGCTAGATAAATATCCTTGGTTACTTGACGAAGTTTCAAACGAGATGAAAGGTAACATAGGAGAGCAGCAGCAAATGATCGCAGCATTAGGCGTAATGGAGGATGAGCTTGGAGGACCGGTTCCTTTAGACGAGATAATTTTTAGTTTAAGAATAGATTTCAATATTCGTAAAACAGAAGAAGAAGTACACGAAGTTTTAAGTAGCACAGAAGACCTAAGTTTAGTTAAGAGAGAGGCAGACGGTTGGACTTTAACGCCTGAAGGAGGCAAAGTTTGCGACGATTTTCTAAATAGAACTTTAGGAAAAATTGAATTTTAAAATTGCTATTAAAACGATATATTTTACCTATAAGTGTTTTGTAATTTAAATAAAAGCCTTTTAAATTTTCCCTAATTTGATGATTAAGATGGAAAAACGAGAAGAAGAAAAGGATAATAATCAAGAATTTAACGATAACAACCCAGACCCTACAAAAGTAGCTTTCTTTTCTGATATGGGTAATATGGAAGAAGAGATAGCTTCTGAAGCGATTGAATTAGTAACACACGCTTTATCGTTAATTGAAGCGCGTTTTTATGACGATAGCATCGAAATTTTTCGTCAGGCAATTGGGTTATACGATCAAATTAATAAAATTGCAGAAGTTGACGCGTTAAATAATAAAATTTCCGAGATTTATTTGTTAAAGGAACAATCGTTTAGGGAAAGTGAATTAGAAAGAGATACTATAATTCAAGATTCTCAAGAAGCTCTTTTAGAACAGACTGAAGAGGAATTGTATAGTCAAGCAGATTCCTTAATTATAGAGGCTCTACAACTTGTAACAAACGAAAGATTTGATGATGCTCTTGATAAATATGACGAAGCAACAAAAATTCTCCAAAAATTAAGTAAAGAGCTTGAATTAGCAAAACTAAGTGAATTGATTGAGGATTGTTTTAATAAGAAAGCAGAGTTTGTGCAAATACATAAGAAAGCGTCTACTGGGGAGATTATTACCTTAGAGCAAGAAAATGAAGGCACATTATCGAAATTAGAAATAAAGACACAACGAATTAGAGCATTTGAAGAATTTAAAAGGAAAGAAAATCAAATATCTAACCATGCATATGAATTAATTGGTAATGCAACAGAATTAAAAAAGATACGACAGTACGATGAAGCTATAAGGTTATACGACGAGGGACTTGCTTTATTTCAAGAAATCAATTGGAACAATGAAGTTAAAAAAATTAAAAACATGATAGAACAAGTTGAGAGAGAGAAAAAAAGGTTTTTGGAAGAGTTTCAAAAAATCAAAGTAGAAAAAGAGCAAGCGGAAGAAATCAAAAAACAAAAAGAAGCTGCTTTAATAGATAGCGCTCAACTTCAAGAGCAAATAAAAGATCACGCTCAAGCAGAAAAGCTAAGGGCACAATCTGAGAGAAAACAAGAAGAGACGACATTTCAAAATGAAATTGCTGAGATGGTAGATTATGCTGAAAAGTTAGCAAGAGATTATGATTTAAAAGTTAAATCGGCGATTAGAAAAGGAAAACTACTCGAAGAATGCGTTTTTCCTGTGGTGATTAAGATTTACGAAGAAGTAAGCAAAAAAGTGAAAGATAGAGGTTGGAAAGACCAAGTAGAACTGTATGCTAACCAAATTAGGCATTATCACGCGCTTTTAGAAAAAGATAAGAATCTACGCCAAATAGAAATTCAGAAACGACAGAAACAAAAAGAATATGACGAAGCATTAAAAATTAAAACAGATTCGACAATTGTTGAAGTAGATGTCGCACAAAAAAAAGGTTTTGAAGAACAGAGAAAGCAAGAAGCTGAAGTTAAAAATTTTAGAGAAATGATCGAGAATTTGGTGAATAGAGCAGAAAAAATTGGACGTGAATACAACACCGCTTTTAAAAAAGCAGTCAAAGAGGGCAATATGAATATAGAATCCAAATATCCAAAAATAATTAAAATTTACACTAAAGCAAGAGCTAACGTTTTAGAAAAAGGTTGGAACGAGGATGCCGCTATTCTTTCAAGCCACATTAGAAAATATTCTGAATTATTAGAAAAAGAAAAAAGAATAAGAGAAATAGAAGCGAAGAAAGGCGAAGAAAAGAAAACTTATGAAGAATTTCATAAAATTCAAAAAAAGGAATTTGATGCAGAGAAAATAAAAGAAATTGAAATTAAAAAAGTAAAAGAATTTGAAGAGGATAAATTTCAAAAAGATATTACTGACCTTGTAGACAAAGCAGAGAGAATGGCGCGTGATTATGAAGTAGCTTTGAAAAAAGCAATAAGAGCGGGAGAACTTATAGAAAATTCACCATATAGTAGAATAATTGAAATATATAATCAGATTAGAGAAGGAGTTATTTCAAGAGGTTGGAAGGACCAAACATTAATGTATACGAACCAAATAAGAATTTACCAAGATAAATTAGAAAACGATAATAAGCTAAGAGAAATAGAGATATCTAAGATTCGAAAACGAAAAGAATTTGAAGAATCTCTAAAAGTTAAAACGGAAAGTATTCCCCTTGAAAAATTAAAAGAAATTGAAAGTAAAAAATCAAAAAAGGTAGAAGAACAAAATTTTCAAAAAGAAATTACTGGAATCGTTGACAAAGCAGAGAAATTAGCTAGAGAATATGAAATAGCAAAAAAAAGTGCTATAAAAAAAGGAAAAGATTTAGGAAAAGATCCTTATTTTGAAATTATTGAAATATATACAAAATTGCGAAATAAAGTTTTAACAAGAGGATGGACTGATCAAGCGTTAATATATGCTAAGCAAATTAAAATTTATCAAGAAAAATTAGAAAGCGATAAAAAATTACGTCAAATTGAACTTGAAAAAATTCAAAAGCAAAAAGGCTTTGAAGAATCGCTTAAAGTAAAAGCGGAAGGATTAACAGTTGATAAATTGAAAAATCTTGAAAGCTTATCAAAACAAGAACAGGACGAGGAGAAATTTGAAAGAGAAATCGATGACTTAGTAGACAAAACTGAAAAATTAGCCCGGGAGTACGATTTAGCTATTAAAAGAGGGCAATTTGAAAAAGATTGTCCTTATCTGATAATTTCAGAATTATATCAAAAGATTAGAGAAAAAGTATATGCTCGAGGTTGGAAAGAAGAGGCAGATATATATGGTAATCAAATTAATCGTTATCGAGAGAAATATGAAAGAGACAAACGGTTACGTGAATTAGAGGCAAAAAAAGTAGAAAAACAAAAAGTCTTTGAAGAATCCTTTAAAATAACTAAAGAAGTTAAGGAACTTAAACTTCAAGAGATACAAGCAATCGAAAGCAAAGACAGAGAAAGTGATGGCTTATTGAACGAAGCTATGGCCCTTATTAATGAAGCTGAAAACGAAGTAAGAAGCTATGAGTTAAGTTTAAAAAAAGATCTTTTGCACAATATAAGCCCTTATGAAAAAGCAATTTCAAACTATGAAAAAGCTAGAAAATTATTCCACAAAATAGGATGGAAAGAAGAAGCACACCGATTAATAAGTACCATAACCTTTTATAAAGAAAAAAAAGTAAAAGATGATAATCTACGATTACTTGAACAACAAAAATTAGAAGCATCTAAGGAAAAGTTGAAATATAAACCGAAAGAAGAAGTTTTTGCTCATGAAAATAAAATTATAGAATTTGAGAAGTTAAAAGAAGCTACGACAAAAGAATCTGAGGGAATTTTTAATATTATCAATCGCGCCGAAAGATTGGCTCAGGAGTATGAAATTAGCAAGAAAAGAGGAATTTTGATTATTGAATCGCCGTACGAAGAAATAATTAATATGTACATGACGGCAAAAAAAGAATTTGAAAAGATCGGATGGAACGAACAAGCTAATCAAATAACCAACTCTATACGGCACTATCAAGAAAAGTCAAAAGCTGATAAAAGATTAAGAGCCTTGGAAACAGAAAAGATCTCAAAAGAAGAAGAAGAAATAAAGAAACGTAAAATCGAAACACGTTTAGCTAGAGAAGCAGAGGTAGAGTTATCAAAACAAAAAGCTCAAGCCCTTGAACTTAAAAGAAAACAAGCGTTAGAATATGAATCCAAAAAAGAGCAAGCTTTCACCTTTATGGATCTTGCAAAAAAAGAGTTCAAGCAAAAAAATTTCGAAAAAGCAATAAAATTCTATAAGGAAAGCGAGAAAATCTTTGCTGAGATTAAATGGTCCGAAGGTCAAAAAATGATAAAAGAATCTATCAAAGTAATTAAGCTGAAAAAAGAAAGAATAGAACAAGAACAAAAAGTTGCCGAAAGGCAGGAAACAGAGAGATTAAAACTTGAAGCTCAAATTGAAGATGAAATAATAAAAGCTAAGGATTTACAAAAATTGCAACAAGATCAAAAGAGACGAGAGTTTTTAGCTATACAGAAAGAAAAAGAAAGAGAGAAAGAAATTTCAGAAAACGCTTATCACTTTTTAGAAGAAGGAACTAAATTGAAAAATAAAAAGAAATTTGAAGAAGCTTTTGAAAAGTATATTATGGGGCGGGATCTATTTAAAAAAATTGGATGGCAACACGAAGTTAGTCGAATAAACAACGATTTACTGTTTATCCTTAAAAAAGAAATGAAACAAACAGAAAAGATAAAAGCCATGCAACAGAAAAAAGTTGAAGATAAAAAAGAGCTCGAAGGTCTATTAAAAGAAGCTGAGAAAAAACGAAAGGAACTCGATGATATAAAAAAAGAAGAAAAACGTAAACGGCGCGAGGAAATCGTTCAAAAAGAATTAGACAGCGCCAATCAAATCATTAAAGACCTTAAATATAACGAAGGAATATTAAAGTTAAAAAATGTAATTAAGAAATTAGAAAAATTGAAACAAGACAAACTGGTAAAGCAAATGAATAAACAGATTGAAGTTTTAGAGAACGCCAGTCAAGTACCTATTATTACAACGAGTGAACTCGAAAGGGATGAAAATATCAATAAATTTGAATTAGCTTATCGCGCTTTAGACAAAGCTCAAATTTCTTTATCAAATAATCTTTTTATGAAAGCAATTACACAACTTAATGAAGCAATGTTTAACCTAAAAGAGACAAAAATTGGTATTAAGTATATATCCTTAATAGAAAATAGAATAAACACTTATAAAAAGGAATTAGATATTAAAACGGTTCAAGAACTGAAAGTAGAGGTTCCAAAAGAAGAGATTGACGATATACGAGTGAAAATTGCTGCTAGACGCGCTGAAAGGAGGAAAAAGATTAAAGAATTAATGTCGAAATAAAAAAAATCTCATTTTAAATTATTTTATAAAATTATAATCCACTTCCTAATATCAAGATTTTAAAAAAGAAAAAAGAAAATAGTTTAATTTCTAAATTTCGCTTTCAATCTCAGTTTCTACTAAACTTGGATTGAGGTTTCTTTTTACGGATTCTTCGATTAAATACTCCGTCCTAATCAAGTCTCTAATCCCGACCCGTATCGCTTCACTTCGATTTGGAAACTTTCCTTCCGAAACGAGTATTTCTAAAACTTTTAAATAAGATTCTGGTAAATTTACTGAAATTAACTTTATTTTAACCACCACATTTTTGAGTTCTTTGGAAAAACTCTTCGTTTTTCTATACAATTATATATACCGAGGTGATATTTAAAGTTTTTAATGGAAATCGACCCCAAGAAATCCGACGAATTAAAATTAGATGTCATCTCTCTACTTAAATATTATTTTAGATTTTTTTCTGCTCGCTTTTAAGATTATCTAACAAAATTTCGCTACCAAAAACTTTTTAAATGCCATATAGTATATATTATATGCCTTATATGTAACACCTAACATTCATAATATTTTTTCAAAAAAGTGATTAAATATGGCTGATATTGAAGCTCAGTTAAGAAACCATCTAAAAACCGCAGCTGATTGGGAAAAAATGGAAGCTCCTGTACCAGGAGTTTTTGTAGTAAAGGTCCCTGCAACTAAAACTAGACCAGCATTACTCTTCTTAGAAATTAATCCTCTAAAGGATGATGGTAAACCGATGAAAAGAAAAGGCTTATTTGTTGGTTCAAAAGAAATGCTGATAAAATTTGGAGAAGCTTTAAATGACGATAAAGTTTTTCAATTAATTGGTGAATTGGAAAAAATTAATCCTGAAGTGGCTACAAGCGGAACAGTAAAAAAGTTAAAAATGTAATTTTACATCATTTTTTTTTTCTCTTACTATTATTTTTTTTCTCTCTCTCAATTTTAAATGTAAAAAGCTTTAATTTTTTAAATATAAACTCTATTAATTATTTAAAATATTTTAAGCTAAAATTCCTAAAAAACATTTGAAGTGATTATATGGGAGAAGAATTTGATGGAAAATGTTGTATTCAATGTGGTAAAGAGACCTTTCGATTAGTTAACGACGACTGGATGTCGAGAACGTTTAGGTTCGTGGAAAAAGGCCAATTAAAGATGTGCGATGGCTGTGGAGCTAAATATTTGGTATGCCAGCAGTGTGGATCGCTTTTTACGAGAGTTCATCCCGCATTAGAAGCGTGGGAAATAAACCAAAAATGCGTTGTGTGCGGATATGAGGACCCTGAAGTAAAAGCATGGGATGGCGTTTCAGCTCGCTAAATTTTCTTATTTTGTAAAAATTAATATTAATATAAATTCATTGAATAAAATTACATATCTTTCTTGATTTTTATTAATTGTAATCAAGAAAATATAAATTTTGAAAAAGTAATTAATAATTGATTGTTAATAATTATGATTTTTTAATCCTCTAAAAGAAGATGGTAGACATGAAAAATATTAGAATTGAAAATGCAACGCCAGATCAAATTGATTCTTTACAAGCTTTAATGAAATTATTGATTTCAAGATATGGTGACAAATTTGATCACAAACGGTTTGATTGGGGCATCCGCAGACGGCTTTATGATCCTTTACAGAGACACGGTATATTGATAGCGATAGATGAAGATAAAGATAACGAAGTTATCGGCATGATAATTGCGGAGTTGCGAATCGATCCATTTGGTGCTTCTGAGGGGTATATTAAACAAGTTTTTCTTAAAGAGGGTTACAGGGGACAAGGTATAGGCGAATTACTCGTTAAAAAAGCTATTGAACATTTACAGAAAATAAAAGTAGAAAAAATAAAAGTAAACATTAAAGAAAAAGCGAAGGAAGCGGCTAAACTTTACGCAAAGATGAATTTTAAGAAAGTATATGAGGTTTTAGAACTAGATCTCTCGAAAGAAAGTCTTGAAGATTAAAAGCATAAATATAGAATGAGCTGTACCTTGATCGAAGAAATTTGGGTTGAAAAATACAGACCTCAGACATTTAACGAAATTGTAAGCCAAAATATCGCTATTAATAACTTAAAAGATTTCGTAAAAAGCGGTAACATGCCCCATATGATTTTTACGGGTCCTGCGGGCACAGGTAAAACAAGTACAGCGTTGATTATTGCTAAAAATGTGATTAAAAAACAGAATTATTTTGCAAATGTTTTAGAGTTGAATGCATCTGACACCGTAAGAATGGACTATGTTAGAAACGCAATCAAAGGCTTCGTAAATCAAAATCTAGTTGTTGGGGATGATGCGTTAAAAGTTGTAATTCTTGACGAAGCGGACAATATACCTAAACAAGTTCAGCAGGCACTCAGGAGAATTATAGAAAAAACATCAAGTAACGTGAAATTTATATTGATATGTAATTATATCAATAGAATAATCGATCCAATTATTTCAAGGTGTGCAGTATTTAGGTTTGCTAAATTACCTGAGGAGAAAATAATAGAGCGATTAAAGTTTATTTCAAAACAAGAAAAATTACAAATTCCCCAAATTCAAGCAAATGAATTTTACGAAGCGTTATTTTTTGTCTCAGGAGGAGATTTAAGAAAAGCTATTAATACTTTACAAATGTCCGTTGCGCTTGAGTTGTTAGACAATTTAGATTTAAACGAAGTTTTAAAGATTTCCGGTTTTTTGGATGGTTCAACGTTAGAAAAGTTAATTAAAACGCTTCAATCTAAAAATTTTGAGGGAGCGAGAAAAATTTTTATTACAATTGAAAATTTAGACAGTAGAAATTTCCTAAGACAAATAATGGAAAGGTTAGGTAATCTAAATATAGAATCTAGCAATTATAACAAAATAATTTCTTTTATTGGAGAGATAGATTATAGAATTAGCCAAGGGGCAGATGCCAAAATTCAAATACTTGCTTTGATTGGTGAATTGATAAGAAATATCAAAATAGACACATAATTTTTATAATAAGGGAGGAAAAGGGCTTGCTTTCAGAAATTCCTATTTGGCGCGTTAAATATTTACCTAATGATTTAAATAATGTATGTGGCAGAGAGAACATTAAAGAAAGATTAACGGAATATATTAAAAGTAGAAATTTTCCACACTTGCTATTCGTAGGAACCGAAAGTATTGGAAAAACAACACTTGCACGCCTTTTTTCGAGAGAATTCTTGGGGAGATTTTATGACGCTAATTCAGAAGTGGTTTACGCAGATGTTCCGTTAACAGGCGAAGAGATGAAACAAGCTCGCTCAAATGCACACATATCAACTAGTAGGTTAGGAAGTTTGGCAGGAAAAACAATTTCTACTCCTGCATTTATACAGGTTAAGATTAAGCCGTTTGTTTCAATAAAAGCTTTAGGGGATGTTCCGTTTAAAATTCTAATTGTAAAAAATTTTGATTATTTAGGAGCTAATCAACAAGCTTTTCGGAGATTAATGGAAATTTATGGCACTAATTGTAGAATGATTTTGATTACGACAAAAATTTCAAAAATAATTGATCCAATAATGAGTCGCTGCCAAATATTTTTAGTTTTGCCAGTTAATTATAGCTCTTTTGAAAGTCTTATACTTGATATTGCTCAAAAAGAATCCCTAAAAATTGAACGCGAAGTTATAGAATTTCTTTACAAAATCACAGGAGGGAAACTCTCGCGTGCGATAGATTTGTTACAACTTTGCTCTATAAATGGAGATGTTATTGACTTAGATATACTATACGACAATTCCATAAATTCTCAAAAGGACATGATAAGAAGCCTTCTATTAATGTGCTTCAAAGGAGACTTCCCTAAAGCGCGAGAATTATCTAGAAAAATTCAAACAAATTATAAATTTAATTCTCAAGAAATGTTTAAAATTATGCTAACCGAGCTTACAAAAATACCTTTAAGCAAGTATTCTAGAAGTAAATTGATAAATTTAATAGCAAATGCAGATTTTAGAGCGATTGATGGAAGAGATGTCGATATTCAAGTTTCGAATTTATTAGCAAAAATCTGTTATTTTTCAGAATTTATTTAGGTGAATTATATGGCAATAACTACTAATTCAAATATTACATGGGTGGAAAAATACAGGCCAAAGTCAATAAAAGAGATGGCACCTCCTGCTGCTAAAGTTGGTGGCCACAAAGTTGACTTAACAGAGGGATTACGCCGATTTGTAGTAGACTTTTTTAAAGAAAAAAGAAAAATTAACGAAACAAATAAAAAAATTCGAGCCTATAATCGCACTCACGAAGAAAAGGATCATAAAGAAGAACTAAAATTAGCCTCTAACAAAGCAGCAGCCTTACTTGAGGGACCTCCAGGAGTAGGAAAAACTACCATAGCATATGCTTTAGCAAATGATCTGAATATGGAGGTTGTGGAGACTAATGCCTCAGATACTCGAACTAAAAACGAATTAGAAGCCAAATTAAACGAAACTACAAAATCCCGAGGGATTATGGATTTTATAGTTGAAAGTAAAAGAAAATTGATTTTAATAGATGAAATTGATGGAATTTACGGAGTTACTGATAGAGGGGCAGTCCCAACGATATTAAAACTTATAGAAGATACGCAATTTCCTATTATAATGTGTTCTAATGAATACAAGCAAAATCTTCAGTCATTGTACAAGAAAGTAAGAAAATTTGAGATATACCCCTTATCTAACGAAGAAGTGTCAAAAATCGCAAGAAAAATAATGAAAAAGGAAAAGATTTCAAACTTGAGCGAAAAAGATTTGAGTTTAATTGTTGAAAAAAACCACGGAGATTTGCGCGGAGTCATTAACGATTTGCAAGGCATAAGTCAAGGCTCTTTAGATAGGGACGCTAAAGAGTTGATTTTGAAGCTAAATAGGGATAGTACAGAAGAAATTTTTGTTTTGATTAGAGATTTGTTTCAAAAAACTAACACATTAATTGAAGCTCGAAGTTTAACGGATAAATCAGACGTAGATTATAATTTATTATACAAATGGGTAAACGAAAACCTTCCTACATTTATTAGAATTAACAAGGAAATCGCTCATGCTTTAGAAAACCTATCTTTAGCAGACGAAATCTTTGGTAGAATCCGTAAAAACCAGTATTGGTCGTTACTACCTTACTTTTACGATCTTTTTGCTGGAGGCGTTGTTTTATCAAGAAAGCGGAGAAGGGTGGATGAAGGTTTTCGTAGAATAATGTTTCCAAGGTTCACATCTACTGGCTTTTTTTCTTTATCAGCAAATGAAAAGTTATTAGTAGAAAAAATTCAAAAGAAGTACAAAATCTCAGATATCGAAGCAGTTCAAGATTTTATCCCATTTCTAAAATCATTATGTAATTCTTCAAGAAAACAGTTAAAAAATGTAGGCGAGTGGTTTGAATTGGACGCTAAAGAAAAAAAGTTTTTGAAATAGAATAATCTTGGAATGAAGATTATCTACTCTTTTTTGGGTAGAAAAAATATTCATATAAACAGATGTTAGAGATAATATATAGCTATTATGGAAATTTGAATACCATTTTCGGAAATTATTTAAAATATTTTCTAATAATGACTAAGTAAATCAAATCTAATTTTTAATTCAATCCATAAATTTAGCGAATAAGTTATTAGAAAATTCTTTTAATTGAGAGTAAATTTCAATTCATAACAAATAATAATTTAATAAAAATTGAATTAAAATGGTTAACAAAGCAGAAGAACAAATATCTGAAGAAAAAGAAACGCAGATGTCTAAATCATCTCAATTAGTCTTACAAATAGCCGGCGCTGCCTTATTTGGAGCTCTTTCTATAGTATTCGCGGCATTTGTAACACCATTTGTTCCGAGAGTTCCGGGATGGGGGATTGCTATTATAGATCCAGTGTCAATAATATGGGTAATGTGTTTTTTAATATTTGGAGCAAGATCTGGATTACTTTGCTGTGTTCTTGGAACATTTGGTTTAATGCCATTTGATCCGTTTTCACCAATTGGTCCTTTGATGAAATTATCAGCAACAGTTGCCCTTATCATAGTCCCTATTATGTTTTTAAAATTATATAAAACAAAAGATAGAGAAGAAAATATCCAAAAAATAAAAAATATTAGAAATTACGTTGTATACGGAATATTTGGAATAATCCTAAGAATATGTATTATGATGCTATTCAATTATTTATTGTTCATAACATTGTTTGCAGGCTTTTTAGCATCTGTTGATTTAAGCTTTATGTGGTTACCTGATATATCTGGTTGGACAGCGGTAATTATTGGAGTGATCGTTATTAATGCAGAAACGAGTGTATGGGATTTAGTAATACCTTATTTAATTGTTTTTGGATTAAAAATTGATGAAAAATTCGCGATTTGGTAATTTCTTATTTTTTCTTTTCTTTTTTTGAGATTTTCAGAATTTTTTGAATTTTAATAATTAAAATGATATGTAATTAAGGATCCTAAATTAATAAAAATAGAAACAAATTTTAATTTTAAATGGTATTCTAATAAGACGATTATAATGGTTCAAAAAGATTTCAAGCATATAATATTTAAAATCGAGGATAATATCGGAGTAATCACTTTAAAT
>JABCSY010000102.1 GCA_018238625.1 Promethearchaeota archaeon
TACCGGACAATTAGGGAGTAAAGATAATTAAGGTAGATTTCAAAAAACAAGAAACATTGAAGAATGTAAGAAATCCTTCTTAAAAATGTTATCTACTTTAGAAATTGATTATGTAGACATTCTTAATATACAATTTGTTACGCTGAAAGATTTACCTAAGATATTTAATACGGGAGGTTTATTTGAGTTAGCATTATCGTTTCAAAAAGAAGGAAAAGCTAAATTTATTGGACTTAGCACTCATAACGTATCAATTGCCATACAAGCTGCGAATAGTGGAAAATTTGATACGATCATGTTTCCAATTAATTTAGTAAATCATAAATTATCTGGTAGGGATGAACTATTAACAACATGTTTGAAGAAAAGAATTGGCTTAATAGCAATAAAACCTTTTGCTGGTGGAAAGCTATTAATGCGTAATCGAACAGTATATATCGCAAAGTATCAAACAGGAGGAATTAAGTTCAAAAAAAAGATTCCTCGAGATATAACACCGATGAAATGTATAAATTACGTAAATTCCCTTCCTGGAGTCTCAGTTGTTCTTACAGGAGTAAAAAGTGTTGAAGAATTAAATGAAAATCTCAAATATTTAACTCAGCAAGAAAAGAATCAAGATATTTCATCGTTAATAGAATTTTTCAAGAATGATACAGATTAAATTGATTTGTGCCAGATTTGCATTTTGTCTGGCCCCCTATTACTCCACGCAAAATAGGGTATTGCTGTGAATATCTCGTTGTTTGAATTTTTTCCGGTAATGATATTAATTCCTCCTAATAGTTCTGGTTTATATTTAACAATAAATTCTTGATTTCTTGGGATAATAGTCTTAAAAATATCGAACTTTTTATTATCTTTCTGTTCTAGACAATAGATTAAAGGACCGTAAGATATTGCCTCTCGACCTCTATTATCCTTGATTCTTGGGTCGCTTTCAATTAAATTTGGTTTCATTTTAAAAGTAAGCAAGATAATATCGTTATCTAACCAATTTCTTAATATTTCCACATATTTCCCTTTAGAGAGCCCATCAGAGTGTTTTATACCATTAACTTTTAGCTCGGCGTCGATGCTCCAATTTGGAATTCTAAGGAATATCGAAAATTTTTGACTTTTACTTAAATTAAGGTGAATCTCTACCTTCCCTTTCCACGGAAAAAGACTTTTTTGGCTGATTTTAATTAAATTTGAGCGGAAGTTAATATTAGTCGTATTGCCAATGTATTGATGAATCCAAATGCCTTTTTCTGATGTACTATAGATATATTGCCCTAAAGATGCAATTGTACGAGCAATATTAGGGGGGCAGCACGCGCAAAGAAACCATTCTTTTCTTTCATCTTTACCATGCGAAATTAAAGGGTTGTCGTATGTGTATTTTTTACCATCTATAGATTGTCCCACTAACATCGCGTTGTATAACAGTTTCTCGATTAAATCTGCATATTTACAATTACCCGTTATTTGAAGCATCCTCCAATTCCACATCAAGTTTCCAATAGCTGCACATGTTTCCGAGTAAGAATTTCTATTTCCTAAGGCAAAATCTTTTCCAAAACCTTCGATACTTCTTTCTGAACCAATTCCTCCCGTAACATACATTCTTGCCTTATACATCTTTAACCAAATTCTTCTGAGAGATTTCAATAAGGCGTCATCACCCGTCTCAGAATAGAGATCCGCCATACCACAATAAAGATACATCGCTCTTACGGCATGCCCAACAGGCTCAAATATGCTTCTAACTGGTTTGTTGGATTGAATGAAATTACCGTTAAAATTTTCGCGGATTAATCTTATAAAATGCTTTATGGTAAGTCCCGATACAAATTCGGCTACTTCACTTTGTACACTCGAAATATCTTTTCCTTTAACTTCTTTTTCGTATTCTAGATTTTTTTTCTTAGCTAATTTTGTAATATATCCCATATTTAGATATTGGTTTATAACGTATGTTTTAAAATTGGAGATTTTTCCCCTTCGATTAATGAATTCTTCAGCGAGCTCCAAGTAACTAGGTTTATTTGTTAATCTATACAATTCAATTAGAGCTAATTCGATCTCTTCGTGCCCTGGAACCCCTTTCCTTTTCCCTCCTAAAAAGGTTTTTACGAGCAAATCAGCAAATTTAATAGCTACATTTAGTAGCGTTTCTTTTCCTGTTGCAATATTATGGGCTACCGCAGCTTGAATTAAATGACCTGCACAATAAAGTTCATGCATAATATAAAGATTTGTGAACCTCTCTTGAAGAAATCTCGTCGAATAGAATGTGTTCACGTACCCGTCTTCACTTTGACTTTTGTCTATTAAATCAACGATTTCATTCGCCTTTAATTCCAAGTCGGGATCGCTGTGTGTGTGTAAAATATAACTCGTTGCTTCCAACCATTTATATAAATCTGAATCGTAGTAAAACTCACCTATTTGAACTCCTTTTTTAACGCCTCCAGCAACTCTAAAATTGTCAATGTGGTGATCTTGCTCCAGTTTTTCGTGCTGTAAGTGAATTGACACGTCTCTATTGATCTGTTGCCTTTTTGCCCAAAAATCATCGTTAATTTGAACTTTATAGAATGGAACGTAAGAAAGTTTGTTATGGGGGCGTTTTATTAAGTCCATACAACTAAAAATTAAACATTAATAATTTAATTATTTATTATTCTTTGAACTAGATAGCTTTTCTTTTAAACGATCAATTTTTTCTATATGTAAAATACTTACTTGTCGTTTCATCTCTTTATATTCTTTGCTAGCACCATCAAGCGGATAATACCACAACGAAACTAATCCAACCACAATAAAGATTGCTGGAATTAGCCCAATCAACAACTTTATTCCAATTATTGCGCTTATTGGCTGAGTTTCACCTACTCCTAAATTTTGATTAAAATTAGTAAAAACGAATATATATCCTGAAATCATCGCGGAAACCGATTGAGCAGGTTTAGTAACAAGTGCGTTAATCCCAAAAAAGGCGCCTTCTCTTCTCTGATCCGTGTCTAATTCGTCTTTGTCAATTATATCGGCTAATAACGTGAAAACCAATAATGTTTGACCTGAATAACCAAATCCAATTATCATAAAAGAAATGTTAGCGAAAAGTGCGTCGTTCGAAAAAGTAACTAATATAAAACCAAAAACTACTATTATCGAAAGATAAAACAACGCTCTTTTATTTCCTTTCTTTTTGTTTAGATATAAGCCTACGGGGTATCCAAAAATAGAAAATATTATAAACATTAGTAAAGGAGTCGAACCAAGTATGTTGTCGCTTGACACGCCCAGTACGTCAGCCATATAGAACGGCAAATTCGATTGAATCGCAAATACTACGTAAGTCATCATGAAATTAAATATAACGAAAGTTAAAAATGCCTTATTCTTAAGCGTTGTTTTAGTACAATACCATATACTTAGTTTCTCTGATTTTTCTGGCCAAAATTCAGGACGCTCCTTAATACCAAATGCTGTAAATGCTAAAAGAATCGCTCCAAATAAAGCAAGAATCAATACGATGTTATAGAAGGCCGGCAAATTTTGAGAAAAAGGAACGACATCTAAATCAATAAATAATATAGGAAGGAGGTAAGTAATAGAAATCCCAAAACCAGAACCCACGCCCGCAAATAAATTTAGTTTAGCGCGCTCGTTTGAGTCGATCGTTAACTCTGCCATAAGCGAATTAAAGTTCAAACCAATTATCGTGAAAAAACTATCGTATATAATTAATGTAGTTAGTAACCAGACGAAATAAACCCATTGCTCGCTAACCGCGGGAGTAGCATAGAGTAAAATGAAGCTTAACGATAGCAAAGGACCACCAACCATTAAATACGGCATTCTCCTTCCATATTTAGTGTGGGTTCTATCGGACAACAGCCCAAAAAGGGGGTCGTTAACGGCGTTCCATATCAAATAGACAAGCCAAGAAAAAGCCCATAACAAAGGGTCTAAACCGATCATTTTGATGTAAAATATTAGCGTCCACGCCGCAAATAGTCCCGTTGTTAAATTAATCCCAAACGACCCTAGACCGTAAAAAGTCTTTGTTTTTAGAGAGAGTTTATTATATTCGAATCCCATTTTTCAAACAACTCTATTATAAAATATACTATATAGAATTATAAACAGAAATTAAAATATATTCCATTTCTATTGAAAAAAAGATGTCGATTTTACAAAATAAACAGAAAAAAATTCTCTGTAGAATACAATAGTTAAAATTAACGCTATAGATGCTATTGCTAATTGTATTAATATTTTCCTCTTTCAGTCGGATCTCTGAAAGTTTGCCGTTCGGGAATATCAAAACGATAGTAATAAAAACAAAATGCGAAAAATAAGAGAGAAAAGAGAAATGCAAACAAAGAAAACATTGAAAAGAATTCCGTGAAGTTAATACCTTTATAGAACATAATTATTAAAATTGACGCTATAGATGCAGTTACTAATTGTATTAATATGCTCTTTGTAAATTTCGAGGGTTTTATCCATCGCCTATTCTTAAATAGATTTACTAGTGAAATAGAAATGCCTCTACTTGGAAAAAAACCAATAATTAATACAATACCAAGAAAAATATTACCAAAGGGAGCCCACATAAAGGGTATGTTATAGAGTAGAACTGGATTTATTGAGGAGAAAAATCCAAAAATAATGATTAATACCCAAATTAATAATACACCTGTAGCTGTAAAATTTAGCCTTTTATCGTAAGGTGCTTTAGTATTACCATTAGAATTATTCATTATCCCATGGTATAAGATCGAAATTTCACCTTTATATAGTTATGTCACATATTTCTAATTTTTTTTTTACCTATTTACCATAGTACAGGTAGCAAAATAATGAAAATTAAGAATAAACTTGTACAAACAATTCATTGTGTATCGTAATTCCAAATTTATAACCATTTAAAATGCTAGTAAACATTCATTTCATGAATTCTTGAAATTTGTTGCCTAAAATCTTTTAGCTACTAAGCAATTTATTGTTTCAGCGCTATAAAACTTAATCAAACAATATTAGAATAGATTCCTCAACTAAGTAAACCTCATCAATCGAACTCAATTTTTGATCCTATCTTATGATCCGATTTTGCTATTAATTTTTTTTTTTCTTATCAACAATAATTCTTTTTGTCGACCAAAATTGGATGATAAAATCACTCGAATAAACCATGATCAACCAACACATTTAAATATAAGTAATCCTAAATTAAATATAATTAACATCATAAAATTATAAAAAAATATTTAAAAAATTAGTAATTAGTGGAGGAAAAAAATTATGGCAGCATTCGCATGGAGTCCTTTAAGGGCTTTAATGAAAAAGGCCGGAGCTGAAATCGTAAGTAGAGCCGCAGTTGATAAATTAATGGATTATTTGGAAGAATACGCCAAAGAATTAACTGGTTGTGCTTTAAGTATTGCTAAACACTCTGGTCGAAAGAAAGTAACTCAAGGCGACATGAAAATCGCAATTAACTTAATTTAAAGCGATTTCCTGGAAGCTTGAAAGCTTAGTATTTTCAAAATTCTTTTTTTATTTTTTTTTAATACTGATATAAAGATTTTATTATGTGTATTCACATAAATAATCATCAATCATCAATCATCAATTATCAAACATCAGATTATAATAAAATTATATTTGAGGAATAAAAAATGAGATATGATTTAAATCGAAAAGATGGAATTCTAGGCTTATTTTTCTTAGGTGTTGCTTTTGCTTGCTATCCGGCTTATTTAGTTTTTACTCTTGAGGGTGGTCTTGGAAATCTTGAATCAGCATTAGCTTTTGCAATAGTTGGTGGTATTTCTCTTGCTCTTGGATTTGTGATGCTAATTCTTAATGCGAAAGCAGTAAAATCTGGGGAAAACAAGGAAAAGCCAGATCCCCATGTAGATATGCTTGTTCAAGTATTACTTATGCTTACACTTTTGATATTAGTAATATCGATGATTGTAGCAAATATTTAAGAAAATAATAATTGAACTAATTGAAATACTCTTTTTACTTTTTTATTTTTATTTAATCGTCAACCATCCTTCTCTATCCATTTAATCTTAATAAGTATAATAAATCCAATTTTGGCTCAAAATGTCTCAAAGAGATAATAAATATAAATAAGTAAAAATATTATTATATTAGAAAAACATTGTATACTAGTATACAAAGATACAAAAAAGGTGATTTTCATAAGTACCGTCCGGATTGATAAAAAACATTTAAAATTGTTGGATAAATTGGTTTCTCATTTAACTTTACGAGGAAATAAAATAAGCAAGAAGGGTATAGTAGCAAAGCTAATTGAGGATGCAATGATAGCTGAAGGTCTTGAAGAAAATGAGGTTCCAGGTTCAATAACCGATGATCACGCATGGAAAGGATTGAAAGATGTTTTTGAGTTAGGTATTGAAGATTTATCGGAAAAAGTCGACGAAGTTTTATATCAACTGAATGGGGAAGAATAATATGGCTGTTTTTTTAGATACAGGATTTATATTAGCAGTTAAGAATAAGGACGATAAAAATTTCCAAATTGCCCAATCTTGGATGAGGAGGTTTCTAAAAAATGAATTCGGGGAGATATATACATCTACATTAGTGTTTAATGAATTGGTGACCTTAGCATTGGTAAGAATAAAGCGTCCTGATTTTGCGATAAATCTGGGAAATTATATTTTGAAGAGTAGAAAGATAAAGATGATTAGTTTTACTGATGATGATTTTAAGAATTCTTGGGAGATCTTTCAAAAATATAAGGAAAAAAGATTATCTTTTACCGATAGCTCCATTTTAACTCATTGTAAACGTTTAAACTGCAATTTTTTAGCTACCTTTGATAAGCACTTTAAAGGTTTAATACCCTCAAATTTAAGTTGATCGTTATATTATTACTTCCTTTTTTTCCAGTCTTTTTTCTGCGTAAAAGAACCGACCAGACCCCATGATATCAACGTGTCTAAAGTAAATTTCGTTAAATTCAATTTTTTGAGATTTGATTCCTTCTTGTACCTTAACTTTTTCAAATTCTTCTCTGGAATGTGAATTGACGATTTTTTCAATCATTTTGCCTAGTTCGGAAGCTATTAGTTCTTCTTCAGAAGGATAATATTGGTTAAAATCTGCTCCAATTGCGATGCTTCCTTTCCGAGTTCCACCAGGGTTTTTAATAGCTTTCTTAACGTATTTTTTTAAGTATTTTACAATCCTTTTCAAATTTCCAGAGCTCGGCTCTCCAACTTCTGCAAGGATGTCGTAGACTTTACTTGCTCCCCTCAAATAATCTTCAATTGTATCTTGAGTTATTTTTGGTTCGTAATCTGGAAATAAATTTTTTTCACTCATATTAGCTTATATTTCAAATCCAAAATAAATATTTTTTTAATTTAGGATATAAAGATTTAATACCGATTGTAATGTTTATTTCTAGAAAGTACAAATTTTTATTACACTTTATTAAGCAGTTGAAGTTTAATGACCTTTGAACATGAAGTCCAGCCTTATTACATATTTAAGATATGTCTGTTGGGTCAAGGTGGTGTGGGAAAGACGTGTATAGCTAGAAGACTATGCTTTGATACATTCAACGCAAACACAAGACTCACTATAGGAATTGATTTTTACACTTACGACATCCCTCTTGTAGTAAATGGCGATAAAACTTATGTTCGATTGAGTATATGGGATTTTGGCGGTCAAGAACAGTTTAAAAAAATGTTTAGTTATTATATCCATGGAGCAAACGGTATTTTTATGGTATTTAGCCTATTCAACCTTAATAACACTTTACTTGGCTTAGATTGGTGGTACGAGCACTTAATTAAGCAAAATCAAAAAGACACTCCGAAATTATTAATTGGTTGCAAAAGTGATTTAGCTGGTAGCCTTGAAAAAGTAGATGAGTTAGTAATTGAGAATTTTAGTAAGAAACACGAGAAAGTACAGTTTATTAAGACGTCTGCGAGAGACAACCTTAACATTAAAGAAATGTTTGTAGAGATAGCAAAACTAATCATGGATACTAATAATTTTAAATACGATAAAATTCTCTAAAGATATTTTAGAAATAATTTTGGAATTTTTTAGAATTTAGATTTAAACTTTTTATTTGAATTTTTTTAAGATAGTATATCTTACTTTCGCTAGAATATTATTAAGATTATACCAATAATCGTCAATATTATTCCAAAGAAACTTTGTATGGATATTTTCTCCTTATTAATCCAATAAGTTAGAGGAAGCGAAAGTAATGGGCTTGCACTAGCTAATAAAGACATAACAATGGCACCAGCAGTGCGAGTAGCTTCAGTATATAAATAAGCTCCTAAAGAGGTGCCAATAATTGACGCTAAAAGTAAAATTAACCAAGTCTGAGAGGGTTTTTTTAGAGAAAAAGAAGTTTGATTAGGATCGGCAGTAATTTTTTCTCTCCACACCATTAATATCAAAATAGCTAAAGCAAATGGAAATCGAATTACATTGCTAATGATTGAGCTAACTCCTTCAACATTTAAAATCAGGTCAATCTGGTTTGTTGCATAATCAATAATAACTACGCCCGTTGCCCATCCGAGGGATGCAACTAAACTATATCCTATAGCTTTAATAGAAGTATGCGCTATTATATCATGTAATTTCTTTTTCCAAGGGATATTTTTTGAATTTATTTTTAATGAATTATTACTTTCAGCTTTAATTTTATATTTTCCAATAATAATTATCCCCAGTCCAATGAATATTAGCGACAGAATCATCTCAAGTTCAAAAGGGCGATTCAGAAAAATAAATGATAGAATAAAAGTAAAAAGAGGAAAAGTCATGGAAATTGCTAAGGCAATTGTCGTGCCAAGTTCTTTTTGGGCTTTAAAATAAGCAGTATCACCGATTACCTGACCAAAAAGAAAACTAACGAATAATATTACCCACAATTCCCAGGGTAGTAAAAAAAGATAAGGAAGGATTCCTAAGACAACAGCAACAAGGAAAAATGTAATAGTGCCGAGAGCAGTACGAAAGAAATTAATAAATGTAGGGCTCGCATAACGCTCTGTCTTTCGATAGAGCACATTTGATCCTACAAAAGTTAGGACTGCTAAAACTGCTATTAATTCTCCAACCATAAGACTGCTCATTCTTAAATCTTTTTTTCGAATTATAAAAAAACTTTTTGACCAATATTATAAGATTTATTTGCCTTGAACTTTAATTTGGTTTAGTAGACAACCGTTTTCTCTTCCGACCATATTTATATAAACTTAGGAAAGATTTTGCAGCACTTTCTATTGAGGGATACACTAAAAATCCACCCTTGACCAACTTATCGTGGAATATTTCTCTAGTTTCGCTTGGATATTGATGAAGAATAATGATGAAAACTTTTTCTAAGGATTCAGCATAGGTTTTTATACCATGTAAATTGTTGTAATAATCCTTAAACCTAACATCGTTTAAATCCCTCCAAGCGTCAGTCTCTACTATAATTAAATCGATCTCATCATCTATCGCTCCTTTACATACCTCTAAAAATACTTTATCAGCAACAACCCATGGCATATCAAAAGGGTTAGATAAACTACCGATTTTGATGGGGTAAATTTTTTTCAGTTTTTCTAGCTTTTCCCCTTCGAATAGTGGTAATTCTAAGCCTAATTCTGTTAAAGTATCGGTTGCCAAGATTCCAAATCCTCCGGACCATAGAACAACTAAAGCCCGTTTACCTGATGGATAGATAACTTTTTTATTTAATTTTTTAAATTTTTTTATATAATTTGAAAAAAGGTAAGCGTAGTCAATCAGCTCATCTAATGACGGTGATATTTCCATAATGGCTGTTTGGTTAAAAATCGCGTCCCAAATCTTATGTTCAGACGCCATTGAACCAGTATGAGTTAAAACTGCTTTCTGGCCTCGTTCAGTTCTACCCCCTCGCATAAAAAGTATTGGTTTTTTTGTATCTTTAAACGCTTTTAGTAGCTTTTTCCCTTCATTTTTATGCAAAATGGATAAACCTTCGAAGTAAACACAAATCAAATCAGTTTCGTCGTCGTCGTTGAAATATTGTAGAAGTTCAGAAACTTGTATGTCAATGCAATTACCTATGCTTACTCCTTTTGAAAATCGTAGGTTGTACCTTCGAGAACTAAATTTAACCATTTTGGAATGCAAATCTCCCGATTGGAAGATTAAGCTTATATTCCCGCTTTCAACCGGAAAAGAGGAGTAATACGCGACCTTTCCGCGTGGGCAATACAAACCCATACAATTTGGTCCTATACTTCTGGTTTCTGGATAATTCATTAAAATTTCTTTTAAATCGCTTTCAATTTTAAGTCCTACTTCGTCAGATTCTGCAGTTCCAGCAGTAAAAATATGAATAAAATTTATTCTCTTTTTAGATAACAATTCTTTTAAAGTTTGAACTACAATCTCTCTTCTAATGGATAAAATCAGTAAATCTATCGTATCGGCTGGAACATCGTCAATGGATTTAAAACATTTTATTCCTAAAAGTTCGTCTTCTTTGGGTGAAACTAAGTAAAGTTTTTCTAAATCAAATCTTTGTCTAACAAAGCCTTCGATAAAAAAAGAAATTTTTGGTTTAGCTTCAAAAATTAATACATTTGTTGGTTTAAACAATAGTTCTAAAGAATTTGTGTTACTTTTTATTTCCAATGCGTTCCCCTAACTCGTTTGTTAAAAGATTATTACAATTATAACAGTATTTGGGAACCGAATTAAATTCTGTTCCACAATTATGACATGTTATTTTACTTTGAAGTTCAATCTGCTTTAAATTTTCTTCTTTTGTTTCTTTTTTAAAACACTTGGTAAATTTTAAGATTAACGATAACCCAATCGAAGTAATTACGATCGTAATACCCAAAATGATTGTTTTTATAATAAGTGAAGGAAAAAGAGCAGTAAAATCTGTTTCTGAGTACCGGTAATAAAAAACATAAAAGAAGAAGTTAGGAAAAAAGAATGTGAGCAAATTCATAGAATAAGCCTTCTTGAAATCCTTAAAAATAAAAATTGGTATTAATGATACTAAAATCCAAGTAAAACATACATACATAAAACCAAATCTATTGCTATACATAATAAAATTCGAAAGAAGTTGGATTATCGACTTTCTTTCCTCTGAAATTGAGCTAGTAAACTCGGTTTGAGAGTTATATTGAAATATTAGCATGAATAAACTTAAAATTAAGATTTGAATAATGAAAAGCACTAATTTACTTTTAAAACAATTCCTTGGCTTCATCACTAATTAATTAAAAATATCCATAAATTAAACTCTTTGATATAAATTAATAAAAGAAAAGATAAAAAAATGCCTAATCCGAAAAATTTTTAATATTTGCTTGCTTAAATTCTTTATAGTGCAGAACTTGTTAACTTATTCTTTATTGTATTATATTGTTAATCTAAAATCTAAGAGTGATTTGGGTTTATGAGCTATTCGTTTAGTCGTACTAAATTAATTGATAAAATCAAATTCGGGTTGTTAAGCCCCGACGAGATTAGAAAGATGTCTGCTGCTAGAATTATAACAGCCGACACATATGATGAAGATGGACTCCCGATTCCTTCTGGCCTTATGGACCAACGCTTAGGAACTATTGAGCCCGGACAGAGATGTCAAACTTGTGGTAATCTCGTAAGTAACTGTATGGGTCATTTTGGGCATATTGAACTCGCCCGTCCCGTAATCCATGTCGGATATGCGAAAAAAGTATTGAAGGTCTTAAGAAGCATCTGTCCAGAATGTTCGCGGTTAATGCTGACAGAAGAAGAAATGGAGGGCTTTAGAGAAGACCAAATAAAACACAGAAAGATATACTCTGATGCGGATGCAGAAGCAACAAAGCTTGTATTCAAACTTGCGCGAAAGAGTAAGATTTGTCCTTATTGTGGAGCTAAAAAGAAGAAGATAGTTATCGAAAAACCTACAACTTATTACGAAGAGGAGGAAAGTAAGGGTTCTCATAGAATAACTCCTATTGAGATATTAGAACGCCTTAAAATAATGACTGATAACGATCTTAGGATTTTAGGAGTATCTCCTGAAAACGCAAGGCTTGAATGGGTTATATTTACTGTTTTATCGATTCCCCCCGTTTGTGCGAGACCCTCTATTACTTTAGATAGTGGAATCAGATCTGAAGATGATTTGACTCATAAATTAGTAGATGTTATTCGTATTAATCAAAGATTAAGAGAAAATATTGACGCTGGTGCCCCTCACTTAATTGTTGAGGATTTATGGGAATTGCTCCAATATCACATAACTACTTATTTGGATAACCAAGTGTCAGGAATTCCTCCAGCAAGACATCGCTCGGGAAGGGCATTGAGAACACTCACCCAGAGATTAAAAGGAAAGGAAGGGAGATTTAGAAGTAACCTTAGCGGAAAAAGGGTTGATTTTTCCGCTCGATCAGTAATATCACCATCTCCTTATATTAGTATTAACGAAGTGGGAGTACCATTGGCCATTGCTAAAATTTTAACTATTCCAACTAATGTTAACGATTGGAATATCGAAGAAATGAAACATTTGGTTTTAAAAGGGCCATTCGATCATCCAGGAGCTAATTATATAATTAGAACCGATCGTAGAAGAGTAGACCTGCGATACGTTAAAAATCGAGAGATTATAGCTGAAATGCTCGCTCCTGGATTTACTGTTGAACGCCATTTAGCAGACGGTGATTTAGTATTATTCAATCGGCAACCTTCCCTTCATAGAATGTCTATTATGGCTCATGAAGTAAAAATAATGGAAGGTAGAACTTTCCGATTGAATTTGACAGTTTGTCCACCATATAATGCTGATTTTGATGGCGACGAAATGAATTTGCATGTTCCCCAAAGTGAAGAGGCTCGAACGGAAGCTGAATTATTACTCAAAGTTCAAGAGCATATTTTATCTCCAAGATTTGGTGGACCAATTCTTGGAGGGATTCAAGATTTCATTTCTTCAGTCTTTCAATTTACCAGTTTAAATTCACTATATAACAAAAAAGATGCTTTAATGTTATTTTATTTAGGAGATGTTTTTAAAACTAAACCCGAATTTAATTTAGAAGATTTAACTCCCATAAAAACAGACCCTGAACCGCTCTACTCCGGAAAACAAATTTTTAGTACTTTATTTCCTGACGATTTAAATATAAAAGTCAAATCAAAATTTTGCAAAAAATGCGATGTATGCGAAAAAGAAGCCTGTCCGTACGATGCATATGTTGTAATTAAAAACGGCATACTAATAACTGGAACCATTGACGAAAATTCATTTGGAGCTATGCAATCTAATAGCATTTTACAGAGGATAATTAAAGACCACGGAAACGCTCGTGGAAGAGAGTTTTTAGATAGCGCTACAAAAATGTTATTGTATGTTATCCGACAAAATGGAATGACAATGGGCTTAGATGAAGTATATGTTCATGGAGAAGCTTACGAAAAAATTCAAAAAATATTGAAAGACGCTAACGACGAATCACAAAAATTAATAAAAGCTCTATTCGAAAACGATACCACCGTTTTAAGAAGAGCTCCTGGACGCTCAATGCGCGAAACACTGGAACTCAGAATTCGACAAATACTTGCTGAAGCGCGAAAAATGGCTGAAGAAACAGCGTCTGACTATATAGGAGATGAAGCTCATTCTGTAATTATGACAAAGTCAGGTGCGAGAGGAAATATATTAAATTTAGGACAAATGTCTGCCGTAGTAGGACAACAAGCGATTAGAGGCGAAAGAATCAATCGAGGATATATTTCAAGGGCACTTCCTCATTTCAAAATAAATGATTTAAGCCCTAGAGCTCGTGGTTTTGTCGAATCATCTTACCGAAAAGGGTTAAAACCAGCAGAATTCTTCTTCCATGCGATGGGTGGAAGAGAAGGCCTTGTAGATACGGCTGTTCGTACATCCACTAGTGGATATATGCAAAGAAGGCTTGTAAACGCTTTACAAGATATGATAATTGAAAACGACGGGACTGTAAGAAATAGTGACAAAAATATTATTCAGTTTAGATATGGTGATGACGGCATAGACCCTATGCATACCGATCATTCTGCAGCTGTAAATCTTGATGTATTGCTACTTAAAGCTAAAGCACTTGATATTAATCAAATTCGAGAAGAAATTAAAGAATTGCCAAAACCTAAAGCGACGACAAAACCTAAAACAACGACAAAACCTAAAACAACGACAAAACCTAAAACAACGACAAAACCTAAAACAACGACAAAACCTAAAACAACGACAAAACCTAAAACAACGACAAAACCTAAAAC
>JABCSY010000103.1 GCA_018238625.1 Promethearchaeota archaeon
AGTAACGCTCAGCAATAGCGCCTCCTTTGGCAAATTTAGATACGGTTTCGGTAAGTTCGGGTCTAAGCTGCATCTGGTATTTCTCTCCAATTTGAGCGACAATTAATGCGCCAGAACGCTCTAAATAATCAAAAGCAACAACTCTTACTAATTCTTCAACTTCTTTTTTGGGAATTTCTAATTTAGTCGATAATTCTTCGACATCAAGGGGTCTACCTGCTGCGTAAAGAGCGCCTTCAATTAAATTTCTCCGTAGTTCTTTCAATTGTATTTTTAAATCTTCTTTCGTCATTTCTTGGGGTATTTGGGGTTCTTCACCGTTAGTTCCTATAATTTCAGTGTCTAGTTCACTTAATCTTTCTTCTGAGGTTTCGGAACTTAATGTGTCTTCTTCAAACTCTTCATTGGATTCTTTTTCGAGTTCTTCTTCGATATTCTCATCGATATCAATAGTACCCTCTAATTCTTCCGGAATCTTTTCTACTTGAGAAATTTCTTTTTCTATTTCACTTATTTTTATTTCTTCCTTTTCTTCTTCTATTTCAGTTTCAATTTCAGGTAGTTTTTCTGGTTCTTTTTCGCTATTTTCGTTCATAATTTATAGCCAAAATTATTTTTTTAAGCTAATTGAAAAATTTTTAAAATCTTGTTCTTGTGATAGTATTAGTTTATTGCCCGTGGACAGGAACATAAGCGCCAAAAACATTCTTATAAAAGCAAATTTTTTCCCAAGGTCGCTTTCTTCTTCAGTATTAATAATTTTTGTTATATCAAAAAAACTCGTTTCTTTACCATCAAGTTGTATTTTCGATTTAATGCGGTTAAACCAAGAATTGTGAAGTTCTTCTACCGTTTGTTCCCTTCCACTAATATGCTTCAAAAGTTCTTTTGGTAATTGAGCTTTTGATTTCGTTTGAATTCTTTGTTGTTTTATTTCGTCCCTCCGCATTCTCCGTCTTTTTAATTTTTCTTTCTTTTGCATAGTTTCGATTATGGCAGACCTCATCGCGTCAAATAGTTCATCTTTAGTGGAAATCAGCATTTTTGGCTGAATAGGTTGCGGTAATGTCTTTGGAATTGTTCGAGAGTGTTTTTGCCGGAATTTCTCTAATTCTTCTTTTTTTTGAATTTGTTCTTCTTCTCTTATAATACTCGAAATTTTATAATGATGAAGTACTGCTGATGTTTTAAGAGCAATACCTGCAATTTTATAGTTGATTAAATCTTCATGTAGCATGTTATCAAAAAATTTATCTACCAACGATGATAAATCATAGAACGCAACATTTGATTCTTTTGCGATTTCGCTATCTAATAACGAATTATAGGGGGGTTTTTGCCAAAATTTCAAATCAAATGATTGTTTATGAATTAGTGCAGGATCTTCTTCTTCGCCAGCAATTAATTCTTCTTCAATGATTTCTTCCACATCTTCTTGTTCTTGAGTTCTATCGACAAATTCTGGATGAGAAGTTACCTCAGTTAGAAACTTCACAATATCGTTCTTTTTGGACTTAGAAGGGATTTTAATCTTATTTTTGCTCGCAAATTCTCTTAACTGCTTAACGCTCCATTCCGTGAAGGCGTACTTCTTTTCTGAGGTATTTTTTTCAGGAATAATATTTCACCTAAAACTTTTAATTTTTAATTTTCCTCTACATTTGAGGGTACATCTGGTAGTTCAAGTAATCTTTTGGCTTCTTCTTCCAAGTCTACGCTAAAGATATCGGTTATTCCACTTTGTTGCATGGAAACGCCATAAATTCGATCGGCATTTACAATATTTTCCTCTCTATGACTGATTACCATAAATTGTGCTTGGATCGCAAATTCCTTTATAACCACACTGACTCTATGCACATTTGGACCGTCTAAAGCGGCGTCAATCTCATCCATAATGTAAAATGGAGCAGGATAAAATTCTTGAACGGCAAATATAAAGGATAACGCAACCAAAGTTTTTTCACCCCCACTAAGGATTTCCAAACTAGATATACGTTTTCCACGAGGTCGAGCTTCAATAGTAACCCCTCCCTCAAACGGTTTATCTGGACGATCAAGAATCATTTTAGCCGATCCCCCGGGTGAAAGTTTCTGGAAAATGCGTGAAAACTCTCGATTTATCTCGTGATAAGCTTTCATGAAGGTTCTAGTCTTTTCCAATTCAATTTTATCAATTGCGTCAAGTATAGATTTCCTCTCGCGTTGAATCGTCTGTCTCCTCATATCAATTTCGTCGAATCGCTCTTTTACAGTATCGTATTGTGTAATTGCCTTTAAATTAACGGGTTCTATAGCTTTTTTCTTGTTATTGGCAGTTGAAATATCTGATTGCAAACCAGCTTCAGATAAGTCGTCAGTAACTGGGGGTAATGAGCCATAATCTTTAGAGCGTTGATATAACGTTTCAATTTGATCCGTAGTGATAATTTTTTTAGAATCGTAATTATTCAATTTAGAGCGTTCCATAGAGTGGTCTGATTTAAGTTCATTCAATTGATTCTGATAATTTTTTTGCTTTTTCCAAGATATATCCTTTCCTTGAATTTCTTTGTTTATCTCTTCTTGTTTGAGGCTTTTTTTATCGTTTTCTTGGTTTAGGTCATCTTCAACCTTTTCAATATCTTTTAATATGGATTCAACTTGTTTTTCGGCATCTTTAATATCTTCGTGTAATGATAGGATTTTTTGTTCTCTTTCCTTATTTTTATTTAATTCGTTTAATTTAGCTTGGGATTTGTGAAGATCTTTGTTTAATTTATTTAATTTTTTCTGAGCTCTCTTCTGGGCGTCTAACTCTTTGTTTTTATCCTCATGCATTGAATTTATTATTTGTTGTACTTCGTCAACTTTCTTTTGTACTCCGTCTACCTGAGAGTTATGTCCTTCTATATCTTGATTGCAAGTTGTAATGTTTTTGCTTGCTTCGCCATTTTCCTTAGATAAATCTTCAATTGAATTTATAATCATCATTACGTTTTCAAGGCCCCTTAACTTATCCATTGTCGTTTCTAAATTCTTGTTCTGTTCATCAATTTGCGTTCTCAACTTTTCAGTGCTTTCCCAAAAATTATCTTTTTCAGAAAGACGGACTTCTATTTTTGAAACTATTGCGTCTTGTTCTAGCTTAAGATTCTTTATATTTTCTTCAGTATTGATAATTACTTTTTTCTTCTCTCCTATATTACTATTTAATTCTTTTATATTACTTTCAACTTCAATAATATCGTCATAGAATGATTGAATACCTTGTAAGTCTTGTAGTTTCTTTTGCAACCCATCTAATTCTATTTGTTTACCTTCAATTTTTTTTTTTATTATCGAAATATCGTCCCAATAGATGTTTTTTTGTTGCTTTAAGTTTTTAATCTCAACCTCAAAATTTTCTTTTTGCTTCTCTTCTATCGCCAAGTTCCTCTGCCCAAGCTCATCGTCAGATTTCTTAATTTTTTCATTAATTTCGCTAATTCTTTTATTAACATTTTCTAGCCTTCTATTACAAGCAGAAAGATCTACTGAGTCGTGCTTGTTTTGAGTGCTAATCACGCTTAATCTATTGTCAATAGTATTTAAGTCGTTATTTTGAGAATTAAAATTTTCAGTGATTTCTTCGAGTTGTTTATATAAATCTTGACTTTTCGACATAGTTAACTTTCTTAAAGAAAGATATACATTTTCAAGGATCTCCATTAAATCTTGTACAAAGCTATCAAAGGTTGAGGTAGATTCTTGTATCTCCACATCTGCTGATTCTTTTACCTTATCTATTAATTGATCTATGGTAGAATCTATGTTTTCCGTGAAGAGTCCTAAAGTTTGAAGGATAGATTTAAGCGTTTCAGACATTTCAGAAGTATCAGATCTTTCTTCAGCTTCAGAGCTAACTCCTTCAATAGTTTTCATAATATCAACTATGTCTAAAACAAATTGTTTAAAATTCATTCCGCTGGTTTCGATAGCTTCTGCGTTTGATTGTTGAATGTTACCCTTTATTGATTCAACGGATATATTGATGTTTTGAGTTAACATATTTAAAATCTGAAGGATTCCTGTAATATCTTCTGTGTTTCTTTCGTATTCTTTTTCTGTACTTTCAATCTTCACCAATAAATTATCTTTCTCAGTTGAAAGTTCCCCCAGGCGCCTTTGAATATTTTCTTTTTTCTTATTCAAATTTAGTGATTCTTTATCAGTTTTAGTAAGGTTATCACTTAAAGTGGATGATTTTAAATCCAATTCACGCTTTTCACGTTCAAGATTTGTTAATTCTTTTTTAATTAATTTTAATCTAGTATTGATATTTTCAATCCTAGTTTTGTTATCATAAATTTCATTTACGATAGAATCTTGTTTCATTAACAATAATTCTAGATTTTGTTCATTTTTTCTATAAGTAGAATCTTCTTCTTTTGCTTGTCTTCTAAACTCGTTAATATCTTTAAGCAAAGCATCTCTTTTTTTCAGCAATTCTTTTAAAGCTTCTTCCGTATCTTTTCCTTTACTGAGGTCTTCAATTTTATTTTCAGTAGCTAATTTTCTCAATTTTAATTTCTCAATACGGTTACTATTCATTTTAATTTCCGTGTTTAATGAGGATAGCATAGAGTTGAAATCGGCTATTTTCGAATTTAATTGGTTCTTTTCATCTCGTAACCCGTTTATACCTTTTTCTAATTCTTTCTGGTTATCATTTTCCTTAGAGATTTTTACATTTAGGTTAGCTACTTCTTTTCTTATAATTTCCGCTTCCTTTTTTGTGTTTTTTATCGCTTCTTCTACGCTCTCAGAATCTCCTTTCAATTTATTAAGCTCTGCTTCTAACTTTATTTTCTTCTCTTCATTTTTTTTAATGTTTTCTTTTAGAAACTTTAATTTGGCTTTAGTTGAGGAAATACTCTGCTTAATCGTTGAAATTTCTCGATTAAGTGTCGATTTTGTATTGTTATTATTTTTGATTTTAGCATCAATTTCTGCTTGTTTTTGTTGTTTGCTTTCGATTTCGCCTTTAGCCTCTTCAATCAAGTTATCTGTTTCCGTTATTACCTTTGATTCTGACTCAATTAAAGAATCGTAAGTCTGACCCTCTTCAAGTTCCATTTGTAAATTTTCTAAAGTTTTTATCTCTTGAGTTAGTTTTTCTATTGATTTATTAAAATTTTTTAAGGAAGTTTGATTCGAAGATTGTTGGGTTTTTAATAAAGTAATATTTTCGGTAATAATTTCTCTTTCTTTTTCTTTCTCGGATATGGTTTTTTGTATGTTTTCCATAACTAAAGTTTCTTGTTGTAGCAACTCTTCTTGTCTTGTTAATTTTTCCTGCAATTCTTCAATAATATAATTAGATTCCTCTATTTTGACCTCCAACTCTTCCTCTTCTTTCCTCAATTTTGAAATCTTTAAAGCGATCAATTGAGCATTGTAATACGAAACTTTTTCATCTAGCTCCTTCCAAGCTAAAGCATCGTTCTTTTCTTTTTCAACTTTTTTAAGTTGAGAAGAAACTTCTTTAAAAATTGCTTCAAATTGTCCTAGATCACGCTCGGCTTTTTCTAACTCTTTCATCGTTGCGTCCTTCATTTCGTCGTACTTCTGGAGGCCAATTAGATTTTCAATGAATAATCTGCGACCCACTTCGTTCATATGAGTCAATTCCACGATTTTTCCTTGCAAAACAAACTGATTGCTACCGTCAGGATCTACGTTAGCTACAGCTAAAGCGTTAAGAATTTGTTGACGGGTAGCTTTTTTCCCATTCATTTTATAGCCGCCACCGCCACCTCTTTGTATAGTTCGACTAATTTCAAAAGTATCAGTTCCGCCTGGAAATATTTTTTCGGAATTATCAAAATATAGAGACACTGTGGCTCTATTTGAAGGGTTTTTACCTCGAGAACCGGCAAAAATTAAATCTTCAAGACTTTTGGCTCTCATAGTTTTCTTGCTTAATCTACCTAAAGCAAAAGTTAATGCGTCAATAATATTCGATTTGCCGGCCCCATTAGGTCCTACGATGCATGTAAACCCTGAAGAGAGCCTTATAGTTACAGTGCGATCTCCGAAGGATTTAAATCCTGTCATTGAAATTTTTTTAATATAGGTCAAATTAAAACTGCCATTTCTTTATGTTTTTTTAAAAATAAAGAATACATTCATATATTTATATACTAATACTCAGCATTTAAAAAAATAAGGTTGTGGTTTTTTAAGAGCATAATTGAAATTAAAAAAGAAAATTGTTTTTATTAAAAATTGCGTCTAAAATGCTTTTTAATTGTCGCGGATTTAGCACCATGAAATAAAAATTGTAGTTTAAGATGTTGTCGGAAAAATATCTATAATCGTTTAGGTTATTTTTTTTAGAGGCGTTTAAAATTCCAATGTTTCTGAGTGTCGTAATTAAATTTTTAAATTCTTCCATATCTTTTTCGTAATCAAATGATTCACACGAAACAAAATAAAGCTCTTTTAATTCCTTTATAGTTATGTAAAGATTTGAGTTTTTTAAGAAATGGTTCGATAGATTGTCTAAAAAGATTATTGTGAGTAATTCTGCTTCAGAAATATAAGAAAGCATGCTAAATTCATCTGTAGTTTGAAGCGAATCGAACTGGTTTCGAAGGATTTCAGAGATTTCTAGATTGTTCAAACTAACTTGTTGATTTAATACGGGATAAATTTCCCTTAATATTTCGATCCCTTTTCCGGGAACTGGCACATAATGCTCAAAAATTAAATCAGTTATAAATTCTACTAATTCCTTGTCAACTTCACGCAAAAAAGTTAAGGAAACTCTTTGTTTTAGAATGTCGAAAAGTTCTTTATATGAAAAATAATTTAATTTTTTCTTTAAGTCAAATTCACTTATAAGATCTAATGTTGAGGGTTTTAAAGCTTGATTTACGGTAGCTAGAAAGCTAACGCTCGTATCTTTACCGTATTGCAAGAACTTTTTGAAGAATTCTGGTTCCAGATGCTCGATATTGTTAAAAATGAATATAAGATTGTGATCAACTTTTCTACACGTTAGTTTAAATAGGTTCCATAGATTCGATAAATTCGAATTTATAATACTTTTAAAATTAATATTAATCTTATTTTGATTTTGACCAATTTTAGTTAGTAACGAAATAATAATTTCATTGAGATTTTTTTCCCTACAATCAACTTGGATGTTTAAAAATTCAGTGTTCAAGTTAGATAAATCTCTAATAACTTTATTTATAATAACTTGCTTTCCAATTCCTTGAATTCCTTGATATAATATAGATAAACTAAAATCATCTGAAAATGAATCTTTTAGAATTGAAAATAGAGATTTTTCTTCTCTATTGCGATACAATATTTGGGGGGGGACATAATGTGCGTCAAATAAAGCTCGAGGCCCTACATAACTACTTTTATTAACATTTGGTGTTGATATCATTTTTTTTATTTTTTATTTTTTATTATTATTTTAAATTTTCATATATAAACCCCTCGGGGGGGATAGGTCATTGGAACTAAAATCTTTTTAAAAATTAAAACATGAAACCAATTATCCATATAGAAAAAAAATTATAACCAAAATTAAAAAGTATGATGCTTAATTTCTTACATCTTAATCTTTCTTACTTTTATTGAGTTCTTGTCAATAATCTCTTTAAATCGCAATTTTCTAAGTTTTTTTGGAAAGTCTAAATTAATATCGTCGAAAACACATCCACTGGAATCAATAGGACCTTCAATTACTCGTAACTTAGAAGGCGAAATATAATCTTTTATAAACGAAATTATTTTACTTTGTCCAGGAAATTTTCTTTTAAATAAACTTCCATAAGTATTGCAAGCTACTACAGGAATTCGATTTTCAAGCGCGCGTGCTTTTAAATATATTTCCCAGTTTTGGATTCCCTCCGCTCTGATTTGCGTAGGGGAGAATAAAATCTCCGCTCCATTTTCAGCAGCCAGCCTGGGCGTTTCAAAGAAAGCCATATCAAAGCAAATTAAAATTGCAAAATAAATTTTATTAAATGGAAATAACACTAACTCTTTTCCGGGTTCAAAATTTTGTCTTTCGTAAGAATATAAGTGGATTTTATCTTGTCTACCAATCTCTTCCCCGTCTTTATTAAAATAATAACTAGTAATTCTCGGTTTGATAGAATTTTTCCTTCTTTCCCAAATAGCTCCTGAGATTATACTTATACCGTACTCTTTAGCCAGATTTTTAATAAAGTTGTAATTATTTCCTCTTTCATTTTGTAAGTTTAGTTCTTTTCCGTTTGTTAAATTTACCCACCTTTCGGGTAGACATACAATGTCGCAGCTGTCAAATTCTTTGATTAATTTTTTTAATATTTCTTCTACTTCAAAATAGCATTTATCTCTTTCTTGGAAAACTTCTGGCTGAATACACGCAATTCGCATAGTTACACTTTACCAATATAAAATTTTTTATTTATGTCAATAATTATATCAAAGAGTTCATCCAACTTAGAGATTTCGTAATCAGGTTTATATTCATTTGGAATCTGTTCACCTGTTATTTTGGTATCGTATTTACCACCGCGATGTATGTATACACTATGAATGTCGTTTAGTCTAGCAGGCACTATATCTTTATATATATTATCTCCAATGTAAATTGTCTCGTGACCTTTTACATTGAATTTATTTAGGCAGTACGAGAAAAGTTTGGGGTTTGGCTTTCTAATCCCGATTTCGTCTGATATAACGACTAAATCAATTAAATCGTCAATATCAAGCCTTAATATTTTTTCGTATTGCTTGATAGGGATCCCATCCGTAATAATTGCTGTTTTAATAGAATTCTCTTTAAGTTTCTCTAAGCAACTTATTACATCGTCGTATAACTTTATAAGCTTAATTTTTTGGGCGTGATAAGCCATTACAGCAGCGGCAATATATCTAACCTGATCAATGAATGAAATAGAAAACTTTTCAAGCTCGTTTAATCTTCTAATAAAATAATTGTAATGTTTCGGAGAATTGCTTCCATATTCTTTAACGATTTCATCGATTAATATGAGAGCTTTTTGGCGATCAATTTTTAACCCGAAGTTTATCATCGCGTCTATACCCTCAATTCTTGCTTGTTGAGAAAGCGTCGTAGAATCAAAAAGACAGTCATCCAAATCAAATCCTACTAGTTTTATTGGACACATAATCTTTTTCGGTTTAACTTTTTAGTTTTAATTTATTGAAATATTAATACAATATATTTTACACTACAGTAATAGATGACTATGTAAGATAAATTTATTTATCCTTACGAATATATAATTTTTAATATTAATTTATTCTAGGTAATACTATAAATAATTTAACCATGAAGATATTGAAAATATAACACTTAATGGAGTTAAATTAATTGAAACCCATCGTTGCATTATCTTATTTTCATCGAAAAATCGGCCCACTAGTTTTTTATTCCTATCCAGATAGTATGCTAGACGATCAACTTTCAATCAGAATCGCAAACATAATGGATCAAACAGTCTCTGAAGGGTTTTTCACCCACTCGTTCGAGAAAAATAACTCAAATAATTATTACTTCGAAATTTCTTCAGATTGGGCACGGGGGAATAAAGACATGTTAATGGTTTCAATTATCTTCGATGAACAAACTACTCAAGAAATCGAACAAATTGTGCATAAATTATGCTTAGAATTTTCAGAAAAGCTTTTAAAAACAGAAGAGATTTTTGCTGCATTTTACATTTCCGACATTAATAACTTTGAAGAAGAAGATAAAGAGGTTATCTATAAATACAATGCTTTGGTTAAACTATGGGTTCAAGAATTATACTGGAATGTACTTGAAGATACTAGAGAAAAAAGCGAAGAAGAAAAGATTGCAACATTATTGAACAAAAAACACATGTTCCTGACACTAAAAAGGTTATCCAGAGGCCCAACTACGCTAGAGGGCTTAAGAGAATGGTATAATGACGCCTTTCCAGAATTAGATTTTAAAGAATTAATTGATACGCTTGTTAGAAAACAGTTTATCTTCATAAATCAGATTGGAATTGTAGAAAAATATGTATTACTACTTAAAGAGGTTAACGCTGAAAGAATCCCTCCCGATAGCGTCATAGAATACATCGACGAAACTCCTGAACTAATTGAACCCGAATTAATAGAATTATTACTTCCGAAAGTCCAAGAATTTTTTAGTAGTTATGAGAACAAAAGTAAGAAAGAATTAGAACAAGATACTTTTACATTATTTCAAATAGTATCTGACCCTAAAAAATATAATATACTTTCAGAATTAAGGCATGGGCTAATAGATAGTGATAAGCTACCAAAGTTAGTCTCCAAAACGACTTTAGACCATTTAAATTCGTCGTTAAATTTTCTAAAAAAACACGATATTATTGAAGAATTAAAGTTTAAAAATGAGAGTTACATCTTTTTAAAAGCAAATATCCAAATAACAACCGCATTCCCCGAATATTTAAGAAAATCCTTATCGAAAGAATCAAAACCCGTCGTAGCAAAAAAGCAAAAACCAAAAGGGAAATAACATGAGTAAAGTCGACGACTCTCTCAAAGATATAAAGTATTTACTGGGGAATATGGGTATGGACATCTTTTTTGCCATAGATAATGGAGCGAAAGATTGCGAAACTATAAAGATCTTCTCTGGACTTCCAATGGCTTGCGTTAAGGGACGATTACCAGTTCTCCTCGACCTCCTACTCGTTGTAAAAAACGATGATGGCTACTTTTTAACTAATAAAGGATTAAACTTTAAAGCTCAGATCGAAAATAACCCTTAATTAAGATTTAAATTTCAGATTGGGGCGACAACGTCATCGCTAGAGCTTAGCTCTTATCTATTGTCATAAGTTCATCATTAATCTAAATTCTTATTTTTATTAAGGTCGTTATTAGTTAAATTTTTTGCTCTATGATACTTCCTTTCAAAGTAGCCAGGCGTCTTTAAACCGCCACACTCGTTTATTAATTTCTCTAAACCCCCCTCTTCTTTTATCCGAATTTTTAAGATATTGTATTCTTGGAGGGTTAATTCTTTTCTTTCTAAAAGATAATCTAAAATAGCAAATGCTTCCTCGTCTTTCGTACAACGCCTAATGAAATCAATTGCACCAAGATTTCGTAAATCCTCGCAATAATCGTTAACTTGAACCAAGTGTGGCTCCTCATCACATCGTTCAATCTCGTAATCGACTGACTTAATCTTTAAAGAACTATTCTTTTCAGATAATTCGTGTATTAATCTAGGAAATTGACGTTCTAATTTTGCTTTATCGTACGACAATTTCAAACCGTCTTCATTAATAACCTCTATATTTTTCTCTAAGTTTTTAAGCACCTTCTCTTTTGCCTTTTCTTCTTTTACCATTTCACCGTTTTTGTTTTTTCCCGTTTTCTCCATTTGCAAATCGATTTCCTATAGTAGTAAATTCTATGAGAGTTTGTTAATTATAAAAATCCAATTAAAATTATAAAAATATCTGTTAGTAAAAATTGGAAAAGATTAACTTATACCCCCTTCGAAATGGAAACTATACCCGCTGAACTTAAATTTTAGCAATTATAGAAATTATAATAAAAATATAACCAAATTTAATAACTGCAAATAAAAGATGTGAATATTTTAAATAATACGACCAATTCAAAAAGCCAACAAAATAATAAAATTAATTAATTTTACATAATTTTAATATTTATTAATATTAGATTGCTATTGGAGATTGCCTAAATTGACTAAATCGGGATATAGTTATGTAAAAGAAACATTCGAAAAACATGAAACTGGATATCAAACAAATCACTGGGAAAGAGGAATCAAATACAGAAAGGGAAAGTCTGTCGAACGGGTTGAAAGACCGACGAAATTGCATAGGGCACGAACTCTTGGCTATAAAGCTAAACAAGGCTACATCGTTGTTCGAGCGAGAATCAGAAAAGGGGGCATGCACAAGGTTCGACCGAAACGAGGTAGAAAGCCTCGCGCGATGGGTGTTTCTAAATATACTACGGGTAAAAATTTACAATGGGTAGCTGAAGAACGTGTACAACGTAAATATCCCAACATGGAAGTACTCAATAGTTATAAAGTATATGCCGACGGACGAAGTTGGTATTACGAGGTTATACTTGTAGATCCATCGCATCCTGTAATAAAAGCAGACCCAAAAATTAATTGGATTTGCGAAGCACCTCATAAAAGGAGAGTTTCCCGGGGTTTGACCTCTTCAGGAAAGAAAGCTCGAGGGTTACATAAAAAAGGATGGGGTTCTGAAAAGACGCGTCCGAGCTTAGGCGCAAATAAAGGCCGTGGTAAATAAATAGGTTTTTATCTAAATTTATCCTCCTTTTTCCGTAAACATAAAAAGGAAATTCTTTTTAATCCACGGTTATTACTCTCATGGGAAGCTTAGTAAAAAATTCTAATTTTTATTTATAAACTTTAATAATTATTGATAATTTTGTTATTTTAATTAACTTTTTAAAGACGAAATTTCCATGTTTGAAACAGAATTTTTACTTTTGCCGCTTCGAATTGACAAACACAATAAGGGATATGTAGATTTTTATATAGGTCCAAAAAAAATTCGTAAAATCGTTGACAATGAGGTTTTAACTTCACCAAACAAACTTCTAACCGATTGCAAAGCTTTACAAAAAGGTTTGTTTAAACAAGGTTACGATATAAAACGCGAGCGGTATATAGAGAAAATGTTAACGGCGATGAGGACTTCGATTGAAATCCTAATCGGAATCGATATTCCTTTTAAGGAGCAATTTTTAAGGCTATATGATGTAGTCTTACACCCAGTTAACGAATCTGAATTAGATAACTTAAAAGAAGAGATTAACACAGCGTATGGTGGTCTTGGAAGCTTAGAAAGACGAATAAACGATTTAAAAGTTCAACGAACTGTTCCTGAGGGTAAAGTATCTGAATTATATAAAAAAGCTCTCAACATCACGAGAGAGCGAACTAAAGAGTTATTTGTTGATCTTTTACCTCAAAAAGAACGAATTGTTTTGGAATTAGTCAAAAATAATGATAAAGTAAAATGGAGTTATTACAATTGGTATTTGGGTAATTTTCGTTCCCGAATAGTGGTTAACCCAAATTATAATATGTATTGGACAGCGTTTTTGTCTGGTGCCGCACATGAGGGTTATCCAGGACACCACACAGAATTTGCTATCAAAGAAAAAGTGTTATACCGCGAATTAAATCAATATGAACACTCATTATTACTGATACATAGCCCTAAATTAATACTCTCAGAAGGGATCGCAGATTTAGCAATAAATATGCTCTTTTCAAATCGGGAAGCAGTAGAAATTAGTTTACGAGAATTGTGCCCAGATTCATCAAACGAAGATTCTCTTGAAATAATGATGGCACAAAACAAAGTAAAAGGGAAAATAACACTTTTTTGGTATAATTTTGCATATCATGCTCTTATTGATAAATATAACGATGATGAATTAATGCAATATGGAACAAATTTTGAAGTTTTTAATAAAGAAACCATAAAAAATCAACTTAAAAGAATCTCTAACCCAGTTTATTCAAAAAACGCTTTTTTATATAACCTTGGAACCAATCTCATAAAGCACAAATACGGAGACCCTCCTTCAGTTAAAGATTTTCGATATCTTCTCATTAATCCAATTTTACCTTCAGATTTAATATGATACTTCATTGTATATGCATCGAAGAATTCCTTTCATAGTTTTTTTCATTTTTCACTGGAGCGTCTAAGACTAAACTTGATGATGTAAAGAATTTAGAATTGATTTGACTAACATTTATAAAAATTACATTTAAAAATCCCCAAGAGCATGAGTTGGTTATCTTATGCTAATCACTTTTCACTTTTTTTAGGAGTTTAAATAAATTTTGTCTAATTAATAAATAAGCTTGAAATTAAAAAAAAATTAGTTAAATACAATTCACATAACAAACAAAGTGAGAAAAAATGCCTGGTCATGACGGTACAGGACCATAATTAGATGTCTATTACTAAGACATCATATATTTTCCTTTTTTTTTTAAATTGAGTAGCTTAAAAGTATAATGTAATATAATTAAATAGATCGGTTTCAAATTAAAGAAAAATGAGTTAAATTCTTTACAATTATTAAATGAAGGGAGCAAAATGCCTGGTGAAATTGGAATAGTACCATAATTTGGTGTTTTTTT
>JABCSY010000104.1 GCA_018238625.1 Promethearchaeota archaeon
AATGATATTCAGATTTTCTAAGGGCCTTCCATCTCCACTAAGAACCCTCACTAAAAAAGGATGGTTTCCAACTTTATATTGACTATCAGGGTTTTCAAGGAACTCTATTAGAACCTGAACTTTATAAACCTCATACGTTCCATTTACATCGAATTTTATGAAATTCCAAAGGGAACTAACATTAAACTCAAAAAATCCCTGGAGAGGAGCACCAAGATCGATATCACCTTCCCAGATTCCTCTACGAGCCCCATTATCAACAACATCAAATCCAAAATTCTTTAATTTTATGTCAGAAGGTTTTAAGTTGTTATTATCAAGTCCAAATCCAATTTTTGAGGTAATATCTGAAGTGATCGTATTCTGTATGTATAAGTTGAGAGTAAACTCATCAATCGATACATTGAAATTTTCAAATGTTCCGTTCCCTAAATACCTGAAGCGAATTATAATGGAATTGTCATCGCTAGAATTTATTAATTGGAGCATAATCCAAGTGTATAATGGTTTCAAAACTTCATTAGTGGTAGTTTCTTCCTTAAATGCTAGAGATTTATTACCTCCACTTAGTTGTAGCCATTCTTCTTCATTTTCTTCATCTGAAAGGAAAGTGTAATTTACATTTCCCTTGTAAATTTCAATTAATGCTAAAGACAAATCGTTTGCATTATCAATACTTACATTAGAACTCGTTCGAAAATCTATTTGAGGAATATATGGATAAGGATAAAGAGGAGGCACTCTTATACCATAATCAAAGCCCCAATCATAGAAATCAATGTCCCACAACGATAAATCTACATCCTCAAGAATATTAAATTTAAATTCTATCGATAGATTATTAGTGTCTGCTTGCGCTCTGAAGAATTTGTCATCGTTTAATTTTAAATCGTTCAAATTTAAATCTCCAATGACCGTACCATTTAAAGCGCCTTCATTTAGGTTAGTTGGAAATTCTAATTCTTGAATAAGTGGATCGTAAGGTAAGATTGTGTCATTGAATAGCAATCTTTCACCAAAATTTACTGTAAAGAAATTAATGGAAACATCAAATTGATTTGTGCCAAGATAATAAAGTTGAAATTCCATTGAATTACTATCTGAATAATTAATGAAATGTTCAAGGAAGGTTATTTTTTCGTCGTATTCAAATATTTTATAGCTAATTATTGATTCATTTTCCTGTTTGATATCTACTTTATCTGAAATATCGAACCACTGACCGTTTGTAAAGTTTTTTATTGAAAGCATTGTCGTATTAATGTTTATGATATCGCTAATATTTGTAGCTAAATAGAAATCTATGCTATTTAGTAATTGGTAGTGAGTTAAACGCCAAACTAATTGCCAGAAAGGAACGTTTGCATACTTATTAACTTCATCCTCATCTAAAATACCAGACGATACATTTTTGATGTTAAAATTCATCCCGATTGTCAAGTTCGTCGTATCTGCTCTACAATTATATCTATTATTATCAAAATTTTTAAAGGATTCTAAATCTCCTCCTAAGATTGTACTATTTATTGGCCCAATTATTTCATTAACATCATTTATAGTAAAGTTTTCTTTCCATACCTCATTATAAAAAAGATATGTTTCTCCTTCACCAACTTCATCTGAAGCGCCTCCATCGGGATTAAAATATAGGAATTTCGGTCCTCCTCCGTATACCTGATCATTAGGAGGGATTTTTATTCTAAATGCAAACCAGTATTTATTAATACCATTTTCATTAGTATAGTATGTTTCCGAAATATTAAGAAACACGGGCCCATTGTCAGAATTTAAAAAATCAAAATGTTCCCAATGAGCTGCTATATTAAGAGGATGCGGTATAGAGAGCTCGCCCAAAGTTTTGTTATTGGGAGCTCCTTCGAGAGTACAGTTCACTATAGCGACTTCCCACGAATTTTCTTCAGTAAAGTTATATGTATTAACTATATCTTGAATAAACATGCTTATATTATTAACAAATTGGCTTAGTTGAACGGAGAACTTTTGATATATATAGAGAGGACTTTCCTCAGAACTTGAAATAAATTGAGTAGGATCGACTTCAACTTCTTTTGTGTAATTCATAGCAGTAATATTTTCGAAATACATTTTAGCATGTGAAAGATTGTAGTTAGGAATATACACGCTTGGTTGAATGTTTAAATTCGGTTGTTCTCGGTTAATATAGCAATCTGAGCTAATACTTGTTACATTTGTAAATATCTTTCCAGTTCGGTTCACCGCCTGAGAATTTAAATCGTTAGTTAAGTATCTTGGATTGAAATTCCCTCTTGAATTAAATTCGCTTATCAAAACAGTGCTATTAGAGATTATTACTAAGGATAAGATAATTGTTACTGAGTATGGTCTAATTCTGCTAATTTTCATTATTAGATTCCTTAATTTGTTTATAAATATGAAATTTAAATATTATATAATATCAAATGGAAAATCGAGTTTTTAAAATTTAGTTTTCTAACCAAATAGAATATTTTTTTTACTCTTGTTAACAATCCCTTCTCATTAATCGTATTATTGGAGAGCTTTTAAAGAAATGAATGATTAAATTTATAATATAAATTGTCAACAAAAACTAAGTGATCAAAATGTGGATTGTATTTCTGCTATGGATTGTTGTTATTTTCATTTCCACGATATTTATTAGTCAATACATCAAAATGCAAAAACGAGAAGATGTGGCTATCGCTTTGTTTATCTTATTTATTACTATGTCGCAAATATTAGCCGCAAAGATTGGAGATTTTAGCATAGGAGATTATCAGATCACCGCACCAGTAGCAGTACTTATCTTTCCTTTCACATTTCAAATAACGGACATGGTAAATGAAAATTTCGGTCGAAAAAAGACGCACAGAATGATATTTATAGCATTTATCACGCAAGTTCTAATGGTGTTTTTTATTTGGTTCAGCATTGAAATTCCAGGAGCTCCTTTTTGGGGGTCTGAAGCTCAAAGTTATTGGGTGAGTTTTCTTGGTTCAACTATTCGAATAACAATAGCATCTTGGATTTCATTTTTAATAACTGAAAACCTTGACGCATTATTGTTTGCGAAACTTAAAAAAATTACTAAGGGTAAAAACCTATGGATAAGAAACGTATTTAGCGACATTCCAACTCTAGCATTAGATAGTATACTTTTTGTATCTATTGCGTTTGGTGGTGTTTTACCGCTAGATATCGTGTTAGGTATAATCTGGGGTCAAATGCTTACAAAATGGTTTTTTGGTATTATAGATACTCCTTTCATGTATTTATCGCGTGGTATTGTTAATGGAAAAATCAATATTCTTGGTAATTTATTTGGGAAAGAAAAAAACGAAATAGTTAAATAATTTTTTTAATTCAAATCTTAATTAGCTCATACTGCTGCTTCAAATTGCCTAATTGAATTTAGCGTTTCTCAACCCAATATACAATGGTTTTATCCGACAAACTAAATCCCTTTCAATTGTTTGTTTAATAAGTTAATATTATTATACTAAAGGAACAATTTTAATCTATTAAAAATTAAATTATTAAATTCTAAAAGTAATAATATTTGGCATAAAATTATGAACGAGAATGAAGGATCATCATATAATTTAAATAAGTGTATAGTATTTCTACTTTTTTTAACAATTCTAATTTCTTTATTTGCGTGGATAACATACGGCACGTTGGAAGGAGCGTTAGGTGCTCTTGCACATACGATTGTTGGATTACTTAATATTTTTCCATGGTTTATACCTTTTGTAGGAATTCCATTAGGGATTTTAGATGTTCTTGGTATTTACGGTTTTGGGATGTACAACTTAACATTGAATCTTGCTCGTTTGGATTCTAGTTGGATGCCGGTGGTTTGGTATTGGACAATGGCTCTTATTGGAAGTGCTATTGATATTATTCTAATGTTTTTCACAATAGGCGGGATAAAACGACTAAAATATAGAAAAAAAGAACCTAAAGCAAATCTAGCGCTTATCAATTGTAATATAATTGACGGTAATCTTAAGAGTTCGATAATTAATAAAGGAGTAATATTAATTAAAAATGTTGTAGAAGATGGTGAAACGCCCGGTTTAATTATCGGAGTAGGAAAAGAAGAAGATATCAAAATTCCAGAAAATTACAATAAAGTAGACTTAAAGGGAGACTATGTTCTACCAGGATTGATTAACGCTCATTGTCATTTAACGGGAAGCGGAAAACCTATGAAATTGATGAATTTAAGCGATAAAACGCTGGAAAAATTAACCAAATTACTTAAAACGCCCTTAGGCAAAAAAATGCTTAGTAACATGATGAAAAATAACGCAAGTAATGCTTTAAATGCGGGCGTGACGACTTTGAGAACGATGAGCGATCCGTTCTACTTAGATCTTAAACTTAGGGACAAAATAAAAAAAGGAAAGTTAATAGGACCTAGATTAGTTTGTGCTGGAATGGGTATATGTATAACTGGTGGTCACGGTGGAATGATGGCGTATACTGCGGATTCTCCAACAGAAGTAAAAAAGGCGATAAGAAAAAATTTAAGAAAGGAAGTAGATTTTATTAAAATCCTATCAACTGGAGGCGTTATGGATTCGCGAAAAGTCGGCGAGGCTGGACGACCTCAAATGACCATAGAAGAGATCGAGACTGCGTGTTTTGAGGCTCATCGGGGTGGATTATTAGTTGCCACTCATTGCGAATCAACTCACGGCATTAAGGAAGCACTCTTAGGAGGTGTTGACAGCATTGAACATGGTGCTAAAATAACTGATGATTTAGTACCGTTATTTAAAAATAATCCTAAATCGCTTCGAGGATTTACTACTTTAACTTCCACTACTTCGGCAGGTATGGGTATGGCTGTACTTTCTAAAGAAGAGACAAAAATAACAGACATAAAAAAAGAAAATGCTGTTTTAATTGAAGTAGGAATGATCAATGGATTACAGAAAGCATACAAAGAAGGAATTATACTAACAGTTGGTACAGATGCAGCAGTCCCTTACGCCACGCATTATAATGTTTGGAAAGAATTAAAGAACTTCTTGAAATACACGGATATGACCGCACAAGAAGCTCTTCATTTCGCCACTAAAGGTAATGCTGAAAATATTGGTATTGGTGATATAACCGGGAGTATTGAAGTTGGAAAATCAGCTGATATTCAAGTCGTTCCAGGAAATCCCCTAGAGAATATCGATTACTTAGGACAAGTATCTACTGTTGTAATTAAAGGATATTTAATTATGAATCCAAAAGTTAAAAAAGTTAAGAAATTAAAAGAATTCGAACCAATAGAGCTTTAAAAATCTTTTTTATTTTATTTTTATCTAATTTCTTTTTAGTAGATGTTTAATAATTAATTAGATGAAATATTTAATTGATTTTCTTTAAATCCCCACGATTTTAAAATCTCTCCTGCCTCGTCCATAATGTTTTCGATAAAATCGCCTAAAGGAACGATTTCTTTTTGATGTACTATAGCTGTTGATAATACCCTAGTTGCTTTTAAATCTCGATGGTACAGTTTTTCATGGTAATCTTCGGAAAGTATGTCCATTTCTAACCACTTCTTCTTCATCTCTTTAGGGACGGGACTTTCAGCTGTTGTAAGGATTGCTGAACCAAGGCAAACACCCTCAGCTCCCATAGCTAATGCCCCTAAGAAACCACGCGCGTCTCCAATTCCACCAGCGGCAATGATGGGAACTTTCAGTAATCGTTTTGTCATGGTTATATTTACTAAAGTTGTGTGTTGATAGGGATTTTTAAAACCTGAAGCTTCCATTCCAATTAAAGTAATAGCGTCAGCTCCCGCTTTTTCAGCCGAAATAGCGTGCCTAATCAAAGCACATTTGTGAAACCAATAGCAATCTGCTTCGTGAATCCTTTTTCCCAAATAAGTAGCTTGGTAAGCAGAAGTAAAAAAAACTTTCACACCCTCATTAATAGCTATTTCTAAATATTTTAAATAGTCGTCTTTTGATACCTTAACATTAAGAGCTCTCACGCCCGGAGGTAGCACAGTTAAATTAACACCAAAAGGTTTGTCCGTTAATCCTTTCATTTTACGCAATTCGGATCTAAAATCACCGATCTGGTAATTCAAGGCAGTAATAACCCCCAGTCCACCAGCATTTGAGAACAATGCGGCAAATTCAGTTTTACCATACCCGGCAAAAGCGGCCATAATTAATGGGTACTTAGTACCCGTCATTTTATTTATAGAAGTTTTCCAAATCATTTCATACCACTACTCAATGTTTAATATCTTGGTCGCATTAAGCCCCATAATCCTCTTTTTAAACCCCTCAGAAATTGAGAGTTCTTTGGCTGCTGGAATTATTTTACTCCAATGAATTAATGGATGATCAGAAGCAAATAGTACTTTATGTTCTATATTATATTTAGTGTAAGCGTCCCAAGGAAAATAGGAGTAAAGTTCTGGATGCGCTGAAATGTCAGTATAAACATTAGGATGTCTCAAAACTACAGAGTACGTGTCCCAAAACCAAGGTGTTCCCATATGCCCAATAATAATCGTTAAATCCTCGTTTCGCGTTGCCATCTCGTCAATTAACATTGGATGACCATATTTTGCAATAGAGCCTCCAGTACTCACCTGATGGCCACCATGAGTCCATAATGGAATGTTCAAATCAACCATTTTTCGCCAAAGAGGATCGTATTTCTTATCTGAAATGTCAAACTTCTGAACAGGCGGTACTATTTTAACTCCTTTTAAGCCTAAAGACGAAATTGCGTAATCTAATTGGTCCATGGCATTTGAAGCGGGTGGATCAATGCCAGCAAAACCAATTAACCTATTCGGATGTAACTTTACGAGATTGGCGACATCGTCGTTTGAAACAAGGATTATATCGTAGGCAGTTTTAACATTAAAACTTACTATTACTGCTTTATCAATGTTATACTTGTCCATTGAAGCAATATAGTCGTCAATAGATACACTTTTAGTTAAACTTTTTAGCATTTTGTACATATATTTTCTCTTATAGGGGTCTAAGCCATACATTGCACCAGCAATCTTATCAATATCGTCCCAAACAACTTCCTTACAAAACGGATGTACATGCATATCAATAATCAATTTATTTACCTCACGAAATTAAAATTAAAATTTTAGATAATCTATACAATAATTTTTACCTAAAAAAATAAGAGAGTTTATAAAAAATTATCTATAGTTCTTTGATTTTTAACGAAATTTATTAATTTACTGCTCTTTTTCCAATATTTATAGCTAACCATGAAACCTTCCGCCATGCTTTTAAGCGAGTCGTCAAAATTATCAAGGATTTGCGGATTGTTTAGTTCCATTGCGTTTTTTACAGTCTCTCTGATAACCCAAACACCTAATGGTACTATGTAACCCCCTTGTACTTCGCGAAAGATTAGAATCCTTGCTTGTCTTCCGATCCGGTATAAATATTCACAAACTTCCTTTCGAGCTGCGTAATAAGCGCCAGTGATATTGCTTGCGTAATTCTTTCTCCCCTTATAAAATTCAAAATCAGTCATTATTTGAGGTTTTAAATTGCGAATATTCCCATTGAGAGATATGTTCCACAAAGTATTGGGCGCCCAAACTTCGTTCATCTCGTACGTGAATTTGCCAGGAAAAAGAAGTATTTTAAAGTGATTATCTAAATAAGTTCTTTCAAAGATACGATAGTCATTTATTTCCGGAAATCTTTTAATTTCTTTAATTAGTGCTTTAGAGATGATGTCGTCAACAGCGGTTATGCTCCATCGAGTCGGGACAATTCGCCGCTTATTCTTTTCGCCTAACAAACCAGCTGAAAAAACCCTTTTAATTGTTGATTCTGGGACGCGTCCTTTAAAATAGAGGTATTTTGATACTGCTTCCGTTGCTTTTAAGTCGGTATCTGCAACGCAATAATCTACTTTTGGATGGACTTTTGTATTCTCTGTGATTCTTATTTTCTCAGTCATACCAGTAGGCCCCATAGGTAACGCGTGATTATCCATCAGCATTCTTAAATTCATTTTTGGTAGCTTTGTTTCCGTATCTACAGGACGAGCTGCCATCGATAATTCTTGAGAAGTTTCGAGCAATTTTTGTGCCTTCATGGGGAGCGGGTTTTTACGGCTCCTTTTGCCAATATTGACGTTAATCTTAAAATTATTTCTTACCAAACTACTTCTATATCCTATGACATCAACTATACTTTTTCCAAACCACAGTTCTGGAGCGTCTAAAATGTGGTAATCCGAAATTTTTTGATCTATTTCAAATTTTTGGAAAGGAACCAATGGTCCTAGATACACATTAGGATAATTGAAATGACCGACGAAAAATCCCGGAGGGCTAGGTCCAGAAAGCTCTACATTTCGTAATGTTTTATCAAATTCAAATGGGACAAGTGATTTCAAGACAGATTTCTTTAATAAGATTGGGCATGTTTTCTTACCACATAATAATCTCGCTCCTTTACAGCGCAAGCAGATGTTTTTTTCAGTTGGGGGTCGAACCAATCTTGTGTCTCTTTAAAAATTATTATCTTTATTAGAAAAGATTCTATTTATTATTAAAAAGGTAGACGAGTATAAATTTTTAATATTTATAAAAGAATTAATATAAATCTTTTATTGAAAGTATGCGTTGTTGATGTATATATTATTGATCATCAATTTTTATAGAATGCCTTCTGATAAGGATTATATAGAATGTTGCCTAATTAGAATTAGGTTTTGCTAACTTATAGGATAAAAACTAGCTAAGTTTAATCTGGTAGTGAATGAATATGGTGGAGGAACAGAAGTCCAAGCTATTTTTTTTGGGAATATTCCCAGTAATAATAACACAACCTAATAAGTTATAAGAAGTTAGAAAGAATTCATGAGTTCAAGTTTCACTTCTTTTGTAGGTTCTGCTTCAGGTTCTGAGCAAACTCTTCTGCATGTTTGAGGTCTTCAGCATTAGGTCTACCCTTATTCATTCCCCCAAAATATTTCATGAAACTATTTGTGTTAAAACCTTTACAAGCAAATTCATCAACGATCATGTAACCTTTCGATTGCAGTTTTTCCCTAAGCAGCGAGTGATCTTTGGCGACTTTGGCTTCTCCCGTAAATGCACTGGTTGAGTAAATGAATGCTTTCCTGTTGGTGACTTGGGGTAGTATATCGGCAAGGTCAAGCAGATCTTTATGGTGTTTTGCACCATATATCCCTGAGCCAAAGCCTATTAGATTATACTCTTGAAGCTCTTCAGTGTTTATTTGCTGTGGCGTTTTTATTTGTGCATCAAGAACTTTTGCGAAGACGTTAGCGATTTTCTCAGTATTATGATGATGATATGAAAACAAAACCAATAGAGATTTCATAGGTATCGAAACATTCTCTTACTTTTAAGATTATCGGACTTAGAAATGCATATACTTTCTTTCATTTGGTTCGAGTTTCACTTTCTCAAATTGTTTTAATTCTTTTGGAGGGCGATCAATACTACTTTCAACATCTTGAATATATAATTGAATAATTTTCGTTCTTGATCGGTTATTGTTCTATCAATTTATGTTATTCTAAACGATGTTGATATAAAACTCTCCTCTTTAGAAGAGGGGCCAACATTCGCAATATATTCAATTGGTTCAATAACCCATTTTTTCTTATTAGAATCGTAATACGATAGGTCTTCTGCTCTAAGCATTAAGGTTAACGTTTTGGTTTCTCCAGGGTTCAAATGTACCTTCCCAAATCCTTTTAATTCTTTAATTGGGCGATCAACTGAAGAGTTATTATAACTTATATATAATTGTGCGATTTCTTCTCCCGCTATATGTCCATCGTTCGTAATATCCACATAAAACTCTATTTCAGCATTCTTAGGGATGGATTCGTTATTCTTGCGAAGGTTTTTATAAGTATAAGTTGTATAACTTAGTCCATGTCCAAAAGGGAAAGCAGGTTCATATCCATTTTTATCCATTAGTTTGTATCCATGATAATATCCATATTCAATAGATTTTGCAAATTTGTCAAAAAAGGGGAGTTGATCTTCTGATTTGGGAAAAACAATGGGAAGTTTACCACACGGATTAAATTTTCCAAAAATAATCTCCCCAATTGCTGTGCCACCCTCCATCCCAGGATACCACGCCATTAATATTGCTGGAACATTATCTTTCCAAGATTCTACTATTATTGAACTTCCCCCTTCTAATACGACAATAGATTTCTCGTTTGCTGAAGCAACTGCTAATATTAGTCTTTCGTCTTCCTCTGCCAATTCAAGCGAATCCCTATCTCCTCCTAAAGGAGGAATATATTCGCCTTCGTCATCGATTGTGTTACCTACAACAATAATTACAGCGTCAGTTTGACGAGCTAATTTATCAACATCCTCAATATTTCTTCCATCATTGTGTATTATTTCTATTGTATTTCCAGCAGATTTTTTTATTCCCTCGAGAGGAGTTATTACGTAAGGCGGATAAACCCTGCTACTGCCGTTGTCTCCAATATTAGGCGTATCCGCAAGCTTTCCTATCACTGCAATTTTTTTAATATTGTTTTTATTTAGTGGAAGTAGATTTTTCTCATTTTTTAATAGTACTATACTTTTCCTCGCGGTATCTAATGCAAGCTGGATGTGCTCTTTACACGCAACTTTATCTATATTATATATCGCAGGATCTCCTTCATGAGCATACTTGAGTTTTAATCTCAATATTCTTAAAACGGCTTCATCAATTTGCTCTTCCGAAATTTTCCCTTTCTCTAACAGCCTTTTCAGCTTTATTGGTTTCATATGAATTCCAAAAGGCATCTCAATATCAACTCCAGCATTTACTGCATCCATTCCGTTTCGAATGCCCCGAACAAAATCTGTAATGACAAAACCTTTGAAATTCCAATCAGTTTTTAGTATATCACGTAAAAGATGTGAATTGTGGCCACAATATTTTCCATTGACCTTGTTATATGCATTCATAACGGATGTTACACCTGCTTCGACGCATTTTTTAAAATGCCTAAGATACACTTCCCTCAAGGTCCGTTCATCTATTTTTACGTCAACATCAAATCGCATGTTCTCCATGCTATTACACGCGTAATGTTTTACACATGACATTATATGCTTCTGCGTTCCTTTTATAAGGGCCACTCCAAAGGCTCCAAGATGGAAACTATCTTCGCCATAAGTTTCTTGAGCCCTACCCCATGCGGGATGTCTCAGAAGATTAATGCAAACGCCACCAAAATAATTAGCTCCTTGAGCTTTTGCTTCGATTCCGATCGCATTTCCTATATTTTCTTCTAGTTCCAAATCCCAAGTTGCCCCCCTTGCCATAGAAACAGGAAAACAAGTAGAATTGCCCAATGCCACGCCTCTAGGGCCATCAGTGAATTCAATACCGGGAATCCCAAGATTATCATCAACACCAGCAGGAACGGGTTTATAATTATATCTTGATTCCGAACTCCCCGAAACCTCATCATGAAGACCAAGTTTACCATCACCAATCATCTGCCAAGTTTTCTCTTTTATAGTCATAAGTGAAAGAATTTCTCGTGCTTTTTTGTTAATTTCATCTTCTGAGAGCCCAATTAACTTGTCCCACTTTAATTTTCGTTCTACCATTTCTTTTGAAACCTTTTTTATTGCTTTAATGAGTACTACAAAAAGATAAGTATTTTTCTTAATCTTTGATTATTTCTAATAATTAAAAATTCTTTGTTAAGATTCATAATAACTCATCAATGCAGCACGAATTACTTCAAAAGGACTTTTCTTTAGATGAAGCAGAAGCATTTCAAAAGAAATATAGTTTAATTTTAAAAAAAAAAAGTCAAAAAAGTGTAATTAATACAAAAATTAATGATATTGAATGGGTTGTAGGGGTAGATATTTCTTATTATAACAAAGGAAATGAAGAGTGGGGGGTTTCATGTGCGGTTCTCTGGAATTTGGTAAATAATGAGATGGAAAATCATTGTTTCGCGGAAGATATTATTAAATTCCCTTATAAACCCGGTTTTTTGGGTTTTAGAGAGTGTAACTTGCTTGCACAAGCTATAAACAAGCTTCCAGAAACTCCAGATATTATTATGTGCGATGGCCACGGAATTATCCATCCTAAACGATTTGGAGAGGCAGTACAGTTAGGTTTAGCTTTAGACGTCCCAACTTTTGGTGTAGCAAAAAATCCGTTTATTGGATATTCAGAGTGGAAAACATTAAAGAGAGAAAAAGGGAAAAAAGTGCCGGTCTGGGCTTATGATCCAAAAAAAGCAACTGATTCACCTCAAGAATTAATAGGAAATGCTGTATGTTTAAACGATAGTATGAAACCTATCTTTATTAGCGTTGGGTGCAAAACAATTTTAGATTTATCTATAAAAGTTGCGTTAAAAACAACTAAAAACCATAGACAACCAGAACCTCTTTATTTAGCAGATTACTTTTCAAGGGAAAAAATAATAGATCGTCTCTAACATTAATCGCTAATATTTTAGAGAAACGCTATTTTTAAAGAAAGAAAAATATTGTTAATTATTAAATAATAATAATAAATTAATTGGGTGATGTTTACGAGCTTTAAAGTAAAAAATAATGTTTATTGGGTGGGTAAAGTAGACTGGGAACTCCAAAAATTCCATGGAGACGAATATTCCACGAATCGTGGTTCTACTTATAATTCCTACTTAATTAAGGAAGAGAAAATTGTACTAATTGATACTGTTTGGAAGCCTTTTTCGAAAGAATTTATCGAGAATCTATCTAAAGAAGTTGACTTAAATAAAATTGATTACGTTATTACAAATCACGCGGAGAGTGATCATAGCGGAGCACTTCCGGAACTCATGGAAAAAATACCAGAGACGCCAATATATTGTACTGCAAATGGTGTAAAGTCAATAAAGGGACATTATCATAAAGATTGGAATTTTCAAGTGGTAAAAACGGGGGATACGTTAGATCTAGGAAATGGTAAACAATTAATCTTTGTAGAAATGAAGATGCTTCATTGGCCTGATAGCATGGCATGTTATCTAACGGGAGACAATATCTTGTTCAGCAACGATGCTTTTGGTCAACATTACGCTACTGAATTTATGTATAACGATCTAGTTGATCAAGATGAACTTTATGCAGAGTGCTTAAAATATTATGCTAATATTCTTACACCGTTCAGTATGTTTGTTGATAAAAAAATCAAGGAAGTTTTAGATCTTAAAATCCCTATTGATATTATTGCAACAAGTCATGGTGTTATTTGGAGAGACAATCCAACCCAAATCGTAGAAAAATATTTAGCTTGGGCTAACGATTATCAAGAAAACCAGATTACAATATTATACGGTACAATGTGGGATGGAACAAAAAGAATGGCCGAAGCAATTACAAAAGGAATTCGCGAAATTGATAAGCAAGTTAATGTTAAATTGTATAATGTAGCAAAAACCGATAAAAACGACTTAATTACAGAGATCTTTAAATCTAGGATTATTCTTGTGGGCTCACCTACTATTGGTGGAGGAGTTCTATCTGGTATCGCCGAAATTTTGGAATTGATTAAAGAAATGCGTTTTAAAAACAAGAAAGCGGCGTCATTCGGCTGTTATGGATGGAGTGGAGAATCAATAAAGGTTATAAAGGAACATTTAGAAAAGAGTGGTTTTTCTGTAATTAACGACGGTATACGTGCTATGTGGAACCCTGATGATGAAAGTATAGAAAAATGCGTAGAATTCGGCAGAGAAATAGCTAATACTAAATAATTAATTTTTTTAATTTTTTTTTTATTTTATAAATTCTTTTACTGTAGCTACTCAAGGTAATAAATTTGTCCTATTCGGTATGATTTTTCCCATAATGAGAATTAAAAAAAAAGTTTTATTGTATTACTAAATCATATTTATTCAAAGATATCATCTAACCAATCAAATACAAAAGAACTCATTAAACCCAGATTTTCTCCCAAACAATGATGTCTTGCGTAATATTAAATAGCAGTAAATAGTTAACTATTTATAATTAAAATTGCATATAATCAATAATGACTCAAAAAACAATTTCACTAAACGAAAACTCATATAAACAATTAAAGAAATTAAAAAAGAAAAACGAATCAT
>JABCSY010000105.1 GCA_018238625.1 Promethearchaeota archaeon
TCTCCTGCTTTAAGATTCTCGAGTCTCGCATCTATTTTCCATTTTGGATATTCTCTAAGCGATTTTTTAGGACCGTATTGAAATCGAATCAAGCGCATTTGCTCATCTGCCCATATCACATCAACTAATCTTGCTCCCATTTGATATGCTTTTTTCGCAATTATTCGTACCAAAGGAGCTGTTCCAAAAGATATACCATCACCGGCAACAGAAGGCCCTCCAATAAGCAAACGTTGCTTAGGTCGGAGATTTAACCCTACCTTTAATATCACTTCAGCATATTTCTCTAATTTTCGTTCAAACTCGGATGACATTACATTTCCACCAAATTTGTAATAATTGTTTATAGTAATTGATAATTACATTAAACTCCTTTATATAAGTTTTGCATTCTTATCATATAAAACGGTTATTCGATTTAAACCTAATTCTAAATAATAATGGAACTAATGCTTATATGAATAAGATTTAAGATTCTTTTTGAATTTCTAAACATACTCTATTAATATATAATATTAGAAGGATATCATGAAACCGTTTTCCTTATTAATCAAACCCGCTTCGGCAGATTGTAACCTTAGATGCGAATACTGTTTTTACATAGATCACCTAGAAAATGTAAAGAAAAAACCTCGAATGTCTGATGAGATATTGGAAATCATGATTAAAAGTTATATGGGCACTGATCAGAATAAACAATATTCTTTTGGGTGGCAAGGTGGAGAACCTACTTTATTAGGTATAGACTTCTTTAAGAAAGTCGTAGAATTCCAACTAAAATACGCCCCACCTGGTTCTTCAATAAGTAACGGACTTCAAACCAACGCTACTTTAATAACGGAGGAAATGGCTAAGTTTTTTGGGGAATACAAATTTCTTGTGGGTGTCAGTTTGGATGGACCGGAATATCTTCACGATCACTATAGAAAAACAATTAGTCAAAAACCAACCCATGCCTTAGTCATGCGCGGAATAGAGCGTCTTAAACGACACAACGTTGAATTTAATATTCTGACGTTAATTAACAACAAAACGGTAAAAAAAGCAAAAGAAATTTACCAATATCACTGCAATAACGGTTTTTATTTCCATCAATACATTCCCTGCGTGGAGTTTGATGAGGAGGGTAATCTTAGACCTTTTTCTATTAATGGAGAAGATTGGGGTAAATTTCTCTCTGAGTTATTCGAGGAATGGATTAAAGAAGATGTGAATAGGGTTTCGATTCGTTTATTCGACTCAATTATGGAATATTTAGTTTACGGACACTATAACGTTTGTTATATGGGAAAAAGTTGCGTTCAATATTTTGTTGTTGAATACGACGGTAGCGTATATCCGTGTGATTTTTTTGTACGCGATGATCTATTATTAGGAAACATTAAAACAGATTCATGGGAAGACCTTTTATTATCTGAGAAGTATCAAAGTTTTGGAAATCAAAAATCAGATTGGAATAAAGAATGCGATTTATGCCCTTATCTTAATTTATGTCATGGAGATTGCCAAAAATTTCGCTTTGGCGCGCCTAACTTTTCAAAAGAGTTAAGCGTTCTATGCAAAGGTTGGAAGATGTTTTATTCTCGCACATTACCTCGTTTTAAAAGTATAGCAGAAAAATTTAAAGCTGAGCACCAAATTAACGCTCCAGCACCCTTTAAAACAAAAAAGATTGGAAGAAACGAGCCGTGTTCGTGTGGAAGCGGAAAAAAGTATAAATATTGTTGCGGAAAAATAAATACTAATTAAAAGATAAAATACTAAAAAAAAATGGCAGATAAAGTAATAATAAATGGATTTTGCGACGAGCGATTTAAGACAGTTAAGGAAGTTTTAGCGAAAAACTTTGAAGATGGATTAGATGTCGGAGCTTCTTTTGCCGCAACGAAGTATCCAAAAAATATCCTCTTTATTCAATATTTTTTAAATGAATCTTGCCTGCAAATTTTGGGATAAAATAAAGAGGAATTAATGATAAAAGAATAATCATTGCGCCAAAAAGAAATATTTCTGGAGTGGGAATATAGCCAGCTTTTCCACCAATAATTGCAGGAATTCCGAAATTATGAATTATCAACGATCCAAGAGGAGCACCTAAAACCATTGGAATTGCAACCATAAATATTATGCGTACACCTTGGAATTTTCCAATTTCACCTTTGGGATATCGATCTTGAAGCCAAGACATGAGAATAATACCCGATCCTATCTGAAAACAAAGCTGTAATGCAAAACCAACAACGAAAAGTATATTGTTATGTAAAAATGCCAATAGTAGAAGCATAATTCCAGTACCAAATAACATTAGCTCCAGTTGGGGTTTGCGATTGAACTTATGACTAATCATTCCGATTCCGATAGATACAATGGAAGCAACTAAAATTGCAGATGCCCCGGCAATACTAATCATCGTTTTTGAAAAACCCAAATTATATTCCATGTAGATAAACAAATAAGGGAAATAGATTTGATTTCCTATTCCTGATATAGCCATAATCAGAAATAAAAGAAAGAGAATTTTATTTTTCCGAATCGTCTGTGGTGTTAATGCATTTATAATTCCCCGCCATAATGATTCTTTCGGTTTTTGGATAGTTTCATCCGGAAATTTAGGTTCTTTCATAATCAAACCTGCAATTAATCCAATTAGTGAAACAGTTCCTCCGAGAATAAAAAAGAAAATAAAATATCCGAAAGTATCAATGATAATTCCAGCTAATCCTAATGCGATAAGATTTGCAAACAATGTTGAAAATGAAATAATTCCTTGAACACGCCCTCTATTGGTCGAATCACTAATATCTGTACTCCATGCATTAAAAGCAGCGTCATTTGCAGTTGAACCAAAGAATGTCATCACAGAATCTAATATTATCACTAACACAATTGCAAATCCCACATTTTTTAATAGGGCTGTTTCTGGAAAAATGGCTGTAATGATTCCCCAAATAACATATCCAAATAAAATATATGGACGGCGGTGTCCCCATTTTGAACGGGTTCGATCGCTTAAACTTCCCATGACTAAAGTAGTCAAAGTCGCTGTGATAGCACTTAGAGCTATCATCCAAGCAATAGGTTCCGGATTCGGTGTTATTTCATCAAATACAAATGTATTAAACCATGTATTCTCAACAGCCCAAGCAATTTGCCCCGAAATGGTGAGCATTAATAAGACCAAGACATTTTGAGCACCTAATTTAGTTACTTTAATTGTTTTTTCTGTTTGTAAAGTATTATTAGGATTTAGAAATCTCTCTTCTTCGAAATTATCACTCATAGTTTTTATCCTTCCTTAATCTTGAAATAGCTTTTTATGTTGCATTTTAAGCCATTCTGTATCAATTTTAATTTTTTCTCTGTCATAAGTAATCAAGCCATTTACTTCTTGTTCGACATCTGTAATCTGTGTGTAAATGGCTACATTCAATCCTTTAATTATTAACGGTTTTAATTTTGTAAGAAGTGCTTTATATTGTTCTTTTAATGTTTTAATATCAGAAATATTACGATATCCCCATTTACGCCGCTTTGTTTTCCAGATATGATCTGGGATTGGTAAACCAAGACCTCCAAATTCAGTTAAACCCAATGCCCGATCATCTTTTAATTTTGGAATATCGGGTCCAAGATATGAATGAATTGAATTTATATCACCTACATTATAATCAACCCATCCACTGGCACTATCGATTAATCTGGTAGAATCTAATCCACGAATGCATTTTGTTACCCTTTCTGTTTGGAATTGTCCCCATCCTTCATTAAAAGGCACCCATACTACAATTGACGGAAAATGAAAAAGATATTGAACCATTGAGCGTAATTCTTTAAAATAATTTGCTCTTACATCCTTTCTTTTGCGTCCAGTGCACCACGCTTTTTTAAAGCATTTTGCAAAAAATAATTGCAATAGCCCAAGCCAATTCCCGTAGACCCCACCTGAAGGCATATCTTGCCATACTAAAAGACCTAATCTATCACACTGGTAATACCAGAGTGCAGGTTCGATTTTAATATGTTTTCTTACCATATTAAAACCCATTTTCTTAATCATTTCTAAATCCCAGTACATCGCTTCATTAGTTGGGGCAGTGTAGAGACCGTCCGGCCACCATCCTTGATCTAACGGCCCATATTGAAAAATAAATTGGTTGTTCAATTCAATTCTCGGGATGCCTTGTAAATCTTTTCGTATAGCAATTTTTCTCATCCCAAAATAAGAGTAGATGTGATCTATCTCTTGATCTCCCGAAAGAAGAGCAACTTCAATATTGTAAAGATATGGCGAATTTGGAGACCAAAGATGAAAAATTTCTTCTTTTAGATGAATTTGAGCATGGGACATTTTAGCGACAATAGGAATCTCAATTTCCATAATTATTGAGTCATTTGAAGTGTTTGAAGTGTTTGAAACTTGAGAAGCAAGTGAATCATTTTGAATATTCGCTTCAAATACTTTAATTTTTGCATGTAAATCAATATTTGACTGAAATTTATTGAGTTTTATACTTAATTGGAGTGATTTATTATCACAATCAGAAATCGGTTTAAGTTCAGCAATAGAGATGTTTTTAACGGGTTCAAGCCATACTGTCTGCCAGATTCCGCTCATAGCATTATAAAATATCATATAAGGATGAATTTTTTGCTTTCCACGTTCTTGTTTACCTTTATCCGTTGGATCCCATACAGAAATGACAATTTTATTTGGTTTTTCTGGATCTTGATATAAAGCTTTTGAAATATCAAAGGAAAAAGGAATATCACCGCCTTGATGTGTTCCAATATGCTGATCATTTATCCAAACAGTTGTTTCCCAATCAACACCTCCAAAATGAAGCAAAATATTTGAGGTTTCGGGAAAATTATAATTTTTTATCCAATCTTCCGGGAGTAAAAAAGTGCGTCGATACCATATTTGTTGTTTTGGAGATAAAGATCGTTTCACTCCTGAAAGTGCTGATTCAACGGGGTAAGGAACTAAAATCTTTCCATCCCATTTTGTTATTTCCTGATTATTTTTTGAAATGTTAGTTATTACATAATCCCATTCGCCGTTAAGATTTATCCAGTTTTTCCGTTGTAATTGCGGTCTGGGGTATTCGGGCCATGGTTTTTCAGGATTTATATCATAAGCCCACCGTGTGATTAAATCACCTTCAATTGGATGCCAAGTGGATGAAAGTGAATCCATTTCAATTTAGATTAAGGAAGTAAATTTATTTAAATTTTATGTTTTAAAATTTATCATAGCACAATAGATTTATAAATATAAAAATCAAATATATTCACACCATTGTTATTAATACAAAAAAAACTTATGTTAAGAGTAGAAATTTTATGACAGTACCTAAATGGCATGTTGATGATAGTAAACCTTGGCTTAAGAAATACCAAGATGGCGTCCCAAAACATCCAGAGTTTCCCGTTATTAGTTTAGGGGACTGGTTTGATCAAAAGTGTGAAGAGTTTGGAAAGAACAAAGCTATATGGTTCGCAAAAACATTCATGAATTATCGAGTGCTGCGAAAATATACGGATTCTCTCGCTACCTCTTTATCACGGCAAGGAATAAAAAAAGGGGATGTTGTAGCAATTTTACTTCCAAATTGTTTCCAATTTACAATCACTTATTTTGCGACCGTTAAACTAGGAGCCATAGTTATTCCGATAAATCCTACATATAAACCGCTAGAAATTCTTCATGTACTGCAGCAAGTGAAACCTAAAGGATTGATTTGTATGGATGTAATGTATGGTTTGATTAAACCCATACAAGATAAATATAAATTTGACTTTGTGATTTCTACCTGTATTATTGATTTAGCTGCGATACCTCCAGCGGTTAAGGAGCAAATGCTAGCTGATGGGACGATTCCTTCGGGAGAAGTTCCAGGCGCTCTTAAGTTCCTTGATGTGTGCCAAAAACGCGGTGAAGTTGACATTCCGGAAGTTGAAATTGATCCATTAAATGATCCGGCAGTTTATTTAATGACTGGAGGAACAACAGGTGTTCCCAAACCTGCTATTATCACTCACTACAACTGTGTGACTAATGCTAAGCAAAATGTGATGTGGATGCCCGATGCAACACACCCAATTGCATGTATCGGTATTTTACCCATGTTCCACGCTTTTGGGATGACAATTGTTCAAAATGTCGTTATTGAAGGTGGAGATTTTAACATTCTTTTCGCAAAAAAAGAATTGGAATTAAAAGAAGTGGTAGATACTATATTAGAAGTTGGTCCTGAAGGTGGAGTTATTTTACCCGGAGTTGAAAATCTTTTCATTGGTCTAACTCGCTATTTAAAAGCGAATCCCGAGCCTAAATTGGAAAAAATGTTTCGTCTATGCGTTAGTGGTGCGGGACCGCTTCATAAACCCGTAAAGGATGCGTTTGAGGCAATTGGTGGTGGACACCTTGTTGAGGCTTATGGACTTACGGAATGTACAACTGCAGTAAGTATAGGTCCATTCAATGGAACAGACACGCCTGGTACCATTGGTTTACCATTACCTGGTGTTGAATGGGCTATATTCGATTCAGAAGATTTCAGTAAGGGACAATTAAAAGGTTACGGAATAGATTTTTCCGGAGAGATCTGTGTATGTGGTCCACAAGTAATGAAAGGTTATTTAAATAGACCTGAAGCCACAGCAGAAACCTTAAAGGAGTGGGAAGGACGAACTTGGTGTTTAACTGGAGATATTGGATACATGGACGAACAAGGACAGATGGTTATTCGAGATAGAAAGAAGCAAATGATTAAATATAAGGGTTATTCCGTTTTTCCTAAGGAAGTAGAAGACCTATTGGGATCTCACCCTGATGTAATGGAAGTAGCTGTTTCTGGGTTGCCTGATCTTGAAACGGGAGAACTAGTAAAAGCATGGGTTCAATTAGAAGACGAATCAGTGGGTAAAATTACTTCTGAAGAGTTAATTGCTTGGAGTAAAGAAAATATTACGCATTATAAGTGCCCTAAACAAATTGAAATTATAGACGAAATTCCAAAATCTATGGTTGGAAAAGTTCAAAGAAGAGAATTACAAATTAACGACCCAATCTGGAAAGAGAAATACGGAGAAACTCAATAAACATTATTCTTTTTTTTCATTTTTATTATTATTACTTTTTAGTAAAACTATTCTTTTAGCGTGTAAATAGTATCACAATGTGAATCTCCTGCCGCAACAGTTTTAAGAACCTTAAGTTCGACCTTATCGCTAACCGCTTCGCGAAAGTACTCGTGGTCGATTGCCATAACGGCTTCGCATAACGCCTTAGATGTATTTTCAAGACCAAAAGGGCACTTAGTACCTTGAATTTGAAATTTTTCATCTGAGACAGAAATTATCTTAACGAAATTAGGATTAAAGCTCTTTGAAAAAGCACGTGCTACAGTTGTTAATTTATTGTCTGGTAACTTTTTCATTACTTTTAAGCCTAAAGCACGACCTTGTCTTCCACAAACGTTTTCTATAATAGGTAATGCTTCCTTTCCGAATTTTTTATAAAATTCTTTAATCAATATACCTTGAGCTTCTATGGGATTATTTGGCAATTTTTCCGAATCTTTTTGAACCATTATCTTATCAACCTTAGCTTTATTTAATAAATCATGAAAAATAATTTATTATGTTTTATTGATTTAATTAAAACATTTTAGGTGAAATATTATGAAAATTTCAATAGACAAACCTCTAATTCTCTATTTCATCTTGGCAATAGGTATTACATGGCTTTTCTGGATTCCTACTTTAATTATATCCTCCATCAATGATTATTTTAAAAGGATGATAATAGAAGGAGAATAGTTAATTCTTTTTACTCTAAATTTATTTGTTGTATAATGTTTTTCTCTTTAATAATCTCAAAATCTTCAAAAACAGTTGGCACTTTTTGTTTTAATATATTTAAAATTTTAATTGCCATTCTCCTTATTTCCCATTGAGCCGCTAAATCCCCTCTAAGTTCAATTATATGTCTCCATTCCCGTAAGTTTGCTGTTAATACTAATTGGCTTTCAATAGCATTTGGTAAAACAAATCGAGCATCTTCTTTTTTAATACCCAAATTTTTTAGTTCTATATAAGCACCCCTAATCTTTTCCATCAGACCAATAAATAACGCATGAGCTTCACTATTTTTTTTAATCGAACTAGGTTCAATATAGTGAAAACTTTTTTCATCTATATATCTCTGTGATTGTTGTGTAATTGAACAAAATCTATGTCTTACTAATTGATGCGTCAACGCTCTTGATATTTCTGAAATTCTGAAAGTAGCATAAGCATGTTCTAAGACGGAAGTATGACCTCTCTTTATAAGCATTCGAACGAATCTTTTCTCGGAATCTTTTCCTTGCTTATCAAATGATAGATAAGACGTGCGTCCAGCAGATTCTATTAGTTTTTCTGCTTCTGGAGTAATAAATAATAATTCAATTTTCATAATTACTTTTTAAGATATTCTTTTCCTTAATTAAATTGGGTATCTTACACTTAAAATGAATCTTATTACTATTTAAATAACTTAACTTAAAATCTTTTATTCAAATAAATGTATCATTTAGAGGAAATTTTTTTAGCTCTTCTTATAAAATAAAATCATTGTTGAGAGAAAAAGAAAAAAACAAATCCGGTAATATCAAGGTAATATTAGTATATACATATTTAATCGTGAAACTCAGCTTTCACGATCAAAATAACTTTTCTTCAAGGAATTTACATGACTATTTCGATTTTTTAACAAAAAACTAAGCAAAAATTATAAATACTTAGTATTTCTTAATTTTAATTAGTGAATTAAAATGGTATTAGACAAAATTGTTAATGAAAAAGAAGTTACAATTACTAACCGTGGTATGATTACAATTCCAGCTGCGTTTAGGAAAATCTTTAATTTAAAAGACGGGGATAAAGTTTTAATAATTGAAGATGAAGGTACTCTTAAAATCATACCGATTAAAGATCCCGAAACTTTACGTTTAAATTCTTATAATACTGAAGAAATGAAAAAAGAAATGGATAAATCTCGCAAAGAAGAATTGGAACGGGAAATATAAATGACGAATAAAGCTTGTCTAGACACTGGGATTATTACACAATCATATTCTAAAGAACCCCCTAAGAGTATTTTACTTTTTATGGACTCAATTAAAGCGGGAAAAATTGAAGCTTATGTTCTTTCGCCTATAATTGTGGAGGTATTTTATCATATATGTAAATTGAAAGGAAAAGCAAACGCAGAAACAATGATTGCAACATTTCTTAAAACATATCCAATAAAAATTGTGAATTTAAATCAATCACTTATTTTTAAAGCAGGTATATTAAAATGTCAGCATCGGGCAGAATTATCCTATAATGATTGTTATGCTATTGCTTTTTCCTTAAATAAAAAAATAACATTTCATACAACAGAAAAAAGCTTAAGTAAAATACTACCAACTCTAAAATTAAAAACTTATAGGTTTTAACTTGTATTAATCTAAAAAGTGATTTTTATGAATAAGAAATGGTATAAAGGAAAAGTATTTGTAATTACAGGAGCGAGCGGTGATATCGGTAGCGAAGTGTGTCGGCTTTTTGCTCCTTTAGGAATGAGGATGTACTTATTAGATTTACCTAACTCGCCTTTAGAGGGACTTGTAGATGAATTGAAAAAACTAGGAGCCGATCACGTGGAAGCATTTATCTTAAATATAACAAACCGAGAACAAATTGAAGTAGTTCTTAAAAATATTGGTGAAAAAGAGAAGTATCTTGATATCATATTTAATAATGCCGGAATTGGAAGCAAATGCTCGATAACAAATAAAGGAACGTTTGAAGAGTACAGAAAAATAATGTCCGTAAATGTAGACGGTATGTGGCTCGTACTTCAAGCAGCTCTCCCATACATAGGACGACCTTCTCCAACGAGAAAAACCCCCGATAGAAGGGAAGGACAATTAATATTTTCTTCGAGCGCTGCGGGAAAGACTGGTGTCCCTAACATGGCAGCATACGCTATGAGCAAAAGCGCAATTATAACCTTAGCAGATTCGATTCGGTCGGAATATAAAATGAACGGTCATAAAATTGATGTAATTACTTCGTTATCCGCTCCTGCTAATACTAAATTTTATAGCACACCAGAAATGGTGAACTGGGTGAAAGGTTATAAAAAGAGAGGCTTTTTATTTAAATTTGTCGAGCCCCAAGATGTTGCTAAACGAGTCTTAAAAGCTTCACGCAAAAGTAAGAAAGAGGTATACGTGCCAAGGTTTTGGTGGTTAATAGGCTTTCTATTCGTTTTCAGCCACGGTCTAATAGGGAACTTACTCATTAAAATTGAGAAAACCCAGAAATAAGCACTAAAGAGTTAAAAATATTAAAAAAATTGGTTTTTACTTTATTTTTATTGCTCATATTTTAGCATAAATTCTATAAAAAGCATAGCAAAGACGAAATCTCCGAATGCCAGCACAACGAAAACAATTGTGAGGTCCCCTATAAATAAATATATAAGGTTACATCCAAAATAAGCAAGTTTACTAATTATTCCGAGTATGACAATTCCACTATTGTTATTTATATCCCTTCCAACGATAAAATACCCTATTCCAAACGTAAATATTAATATCAAAAGAGCGTGCAAAAAGAAAAGAGTAGGTGGTTTTGTTATGCCAAAAGTAGCAAAAATCGTCTCGTCAACGATGCTTAAAATAATAAACGATACTGAAAGAATCCAATTCCAGAAAGCACCAATGATAAACATGTACTTGTAATAATCTTTCTTATCCAATTTAATCCCTTAATCGAAGTTTTTATAATTTTTATAAATAATATTGTTAAGTTAATTTAAACTACATCTTATAAAAGAATTGAGTTATAATAAATCTAATAAGGGAGATTTAAGTATTAGAATTGATATGAGATTTTTAATAAATAAAACTCTATTAAAAAAATTTAATTTTAAGAAAAAAAGGGTTAAAACATATGGCTATACAATATAATAAAATGATTTTACACGGAATTCTCCAAGCCGTTTTATACATAGCTCTACCTTTAGTTCTGTTCGAAGTAATCTCAATGATGGGACTTGTAACGTTCAGTCAAGAGTTTAAAATTACGATTATAATTATCGGAATTATAGGCGTTGTATTTGCTATGTTAAGGCATGCTTTTCCCAAAGACACTTCTGCTAATCGTCTTGTGGCGTTTGGTTCTGTAGTCTATTCTGGTATTTATTTGTTTTATCTATTCGGTGGATTTAGATCTGGAGTGGCCTTAGGAACATATTCAATTAATCTCCCTACAATTCAGGTGCTTTTAGGCTTACAATTAATCGCTTGGTTATTTTTAGCATCCTCAGGAATTAGAGCATTACAATATTTAATTGAAGCAATTGAACTTCGTAAGAAGAAAGAATATAATGTTAGGATAAAAAAACAGTTTAAATTGAGCAAAGTTTTTAAAACTCTTGGCTTAATACTAAGCTTAGTCATAATGGGATATTTTGGTAGCATAATCTATAGCGGAACGAACCTAGGCTTTAATATACACGATATAGCTCCTACTGACATAACATATGACGATGGAGGAACACCAGGACCACCGGGTCTTGATGACGATTTAAATATTACAATAACTTTTGATATTATTAATCAAGGAGTTTATGCTATTTATGACGTATACCTTGATGTAATTATTTATACGGTAACAACAGATAATCCAATAGTACTTCCAGAATATACAAAAATAGGTGAATCGCTAGACAATTTTTATAGTACATTTCATTCTTTTACAACGACACTTAATCAAGAAATAATAGTGAACATTGATACAGCATATATATTCGGGTTAGCTACTACCGATGCTGTTTTAGAGCTACAAATCTCATTCTCAACGTTGTACGCCGGAATTTTAATTGATGTAAATACATCAATTCAAACAGTATGGAATTCTTTAATTTAGGTTTCTAAAACATTTTTATTTCTTTTTTTAATTTTAATTTAATTGATTTTATTTTATTCAATTCGGTTTCTATTAATAAATTATATCCAATTACTTTAAATTTGAGAGCACTCAATTTTTTAATATGAACGACGAAGAACCGCCAAGGCCTAGTGGATTACCAGCGGGTTCTAAAGCGCCATTATTTGATACAAAAGACATCTACGGAAAAGAAATGAATTTAGAAAACTTGATCACGGAATACGATGGAGTGTTAATTGATTTCTTTAGAGGAAACTGGTGAAGTCATTGCAAAAAACATTTAACGCTACTAACAGAAAATATATCCGAATTTGAGAACAGAAATATTAAACTTATGTCAATAGCAAGCGATAGCGAAAGACTTCTGAAGAAATTTAAGGAAGAAAATAATTTTGCGGTAGATATGATATCAGATCGTGGAGCAAAGATTGCGAAGGATTACGATGTTTACTGGTTTGCTCCCGGTGGAGGAGGGAGTGTAAATATTAAACAAGCGGTACCGAGTAAATTTCTAATAAACAAGGACGGAAAGATTATTTGGACTTATATTGGTAAAGATAAGACTGATAGGCCTTCAATAAAGATGATGACAGACATTATTGACGAAGAATTATAGAATCCCTTAAGAATGACTTGTGTGTAAAAAATATAGACGCACGATGACGAACCCCGCAAGGTTTTATGGGATATTACTTATTTTTTTTAGATTTTTTGGACTATAATCAAATTAATAAAATTATAAAGAAAAAATAGATTTTATAACTAATAAGTATAGAAACCCTTTCCAGATTTTCTTCCTAAATCGCCTTTATCAACCATATCTTTAAGAGCTTGCGGTGGTTTATCGTTTGGATCTCCGCTTTCCTTATAGTAAGACATCTCAATATCCCAAACAACATCTAATCCAACTTGATCCATTAAGGTAAAAGGTCCTTGCCCCATTTTAGTATATATTTTCCACGCTTGATCAATTACTTCAACATCAGCGTGTCCACCAGCCCATATTTTCAAGCTTTCTTTTTTAATTGCGCGCCATATTCGATTAAAAACAAAACCAAAACATTCTTTTTTAACAATTAACGGCGTAATTTCTATACTTTCAACCCAACTCTTCCCTTTCTGAAAAGTCTCATCGCTAGTCTCGCTCCCTCTCATTATATCTGCCATAGGAATTGCTGTAAGATTATAAAAGTGGATGTTCAACACTTTATCTTTTCGTTTAACAGAGTCTTCAAGCTTCGATATGGGAATTGAGGAACTATTAGTCGCTATTATAGCATGTAGTGGTGCGTATTTGTCGATTTCAGAAAAGATTTCTTTCTTCAAATCCAATTTTTCTGGGATTGCTTCTATAATTAGATCTGCATCTTTTACAGCTTCCGCAATAGTATCGTGGAATGAAACATCTCCAGAAACCTTTTTTATCCTTTTCCTTCTCGCAATTTTTCTCGTGTATTTATCAAACCCTTCGGGATTTGCGTCGTACATTCGAATCGAATAATCCTTATCCGCAGATTTTTCAACAATTTGCTTTCCCATGAAACCTATTCCAATAATGGACACAACTTTAATTTCATCAACCATTTTAAATCCACCAATTTTTTTTAATTTAATTTATTTTAAAATTCTCTATATAAGAAATTAATTAACAATAATTATATATTCAAGTTTATCTCCAATAATTAATAATCAACTTTTTACAAGAAATTTTTCTTTAAAATTTAATTTACAAATAAAAAAAAATATGGATTCCAAAAGGAGATAAGATTAAAATGGTACAAGAAAAAACAGCTTGGTATGAAACACCTGTAATTAAAGATATGATGGCATTAATGGGTGGCAGAGCGTTAAGAGGTGTAATGGCCAATTATTTATCGTCTAAAATTTATGTAGGAAAAGCGGCGCTACTACGAGTTACGCGATACTTAGAAGCTATGATTGATAAACAAGATAGGCGAGCGTTAATTATAACAGATTCTTTTACTCAAAAATTTGCCAAAAAGC
>JABCSY010000029.1 GCA_018238625.1 Promethearchaeota archaeon
CGGTTATCTCGAGTATATGAAAAGATCTGGAACCAAAAACACGATTGGGCGCATAAAACGACCTTTAGGCTCGCTAACAAGTATGAAGCGGTGATCTTGGAAGACCTTAACGTACAAGGAATGCAACAATTTAATAGTGGGCTTTCAAAATCCGTGTCATTAGACTTCTCTTGGCATCAATTCAAAACCTTATTAAAATATAAGCTTGAATGGCGAGGAAAGCATTATCAAGAGGTAGCCCGTTATTTTCCTTCAAGTAAACTATGTTCAGCTTGCGGGTACAAGAATACAGATTTAACCTTAGCAGAGCGCGAATGGACCTGCTCTGAATGTGGCACAAACCATCAACGAGATATAAACGCTTCAAGGAATCTTAAGAGAGAAGGAATTCGCCTCTTAAAAGAAAAAGGCATTACAATCATTACTTGACCTACCGTTGGAACAACGGGAAGTTACGCTTGTGGAGATCGTGTAAGACACCCTTTAGGTGCAGTGGTCGAGGAAGCAAGAATCCAGCTCCTTTAGGTGCTGGTAGTTCAAAAGTAGGAGAAGTCAGTTATTCATACAAAGTGAATTCTGATACTACAAAATGAGAGAGTATATTTTTTAAGAGCATTGGTTTGTAATAATGCCATAAAATAAGTATTTTCAAGTCTTCCCGAGGCATCTATCATATAACACGATTCATAATAAAATACATCGGGAGTTTCAACAACTTCGTAAAATCTAAACGGTTTTCATAATTAATATGGATTTTATACACCCTCTTCTTCAGTAAACGGTTGTGGCCACCCTTGGTCGTTCACCGCCGATTTTAAGCGGAAGTCGCACTTTTCTCCACCTTTAGCCAGCGTCATAGTCCTCATCAATACTTGCCCAGACGCTCTGGTTGTCACGAAGTCAAGGAAACAGAAGTAGGGTAAGAATCTATCTGCACCATGAGCCTTATAGTACTTCTGCACGCCACACTCATGAAAATCGTAGCCATAATCGAAATCGCTCCCATCTCCTTCAATAAAATCCCATACCCAATCTTCAGAATAACGACGCTCCTGAGACTTCTTGGCTTCCTCTCTCTTCTTTCGAATGAACTCTGGAGGTGGTGACCCCGCAGGAGAAAAGGGGAGTTGCTTGATAATTTTAACGGTCGCTTCACAAATAATCTTACCCGTCTCTCGCGCAGTCTTTTCGTGCGCCTTCATAACCTTGTAGAGTACCAGGCTCGGCGTTGAATTAATGAGATGGTAAGTCATTAGATTATCATCACCCCCGATGTAAGGGATTTTGGGAATCAGATCCTCAGTCTGCTCGTGAGCTTCCTTCAAAATAGTGTCAGTAAACCGCTCACCGTAGCGACTTACCATAAAAGACTTCCAATTCTGTGCGTGTTCGTTGAATTTCGCGAGGATCTTGGACTTTTGAGAAGTGTAATATTCACTTCCTTCCTTAAAAGTGTTTTCTCTGTTATTATTAGATTCATTTTCCAAATTTTGGTGATTTTTTCTTCTCTTTGACATTTTTCTTTTCCTTCTTTTTCAAAATATTACTCCAAAATTAATTTCGTAAAAGAACAAGAGGAGGATTATTGAAAAGAAAGTTGGAATAATTAGACTGTATGTAAAAAGCCCTTGACTTACCTTGATAGTTTTCATTAAAGTATTCATAATCGTTTCGAAATATTTAGGATTACCCCAAATCTTGACACCCTCAACTATAGAATCGTAATAAAAAAATTCGACTTCTTCTAAACTTTTTTCAGCTTTATTGATTAAGGAATCAAGTTTCTCTAAAATCTTTTCTAGTTTAATTTTATCCCCGATTGGTGAATATCCTCTTCGAGTAAATTGTCTAGCAACTGTATGGGAGTCCGAAGTCGTTATTTCCCCCCTTTCTATCCCTCTATTTTGTAGCATATTTAAAATATAAGAGCGAATATCGACATAAGCGTTGTTCGCGTCAAAGTGGATAAATACCGTTTTTTGATCAGTGGTTACGTCTTTAAAAAGGTGGACTACTAACCCACCTGTCCCAATCCCATCCTTTTCAGAGAATTCGGCCATTTTATCTTTTGCGACGCCATATAGTACAATTAATTCGTTAGCGTTCTCTTTTATATTTTTTTTTTTAGAGCTTAGAAATTTCTCTGTTACAGAAATAAGATCTTTTGCTTCTAGAGATTGATTTTCTATTAAAACTTCGTCGCCAATTATAGAATTATGGGAATCAATTATAATTATCTCTCGATAACCTTTTGATTTTGCTATTTTCCTAATTTCATCACCTATTTGAGCTTGTATGTCATCAGAAGGAAGGGGGTGTCTCGTTAAAAAGACAATAGCTATATTGTCCATATCAATGCCGATTAGTTTAGCTGAATTCGACATTTTTCTTGAGACATTTTTTATTTCGTTAATCCATTCGTTTTGGGAGTTCTCTTCAATGTTTTTAACATCTCTTTTTATTTGCTTTAAAACTTTTTCGAGTTCGCTTTGAGATGTTAAATTTTGCGTGTGATCGTTGGTTGTATGATAAACGGTTGTTCCTGGAACGTGTTTAAAAGCCTCGTAAATGAAAGCGGGTAAATCAGAAGAACCACATGTTTTAAAAGGGCCAAAATGAATATGGGGGATAATAAATAATCCTTTTAACTTTTTAGATTTCTTACCCCTAATTGCTAAATATTGAATCTTCACATCAGAAACAATACCAATTTTATCGAAAAAACCTTCTAACAGATTATCGTTGCCTTCTGTCATCATAGAAAGCACGAAAGCTCTAATAAATGGATAACCGCCTATACCTGTCGCTTGCCTATACACATTACTTACTTGAGACATGTTCCATGCATAGGGGATTGCGAAGAAAATTGCACATACTGTAAAAAACACGATAGCTCTAATGAAAAATAAAAGTGGGAGATGAGACGCGAAAATTGAGAAAAAAGTAATTCCGACTACGGGTTGAATAAATGCCAGAATAAAATTACCATATTTTCCAACGGTCGTAAATGAAAAGTGTAAGACATAAGAAATAATATAAGCTAGAATTGTCCCAAGTATAAAAAATACTTCTTGAAATGTAACATTCCTAAGAAAAATTGTAATAATTTGACCAATTATTAAAGAAAGTCCAATTATACCCGTTATAAAAGCATTCATTTGAATCCCCCATCCTTTCGGAGGTGACGCTAAAATTGGAGCTCGCTTTGAATAATAAAAAATTGATAATGCGATCCCTGCACCCATTGTTATATAGAACGTGATTGTTACGTTAGAGAGATAAAAGAGATTCCAAATGTTTGTATAAAGCGAATTTATAATAAATGATAGAAATCCAATTATAGCAGGTAAACTAAAAAATAATATATACGCTGATTTTGCTGAAGTGAAATAATCTAAGTATGATATGATCCCAGGGATATTACGAGTTGGTTGTTGTTGTGCGTACATTGACTTTAATTTTTATATTAATTTTTTTCTATTCCTACATGTAATTAAATGAATTATCCTATTAATTAACTTTTTTTAAAAAATTATAAATAATTAAAAAAATATTAAAAGTTATGCCAGACGGTTATCCAAGAGTGGAAAATCTTTCAAATAAACGGTTTAGTGAAGTAATATCTGATGGGCTTAGGCTCTTCGGCAAAAGCTGGGAGACTTTAATTGTACCACTTGGTTTATTTCTGCTAATTTCGCTAATAATAAAGAATTTATTAGTAACTGATATGGTTTGGCAATCATTACTATTAACACCCGCCATTGAAGTGATCCTTGATATGGATCCTTCTACATTAACAGAGGAGCATCTTAATCTTATGATGGAATATTTAAGTTTGAGTTTAATTAGCGGGTTCATAAACAGTTTTGTCATAACTATTTTTAACGTACTAGCTATGTGCTTGGTTAGTAATTACCTCTATAACAAATTTATTGGGAACGAAACAAAGTTTTTCTCCGAGTTTAAAAAAGCAATAAATGGAAAATTAATATCCGCAATTCTTTTATTAGGTGTTGGAATTTCTGTAGGATCTTTGTTTCTCTTTATTCCGAGTATTATCATAATTGGGTTATTTTCTTTTTATGTTTTCACGTATAATTCTGATGATTCCAATCAGCCCCTAAAAGATGCGCGAGAAATAGCAAGAGGATCTTTTTGGAAAATAATCGGAGTTTTTGTAGTCAGTAGTCTAATTATATCGATTATTAGTTTATTATTTCAATTATTCATTGGCGATTTCTTTGTTCAATTCTACCAAACTTCGTGGTATAATCCTTCCACAAGAAACTATGTTATGATAATTTTATACGATTTTTTATATTATATCGTTGAATTGATTTTTGCTCCGTTGTTTATATGTTTATTAACTTCTCTGTATGTATCTTTAAAGGCTAGAAAAGAAGTATTTGGACAATACCAAACTTCTTATGATCAGACCCCTCAGAGTTATGGAACGCCATATCGCGACGAATCAAGTTCAATTAAGAGCATGAATGCAGCTGATAAACTAGAATCTGGTTTATATTGCCCCTTCTGTGGGAAATTTGTGAAAGATAAAATTAAATTTTGCCCCCATTGTGGAGAACAGTTTAATTTCGAAATTTAAGACATTTAATGGTGATTTTTATGAATTTTAACGTTACTCGTAAATTTGAATTAAATACGGACGATCTTAATAACCCTATCGTATTAATAGGTTGGCCTGGGATCGCATTAGTGGCAAAGTTAGCGATTACATCTATAAAGGATTCCATTGGTGTAGAAGAATTTTTGGACATAGAATATTTTGATTTTCCCCCCAAATCTAACGTTGAAAAAGGGAAATTGGAAATCCCAAGCGCAAAAGTTTATTTTAAATCAAGAAAACAAGAAAAAGAACAAGATATCTTTATATTAACGGCCAATTATCAACCTCAAACCTCAGAAGGCGTCTTTGATTTTTCTCAGAAGTTTTGCGAAGAGATGGATAAATTAACAGACAGTAAAATTAAAATGTATGTCAGCACTGGTGCTATGGTCATTGATAGAGTGTTAGACACATCGCTTGTGCATGTTTGTGGAACGGATCAAGAAATTATTGATTCTTTTTTGAAATACGAAAATACTAAACTAATGGAAGGTGGTGTTATTGCTGGAGCAAATGGGATCTTACCTGCTTGGGCGGGAAACAAGGGCTATGCGCCTGGAGTGTGTTTGTTAGCAGAAACATTACCCTTACCTATGATGGCACTGGACCCACGCGCATCTAAAGCTTTGGTTACTATTTTAAAAGATTATTTCAACATAAATATGAATTTTGATGAATTAAACAAACAAATTGAAGAAATGGAACACGTAATTGATTCGTATAAAAAGCAAGCAGAGCACTTTATGAAGGGAAATCGAGACGATCGTGGTTCAGATTCTTATTTTCGATAAAATAATTTTCTTTTAAATTAATAATTTATATTGCTATCAATTTTATTAACTAATAAAAATATTAAATCTAACAATATTAATGTGAAATTTATATGAAATTCTTCAAATTGTTTGAACCATTGAAAATTAGCAATATAACCCTTTCAAATCGGATTGTGATGCCTGCAATGCATCTAGGCTTAGCTAACGACGGATTTATTACAAAGAAATTGACCAACTTTTATGTCGAAAGAGCAAAAGGAGGCGCAGGGTTATTAATTGTGGGTGGATGTTACGTAGATATCTATGCAAAAGGATTACCGTCAATGATAGCGATGGACGACGATAAATACCTTCCAAAATTAATTGAATTCACTAAAGCAGTACATGACGCTCAAGAGGACGTCAAGATCTGTTGTCAGTTATATCATGGTGGGGCTTACGCTTTTCCACAAATTATAGGTCGGCAACCTATTGCACCTTCGGCAGTTTACAGTAAATTTAGTAAAACCACACCTAAAGAAATGACGCTGGAAGATATTAAACGAGAACAACAAGCATTTGTAGATGCTACCATCCGTGCGAAAAAAGCGGGTTTTGACGCAGTTGAAATCTGTGCCAATGCCGGGTATTTGATGGATCAATTTATTTCTCCGAAGACTAATAAAAGAACTGATCAATACGGTGGCGCGCTTGAAAATCGTTTGAGGTTTCCAATCGAAACAATTAAACTGATGAGATCTAACGTGCCTGATTTTGTTATTGGATATAGAATTTCTGGAGATGATTTTGTACCTGGAAGTAATACTTATAAAGAAAAAGCAATTATTGCCGAAGAATTAGGAAAATATTTAGATTACTTTAATGTCACTGGGGGATGGCACGAAACAAAAACACCGCAACTAACGATGGACGTTCCAGAAGGATGCTATACTTATCTTGCAGAAAATATTAAGAAACGCGTATCAATTCCGATCTTTTCTTCTAATAGGATCAATACTCCCGAATTAGCTGAACAAGTATTAATGGCGGGTAAAGCTGATGCTATATGCATTGGCCGGGGATTGATTGCCGATCCATTTCTTCCCGTGAAAGCAAAGAAAGGCGAATTAAGAGACATAATGAATTGTATTGGATGCAATCAAGGATGTTTCGATAATGTGTTTAGAATGATGCCAGTAACTTGTTTAAGGAATGCTCGCGCCGGAAATGAGGATAGAACTGAACTTAAACCATTAAAAGAAAAAAAGAAAGTGATGGTTATTGGGTCTGGTCCAGGGGGTCTAGAAGCCGCGAGAGTCGCTGCTATTAGAGGTCACGAAGTACATATCTTTGAAAAAGAAGACAAAATTGGAGGTTTATTAAATATAATCTGGGTACCGCCTGGAAGAAACGAGTTTAAAAGAATGATTGAAAATTATACTTACTGGATTCAAAAACATGGAATTCGAATGCATCTCAAACAAGATGTATCAATAGAAAAAGTAAAGGAATTTAATCCCGATGTAGTTTTTATCGCAACTGGTTCGAAACCAACAAAACCTCCTATAAAAGGCATAGAAAAAAAAAATGTTTATTGGGCTAACGATGTTTTTAGTGGAGATGCTCCAGTGGGAAAAAATAATGTAATTATTGGAGGCGGTGCCACCGGAATTGAATTAGCAATATTCTTAACTAAATATGGTGCTCTAAGTCGGGAAGCATTTGATTTCCTTACTTTCTACAAAGCATTAGAGACAGATATAGCTTTAGAAATGCTCCATGAAGGAAGAAACCAAGTAACTGTTTTAGAAATGCTACCGAAACTAGGTTCCGCTTTAGGAAAAACCACTAAATGGGTACTACTTGATAAATGCGACGCTTTAGGCATAAAATTAATTACAGGTGCCAATATTCAAGAAATTGGAGATGACTATGTAAATTATTTAGATGCTGCTGATAAAGAACAAGTAATTAATAACATTGATTACGTATACTACGCTACGGGTGTGGAATCAAATGATTCTCTCTATAAAGAGGTTAAATCATTAAATATAAAGGTAGAAAAAATTGGAGATGCGAGAAAACCACAAACGGTTATGGAAGCCGTAGCTAGAGGTTATAAAATTGGAAATGCGATTTAAAATCTTTTAAAAAATTTAAGTTTCATTTTTAAATATTTATACAAAAAAAGAATTTGTATTGATTAAAGTGAAAGATACTGATTCCAGTGAAGCGGACGAGAAAATAGAGTATAAAATATCTAATAATTTAAGAGGAATTAATGAACAATCAAGAAATTACATTAGAGACATTGTAGTTTTAATCAATAGAGAAATTGGAATTAATAAAATTATATCCATTATTTTATTTGGAAGCCAACAAGCCGACAACGATAATACTATTGTTTCTGACTGTGATCTCCTCTTTATTTTTAAAAATCGAGTTTCAGACCATCATATTAAAGAAATTGAACGATACTTTATCGCGTTAGAAATAAAACATAATTTTAAAGAACCAACTTCAAAACTAACTAATAATGTATTAGGTGTTATACAACACTCAACGGGAATGTTTGTAAGCCACTTTCTTACTAAACAAAAATATTGGGAACAAGCGGTGTTTCATAAAATCTTCCGAGTAAACAAAGTTTTCTCTGCTGCGTTTGCCCCTCGAAATATTGTTTTGAGTAATGTTATCCAGAATAGCACTATTTTGTATGGCGATGATCTCAGAAATGTAATTAGACCTAAAATCAAAATTTCTGTTCGAGAGATGTTTAGGTCTACCGTAATGAACCTATTTATTTCCTTTTTTGCTTTATTAATCGCACCGAAAAAAGAACTTAATTCAATAAAATACCAATTAGAGGCAATTAAATGGTCTTTAAAAGCTTCGAACTATTACTGTTTTGAAGACTCAGAGTTGTTAGATAAAATTATAGAACGATTTGTTTCGTTTGAAAAACCTAAAGCCAGACTAAAAGCTAGGCGCTTCTACAATAATTTTCTCGAATTAAGAAACCAACCTTTTAATAGCTTTAAATTTATGCTGCAGTGTCCCTTTAGGATTTTAAAGATTCACATTAAAGCAATACTTTTTAGGAAGTTAACAAAAAAAAAGATTTCAAAAACCAAATTTGAAGTAAAAGAATACTCTATATCGCCACGGGATTTTCCAATACGATATTAAATAAATACTAAACCTAAAAATTAAATTTTTTAATGAATTATGTATATTAGTATTTAGAATCAAAAATAAAAAATAAAAATTTATTCACAACAAACACTGTATTAAAATGGAAAAAGACGAAATAGATGTTAAGGAATTATTTCTTGATATTTTAGCCATAGTAAAGTTCGAGCTTCGCTTCTATAAGGATAAAGAAAGTCCTATGTTTACAAGAATAGTAAAAACTCGAGTATTTCAACAAAAGCTTCAAAAATTAAAAGATTTTATCAATACTTATTTCGAGATTATGTACAAAGGCGATGAAAGCCCAATTAACAAAATCGCTTTACGTACTCAACTGGACAATGTAGCGCGCATCACAAATTATTACAATGACCTATCTAGCTTCTATAAGGATCAAACACAAAACCTCATTACAAAAGAGAAACTTCTAAGTTTAATTGATTACAGCCATATCGAGAGTTTGTTCTTAGTGTTTACAAATATTCTAGACTGGGAACATTACAAAAGCAGTCTAATCTTCCCACACGACAAGCGAAAAGAAAAACTGTTAAAAGAATTTCTTAATAAACTTGCCAGTTCTGACATTAAAGAAGTTGAGGACTTAATCGACCTAGAACAAACTATTGATTCTTTCGTAAAGAGCATAGAAGTGGAATTATAAGCTTCTTAAAATTTATTGAAACTATTGTTAAATATGCTACTTCAATATATTCTTTTTTAATCTTTGATATAATGCAAAGAGTAATTTTTTTTATAATCTTATACATCATATTTCTAAAAAAATCAATTATTTTCGAATTTCTTTCTTCTCGTACGACAAAGAGTTAAAAATGTTTTTATATTCGAATTTTCATGTAATAGTAAATGTAATATGGATTGAATCGATGCGATTCAAGAGCGTAAGCTCAAGTATTACATGAATTCTTATATAGGTATAGGAATATAACAAAAATGGATTGCGTAGCCAATATCTTAGATTTCTACAATAACAAATCTAAGGATGAGGAAATAGACCTATCTCAATTTAATAAAGTTTGGCTAAGCAATCTCCTTATTAAAATCATGAATAATTTTAACAAAGGGCGAACAAACGATTTAGAACTGCAAAATTGTTTAATATTGCTCGTTAATTTATTCTCTAACGATGATAGTCCTGATTTTTATAATAAAAAAGGAAAAAACGTTCGAGAGCTAATGGATAACGATAAATCCAATTATATAGATGTATTAAAATCAGAGTTTCTACCTAATTAGAGATAAGTAAGGTTCAATTAATTCAAAAAACTTTTAACTCTTCTTCCTTAAATTTGTCATAATCGTTAAAAACAGCATCTATTTCGCTCAATATTTCTTTAATGGCCGTTTTTGTCTTTTTGTCTTGACCAAAAGTGTCTATAATCACTTTATATAGGTTAACATTATATTCCAGGGTTAGTTCTAAAATCTTTTTTAAATCTTTCTCATTTATTCCTTTTTCTTCTAATTTTTTGAAGACACCCTCAATATCTTCTTTCAATTTATTCGTTGCGATTAAAATACTGGAACATTTCTTGAATAATTTTTGTTCTTTTTCGTAAACAAAAAGATCCTCTTCTGTCAATTGCGAATTATCGACAATTTCCTCCAATCTTTCATTTAAAAGGCTTTTAACTCTCTCGTAAATCTTAATTGCTAATAAAATTTTTTCCTTACTTCTAATTAAGTCGTTTTTTCTTAACAATCGAGCTTCAATGATTTTTAAATACGCGTCTTCGTAATAAATTTGAAGTTCCCCAAACGTACTTTTTTCTCCTTCGGCAATTTTTAAAATAATTTGTCTTAAATCCTCGTTAAGCATATCTATTTCTTTAGCAGACAGATCATCTAAATTAAGAATCTTAAATATTTGATTAGCCAAAGATTTAATCGACAACGCTTTAATATTCAATTCTCGAGCCCTATTTTCAATGTTAGTAATACTCCTAACTTCTCCTACTTTTTCGCAATAATTAAAAATCTTAATAGCGTCACCAAGTAATTCATTAAATTTTTTTTGATTAGATAATATGTAATATTTTGAATCTTGTATTTTTTGGATAGCTCTATCCATTTGGATTTCCAATTCGAATATATAATCTAATAAACTTACTTGCTTCCTTTCGGAAAGAATTTTAGACTTACTCGCCATATCGACTTCTACAGATTTACTTGCGAAAAACCATAGTAGAGCTGAAGGTATCCAAAAAAAGATAGCAAAAATCATCATATTAAATACACTTCCAAGAATTGATATTAAAGTAAATGATAATAATAACGTAATTCCCTTTCCAACTTGTTCCGAAAGGCTAAAAAATGAAGTAGAAGTACCTTTATGCTCGGGAAGATTTACATCTACCATAACGGCATTCTTGTTAGAAACCCATCCCGTACTTAAGATCGAACCTATAAATCCAAAAATGAAGTAATAAATGTAGCTCGGATAAACTTTGAAGATTTCAATAATTGTTGAAATGATATAAGAAGTAATCTCTTCAGTAGGGATTGGAACGGGATAACTTAGATTAGTTGCAAATTCGCTACTAAGAGTTTGAATAGAAATAAGAGTTAAAAAGACAAATGGAATGCTCAGTATCATACAAGCTGTCGCTAATCGCGTTCTATTTTTTTTGTTTTTTCTAAATAAAAAATCGCCAATATAAGACATTAACACGTTTCCCAATAAGTACCCTATACCAAGTAAGCCAGCAAATATCGTCGCCGTTTGAAGCCTAATTTCGTCAGGTAATACGGTGAAATAATGACTGGAAAGCATAGAAGTCATAAAATAAACTAAGATAGTTCCAGGAATGATAGCGAAAAAGCCTTGTATTATTAAATATCGATTAGTTTTCTTTTTTAAGATACTTAACAAATCTTTTTTTGAGATTTTATAGCTATATTCCAAGTTCATCTTAACCATGTCCAATAGCTCGTTCTCGCTAGCTCCGCGCTGAGGGATCTTGACAAAAAATAAAATAAATACAATTATAGTACTTATTCCAGATAACAAAAAAAAAGGAAACCTCCAACCGAGTATCGGTCCTACAAAAGAAGATAAACCTTGACCTACGCCATTGGAAATTGAGCTTAGTATTGCAAGCGTACCAAACCATCCAGACCTCTCATCAGGTGGAATTGCATCCGAAATAATTGAATAACCAACTGGCAAGACACAACCAAGCCCCATTCCACTCGCCATTCTAGAGATCACTAACATTGACAAATCTGTGGAAAAAGCAGTTAAAATCATCCCAAAAGTCCAAGAAAAAGCACCTGCCATTATTACTTTTATTCTATCAATGCGATCGGTATAATACCCCCAAATTAAAGCAAACGAAGCGCTAGTTAACAAAAAAAGCGAATCTGGAATTGCTATAAGTGCTTCAGGGATATTAAACTCAATCCTAATTACCCCATAGCTCGGAATCAGCATATTGGCACATGCTATCGAAACAAATAGTAAGAACATGACTAAAATAATAGGGGCTAAGTCCTTTATTTTAATCCTTGTAAGTTTTGGTCGTCCTATAGCAATTACCACTTAAATGTAATTAATTCTCTTAAATATTAAATAGCATTTGGAAATTAAAAAAGCTTGTAAACAATGTAAAATATCCAAACTGACTATTTAAAGTTAAGAATTACTAATAATCTAACTCTGGATTAAGTAATACTTTAACGCCGCTTCCACATGGACCTCTACTGTATCGAGTAATTTTATGTTAGCATCTTTTTGTCGGAGAATTAACGGTAGCTCAGTACATCCAAGTATAACGCCATCTACTTCGTAATTACTTATTATACTTAAGAGTTTTTGCTTACTTTCTTCTGTAAAATTACCGATCACTAACTCATCAAAAATAATTTGGTTTATAGTATCTTGTTCCGGTTCTGAAGGCGTAATAATCCGCATATTTAATTTAGCAAAAAAATCTTGGTAAAACGAAGATTGCATCGTAAATTTTATCCCCAACAATAACAGTTTGCTTAAATTCTCCTGTTGAGCTTTCTCGGCTGTAGCTTTCACAATACTAAGTATTGGAACTTTTGCCAATTGAATTAAATCTTCATAAACCGCGTGAGGAGAATTTGCTGCTATTAAGATAAAATTAACTCCTGCCTTTTCTAAAGATTCGATTCCTTCCATTAAGTAATCGACATATTCAACCTTATTATTACCATGTTCAAGATCAATTACTCTTTGAAAATTTAAGCTGAAAATTACTACTTCAGGGTAAGCGTAGTCTTGTTTTTTTTGATAGTACTTTTCTAAAATTTGGGCGTAATACTTAATCGTAGATTCGTAACTCATCCCCCCCAATATACCTATCTTTATCGCACCCATCCTAATTAAGCCTCTTTTCCCATTCGTTTCTGAGAATTCTAATTTTTTATAAAATAGATTTATTTTTATGTATTTTTTTCTAATGAATTCTTAAGACTAATAATAATTCACACTTATTCATATTTTTCTTGTTTTTTACCCAGAATGTATGTTTAATTCCCATTAAAAAGTTTAAATAAATCATCGTGTAGTTCCGTTTTGGTTCATTGTTTCTTTAACAACATAAACTCCTTTATCATCGCTTTCTATGTAATATACTTCAACTATATCATTCCCTATTGATTTCCATTTTATCCAATCTTTTTCCTTCGCCATCTAAGTATCCTCTTTTATATGATATTTCATTTCCTTTTTTGAGCTATTGCTTATTCCCTTCATATTATCAATAAACCCGTTTATTTTTCTCATCATTTCGTTAATTTGAAGAGAGTTTTCTTTTTTAGGTTTTTTAATTAATTTATGCCTACCTGAATCAAGAATCATTATATGATTGCAAGATGGACATATATAGGGAATTCTTTTTGATTGTAATATAAAGCATCGTAGGTTAATGTATCCTACAGTAAAGTGCGTTAACATTTTACAGTAAGGGCATTCGTATTCACTAAAACCAATCAGGAAATTTCCATATCTTAGTGGGCCGGGGGCATAACCATTTTTAAAACATAACATGTGTTTTTTCCTCTTTTTCTATTAAAACCTTTTTTTAATTTGTGGTTCTCCTCTTTTATTATATTCAATTTGGAAATTACAATCATTATATATATAATCTTCAATCATTTCTTCATCTAATTCGTCTCTCTTAAGACTACACTTAACTTTTTGCGGTGTAAAAACTCCGTTTTCGTCAAATTTTAACTGATTCGTTCAGAACCGCCCCTTTTCCATATTTTTCTTTTTTAAATAAACATAATCGTCAAAAAAATCAAAAGCTTTGTCGAATTGCTCTTCCGATTCAAACCGCCTCGTTAAAATAAACATTATCTTACAATAGTGGCAGAACCTTAAAAGCGACGTTCTTAAGTTATCTTTTTTGTGATAACAATCGGCATAATAAAGGCTTTGATTACAAAAAGAGCAAACTCTTTCCACAAACACTTTGTTTGTGTTACTATTCAGAACATCGACAAAAATGATTCTATAGGAAAAAACTAAGGCAAGCTTTTCTTTGAATTTGCTATTCAATTTAATTACTTTTGTCGGGTAGATTACTTCTGGTCGGTTAATTGCTTTAACCTTCTTATTTTTCGGCTCTTTATCGTTTTTAGCGTACATTTTCATATTATCAAGAAAAATGTCATTTATCAAAATTTCCGATTAATATTATCGAAAGAATTAAATAAGTAGAAAAAGTAATAAACCATAAGGAATAGAAAACGTCTTCTAGATCAAGAGAGTTCTTTCCTTTTTCTTTTTTCTTCTTGATGTGTGCCTCATTTTAATTCCTTTTCTAATTCTTTAATCGTTTCGTTGTTTTTGTTAAGTTTTTCTTCCAAGATTTCGTAGCTTTTAATTAAACTGTCTTGAATCTCTTTTTTTTCTGTTTTATTCATTCTACAACACCTTGTGCTTCTAATTTTTCTTTATCTAACCACATTCTTAAACCCTCTTCAAAAGATTCTCCTATATGCCCCCAAACACTAACATATTTATTAACTAAATGTATATTCAATTCTTTTAAGAGAGAACTTGGAATAAAGATATTAATCCTCTTTTTTTCGATTTTTTCAGTATTTTTTTTCTTCATAATTTTTTAATTGTTTGTTTTGTTCGTTTTTAATAACTTCTATGTCATTTTTAATAAATTATGTAAAGTAGCGTTTACATAAAAAAATTATATCCAATAACATTAATCATAACATAGTAATAAATACACCCTTCTTCCAAAAATGTAAAAAGATTACGTAAATAGTTCTAAATCCCAAAAAGGTTCATAAATTTTATCCAAAAAATAACCATTTTTTTGGTATTTAAATTGGGTAAAATACCACAAATGTGGTACAATTCTTGTGTTTATTTATGTTGAAATTTTAATTTTGCATTACAGTTAGATGCATGTGTTGATTAAGTTATATAACTCAATCAAAAATCAATCAATCTGAAAAATTCTCTTGAATTTTATTAAAATTAAAACAAAATGATAAAAAAAATTAAAACATACACGAAAATTACTGATTTTGAATCTATTGCTCGCCGTTATTTTATAAATAACTTTTACGATGGAATGCTAACTATTTCAGGCATTTTATTAGGATTTTTTATACTAATACTTAAAGGAGGACAACAAACAGTAGATAGTCATATTGTAATATTAACTGGGCTTACAACATCAATCTCAATGTTCATGTCAGGGTTAAGTGGTTCATACATATCTGAAAAAGCAGAACAGAAGAAATTGAAATCAGAGTTAGATAAGGCTATGGTAATAATGAAGGAAGAGGGAGAAAAAAAAGAGGATGATAAATTATTAGAAGAAAAAGAAATCGAGAAAGCAATGTTGACGGTTAATTTCAACGATAAAAATCAAAGAAAAAAACAAAATTTAAAAAAATCAAACAATAAAAGAAGGAAAGCAAAGACAATACAAGAAAAAGCAGAAAGATTTGCAAGCATAATCGTATCGCTAGTAAATGGATGTGCACCGCTTTTAGGTGGAATTGTTCCATTAATTCCGTTTTTCTTTACTATAAAAGCAGGGTTTAATTTTTTCATCTTTTCTTTTTTAATTATTTTTATATGCATTGTTTTTCTAGGCATTTTTGTAGGTTTCGTTTCTCGAGAATCATTATGGAAAAATGTTCTTCAAATGCTAGCCGCTTTTGGTCTAACTATAATAGTTTCAATTCTTCTATTAGGTTAAAAAATTATAAAAGGTTATAAAATTGACAAAATCGTCGAGAAGAATGGACAAGATTGCTGGTCACCCCAAATGGACTTCAACCAATAGAAAATGCGAGGAATGTGGTAGTAGTATGGTTAAAATAAAAAAGAATCTTTATATTTGTGAGGTTTGCGGATTAGAAAAACAATTAAAATAAAAAAAAATTAGATTTGAATTTCTTTATATGGATACCATTTATCAAATAGCTCTAAATATTGTGTATAGTTAAGCTTAACGTAAGAATTTAAGTTTACGTCCTTAACCTTATGGTTTAATAATATTCTCCGATCTTCTGAAGGACAACCCATTACTTTTCTGAACGTATTTAACGATCTCCTGAACGTGTGACACGTGATATTTTTCTTAATCTTTAAATCTTTTAATACCTGCTTTAAATATCGATTAAACTGTCTTTCTGCGTATCGTTTTGAATAGCTTGATAAAAATAAAGCTTCTGTTTCGACATTCTTTAATTCTCTTTCGTTCAGATAGATTTTAAGATAATCCATAAGGTCTTTAGATATGTAATAAGCCTTTTTTTTTCCGCCCTTTTCTATGGTTGTAATGTATCTTTTTCTCTTATTTACACCATTACAATCAATATTAATCAATCCTTCTTTTCGCATCCCCGTTTCAGTAAGAATCCTGAATATAAGATAGTATTTGAAGTTTCTAAGTTTCAAGTAATCTAGAATTGACTCGATCTCTTCCATGCTCATAACCACGTTTTTGTTTGTTTTGGGTTCTTTATGAACGATCCCGTTCCAATTAATTGAATGTTTTGGTATACTAACAACAAAATTATATTTCCGATAATATTCCATAGTAAAGTTAAGAAAACTTCTCAAGAGCGTCCATTTGGTCTTTTTACTACTTAGGCTTAATTCTTTGTCTTGTTTTAAGTGATCGAAATAGTCAATTAATATATCTGTCGTAATTTCAAAAACGTGTCCTGGATAATTGAAATATTTTGGTTTTGGGCCAAAAAAAGCGTTTAACGTCGATTTTCTAGTTTTAACCGATTGTTTTGAATGTTGGTAATGATTTAAATACTTTTCAATTATTACTTTATTTTCAGGCACGTTCATTTGAGTTTAAACCTCCCTTTACTCGTCATTTCAATTGTTTTTTCGCTCTGTAATTCAGATATGGTCGAAAAGACCACTTCTTTATCAAAATTAGTTTTTTCTACGATTTCTTTTGGACTTAACGAAGGATACGCTTTAAACAAGTTAAGAATAGTGCTTTTAACTTCTGGATCAGGTATCATTGAAAACTTCTTAATTAACGTTAACGTTTTGTTCATTTCTCCTAAGATGTTTTGGTTTTCTATTTGTATTTTTTGTAATTCTAATATTTTCTTAGTTCTTTTTGATAACTTTTCTAATGCGGACGAATTTAACGAAGGTTTTGCAAACATTTCAGGATTCTTTAATTTTCTAAGGTATTCAAAAGTAGCTGTTCTCATAAGGTTAGAAGCGTTTGTATGTTCTTTCTTGGCTATTTCTTGGATTAGTTCTTTTTCTTTTTCTGATAACGATACTTGGATAAATATTCTTTTCTTTTCTTCCTTTTCTTGTTTTTCATTCATTTTTTTTAATCTCCTTTTTTGTAAATTTTCCTAAGATCCTAGATTAAATTCAAACATATAAATGTTATGACAAAAAAGAGAATAATCCCGATTTCACGACCTTTCATATGTCTTAGCCTATTATCACATTAATATCTGTATATTACATTTTATCAATTCTGAATAGTTAGAAAACTTGCATCAGCTAATCAATTAAAGAAAAAATATAAAATCAATTCTATATGATTCTTTTTATACATTTGATCAACATAAAAGGATAATACAACTATGAGACCACACCATCAAAAAGCTATAGAAAAATTTACTCAATATATAAAAGAAAACCCAAGATTCATTGCTCTTATTATTGGAGGTTCAATAGCAAAAGGTATAGAGCGTGAAGATTCGGATATTGATGGCATAATTATCGCTACTGACGAGGAATTTAAAAAACGGAAGAGAAGAAATCGTTTTTTATTTTATGAACCGACATTTTGTGATTATCCTGGAGGCTATGCAGAGGGAAAGATTGTAAATTTTGAATATTTAGAAATTGTGGCTGAACATGGCACAGAGCCGGCACGAGATGCGTTTAAAGGGGCTTGGATCGCCTATTCTGAAATCCCCGAACTTGAGAACCTCTTGAAACGAATTCCTGTATTTCAAAAGGATGAGAAAATAGAAAAAATACGGAAATTTCACGCCCAATTTGAAGTAGCTAATTGGTATGTAAAAGAAGCGGAACGAAGAAATGATCTCTACTTATTAAACCACGCAATTTCTGATTTAGTGCTATTTGGAGGGAGAATGATTCTAGAACATAATGAAATTCTATATCCTTTTCACAAGTGGTTTATGAAAGCATTAGAAGAAGCACCTGAAAAACCAAAAGATTTAATGGTATTAATAAAAAAAGCTTTATCGAAAAGAAATTCCACAAAAGCTCAAGCATTATATGATGCAATTAAAAGTTTCAGGAAGTGGGAGATTCGGGGAATTGCTAATGTTGGATTTATGCTTGATACAGAATTAGCTTGGCTCAATGGAAAATCCTATGTTGGAGATTTATAATTTATGTTCGTCAAAAGTGGTAAAATCCATTAGAATTTTAAATGAGAAAAGATTGTCAGATCGTAAATTACATAATAAATTAGAGGGATTAATATGGTTGTAAAAGGGAAAATGTTGATAGGACCAATATTAGCGATTATTGGGGGTATAGTAATGGCCTTCTCTAGCTACATGGTATTCACTTCTATTGCTTCTATTGAAGCGAACTTAGCAATAGCCGCTCTCACTTGGGAAGACACGGGGTTCTCTCGCGATCTAATGTATCTAAGATCTATATGTACTCTGCTTTGGGGTTTGATGGGGATCATTGGTGCGATTTTTGCTCTTATTGGAAAAAAATTTGGAAGTGTAATAGCATTACTTGGGGGGATTTTAGGGATTGCTGGAATGTTTATCCCCTTAGGCGCGATAACGATTAATACGGTCGTTATACCCGTATCTTTATCTGCTTCCTTCATGCTTTTAGATCCCATTATTATTATTATTGGAAGCTTGATAGGTTTACTATTAAAAAAATAAATCTACATTCTTTTTTTATTTTGATGAATTAAGGAAAAAATTACATATTTAAAATGGTGGAGCTGGGGGGATTTCCCTATTGCGGGTAAATCCCGCAGTCTATTGAACCCCCGGCCTTTCGCATGCCAAGCGAACGATCTCTAGTAGACCAAATCAAATGATTTAATCATCCACTAATCCACAGCCCCATTTAAAGAAAAAAATATTAATTCAACATTATCGAACACATATAAGATCTTTAAATGTAGATTTAAAAATAATGTATTTCTAAAAAAAATTATGGTTTTTGAACTATTGAACTTAAATTAAAATATCAGTTTTATTATTTTAAGACTATGAAAAAATTTTGGAGAAAAATAAACTATCTGTTAATTACTATTTTGATTATTAACGCGATTATTAATCCCGTTCTTGGAATTGGAACTGTAAGAAATATTAATCACAATAATCTTCAAAAACTAGAGTTAGATTTCAGTGGATTATTGTATACTTCATCAGATCAAGCAAATAATGAAAGATACGATTCAATATTACCCTTCAATAAGGAAAACGCGCTATTTGACGACTTATTGATAAAAGAATTAAATTTTATTCAATCATCTCAACAACGTGATAAGACATTAATCAAGATTATAATCCTATTTAAAGATGAAATCTCAAAATCAGAAAGAATTGAATTAATCGATTCTGTTTTCGATGAGTTTGAAATAATTAACAACTATAACGTTATTCCAGGCGTTTACATGAAATGCGATCCAAAAGAATTAATTGCCAAAAAGAGCTTATTAGAAGTTCACTCCGCTTTAAAAAAGATTTATAAGTCAAGATTTTATAGTTCACCCTCTTTTCAAGAGCAATTTCCAGAAACTAGTGCGTTAAATAAAGATTCCTATCCAAATTGGTGGATACCTGCTGTGGGAGCAGATAGTTTAGGTTACGACGGTAGCGGCGTAAGAGTTGCTGTGATTGATACTGGAATATACGAACATCCTGATTTAAACTTAATATTAAGCAGGAATTTTGTTTCTGAAGAACTTCCTTCTGAATACCAAGATTATATAGGTCATGGAACTCATGTTGCTGGTATCATTGGAAGTGATGGAGGAGGTTCAGGTGGTGTTTATAGAGGTGTTGCTCCAGGCGTTTCTTTAATTAATGCAAAGGCTGGGGGTCACTCGGGTTTAGAGGAAGGCGATATTATTAGCGCTATTGAATGGTCCGTTGACACAGCTAACGCAGACATAATTTCTATGAGTTTTGGCGATAATTATCCAATTGCAAGTGATATTATTATATTAGCTCTGGCAGCTGCTACAGAGACCGGCGTAATGTGTGTTTCGTCAGCGGGAAATTCAGGTCCAGATTTCTTTTCTGGTGGTTCGCCTGCTTCTGGCATAGATGTCATTTCGGTGGGGGCTTCAGATAGAAATAACAACTTAGCATACTTTAGTAGTTGGGGGCCGTCATTATCTTATTTAAGTTATCCTGATATTGTTGCTCCGGGGGTTAATATAATCTCTACTGAGGCTCCAGAATCGGTTATATCCGATAGATATCGATTTATTGGAGATTACTTCGATTTTTCGGCCGATGCAGACTATCTACCTTTAAGCGGGACAAGTATGTCTTGCCCTGTTGTTGCTGGAGCTTTAGCAATTCTGAAACAAGCTTATCCTTCGATAACTCCCGAAACTGCAAGAATTGCCCTATTAGAGGGTGCTCGAGCCCTATCCGATGTAGAGGATGTTGAATCTTTGAAATCAGGTTTTGGTTTGATTAACGTATCTGCTTCGCTTGACTACCTTAACTACGCAAATGAAACTTATTCCAATGTAAATGACGTATTAAAAATTGCTCCAGATGAGTTGCCTGTACAACCATACGATTTATTGAATTTCCCTGGAGATCGCCAATTATTTAATTTAACCGTTATTTCTGGTAATAACAATAATTACAACATCAGCTATCCAAGTATTGTTGATGGAATCTCGTTGTCTATAGACAAAACTCAATTGACTTTTAGTGACGCTGGTGTGGATTTCGTAGCGTTAGATATTGAGATAGAAAGCGATGCAACGCCAGGTATAAGAACATTTGAATTAAACTTTACGTCCGGAGTTAGATTATACGATAAAATTATTGTTTCAATAAATATTAGATTACCCGAATATAGAGTTTTAATGGATTCTTACCATGGTTTGAATGATTATCTCCCTGAAATTTCGTTTTATCAGATGGATTTTTACAGTTGGATGAAAGACCTTACAGATTTAAACATCTCGATCGATTACTTAGCGGAATTTTGGACTCCGGATTACGATAAAAATTTAGATAACTCCATATTAACCGAAGAACGATTAGTTCAATACGACTTAGTAGTGTTGCAAAACCCTATCTTGCCCTACAGTCCTTTAGAAATCCACAATTTAAAAGGATATTTTGACAATGGGGGCAACATCTTGTTTTTAGGAACGAGATACCAAGATTTGTGTGTTGGTAATATAAACGAACTTTTCTCAACAATTAACTTAGGAATCCAAATTAACGAAGAGAATATTGCCGATGAAAATTGGGTTGGAATTGGAGCAACCGTGAGCACTCAAAGCGTAACAGAATTTAACAATTCTCAAATATTTCAAGATGTAAACAAATTTATATGGGACTATGGAAGTACTTTAACAGCTTCGGGAAATGCAGAAGCGATCGCTTCTGTAGATGGGAAAACGATTGCAGTTGCAAACGATGGTAGACTATCTGGAAGGGGACGATTTGTAGCGTTTGGGGATTTACACTGGGCTGCAGAGTTCTACGATTCGCAAAATTATTATCAAGACCATTATATTTTAACAAAAAATCTAATGCAATATTTCTTGGAAAAAGACGATGTGTCTATAGATATTTATCTCAATTCTGAAAGAACGCCCACTTCTCAAGTAAATATTTCAATTTACGTGAAGGATCAAATTGTAGAAACGCCAGTTAGCTCTGCTACCCTAAATTCGTATCTAAATGTGTCAGTAGAAAACGATGCTTACTTTGAAACTGTAAATATGGTTTCAACCTCAGATGGCATCGCAATTAACAACACTTTTTCTTTGCCCGGTCCAAGCTATAAACCATATGTTATAAAAGTGAATCTAACAATTGGATCAAAGACTTACAATAAAACCTCCAAAATTCTTTACTATGACAACTCAGAAGTTCCAAAGATATCTAGTTTATCGGCCACTACTGACATCGAAAGAAATGGCGTTGATTCGTTAGATATCGATGCCACACTTGACGGAATCAATTATAATGCAACGGCTTATCTATCGATATATCCATCTACTTATTACACTGAAGAAGGAACAATCAATAAGACTTTTACTTTACTTCCAAATCTATTTGATTACTCTATTAGCTACTCTCCTACATCTACAGACCCACCGGGTTATGCTACTTTTTACATTCTGCCTTATAATTCAAGTTCCAATTATTACAATCCAAATTCACCCAGATTAATTTCGATTATAACAAATCACCCTCCTGAATTCATTGAAGAGACTTCTACAATATCAATTGATAATGTTAAATTAATTTCGCTTGATGAGACTCATACGGAAGATAGTTTACTAGTCAATTTAGTAGGCCAAGGGAGCCAGCTTGAATTTATTATAAACCTCACTGATTCTGTGAATTATGAGGATCAAGATAGCTCAAAAATGAGAGTATCAGTAAACCTATATATCGCCTCAATTTCAGAGGACAATACAATTGTCCCAATTAATTCAAAGAACTATGTTCTTTCTGAATTAGAATATAAACCAAGTTCGAATACTCACTATGGAATATTCGAAATTCCATTTACAATGGAATTCTCTTCTATTAGTGGAACGAAAACGCTTTCAACTGCTTCTCAATTTGATAATGACGCTCAAGATGGTTATTTAGCGATCCTATTGATCACGGCTTTTGATAGCGAAGGAGAGTCAGAAGATTTCTTAACGGTTTTGTTGATTCAACCTTCGAATATTGAATTAATATTAGTACTAATTATTATCGGTGTTGTAGTAGTAGTTGGAATAATTGTTGGCGTCTTACTTCTAGTTAATTCAATTAGAAAGAAAAAAAAATCTCGCATATCGGCTCCTTTTGAAGGACATTACCACCAAGATTATGAAGATGTTCCTTCACAAGAAACATACGATTTCACTCATAAATCAGTATATTATTGCCCTTATTGTGGGTTTCAATTAACTACGCCAAGAAGCTTTTGTCCTAGTTGCGGTAAATCCTTAAAAATACAATAATAATTTTTTTTAATCTTTTTAGTTGTTCAAGTTTTAGAAATTAGAATATTTTAGTAGATCAATAACCTTATTGGGATCTTTTGCATTTAAAATAGTACTTGTACTACTTAAAATATCGACATTTAACTGGTTAGCGTTTATAAGATTTATTCCACCATCTATTTCAACCATAAAAGCATGTTTTTTTTTAAGGTCAGCTAGCTGGTTTACCTTTTCGATTGAACGTGGAATGAATTTTTGACCAGACTTACCTGGATACACTGACATTACTAAAACTAAGTCAACTAAATCCAAGTAAGGCGTTATTTCTGCTATAGTTGTATCTGGATCGATTGCTAAGCCCACTTTTTTCTTCTTATTCTTCAATTCGTTTATTAAGGCTATCTTATCTCCCGTTATTTCGTAATGAAAAGTAAAGATATGAACATAATCAATAATTTTATCAATGTAATCAAAGGGATCGATTACCATCAAATGGGCGATGATAGGAATATCATATTTCTCTTTTATTATTCTAAATAAGTCCAAATCAAGGTTTATTACAGGTGTAAACTTCCCATCCGCAACATCAATATGTATGTAATCAAGCCCTACTAATCCCTCAAGAGGATCAAGATTAAAATTTAGGTTTGCGTGAACAGCAACAGCAATCTTTTTCATCGTATTTTATTATAAAACAATAACTTTTCCATCTTTTTGTCCTATATACGCTTTAGATGTCATTCCTATGAAAAATCCCGTGTCAACGACGCCAGGAATCTGAGAAACCTTAAAATCAATATCTGATGGAGAATCTATAATACCAAAATCAACATCAATGATAAAATTACCATTATCGGTAACTAAAGGGCCTGCTTTTGCTTGGGCCATCCTTAGTTTCGGTGTACCTCCTAATTTTTCTAACTTTTTCATAATTGGGACATATCCAAAAGGAATAACTTCGATTGGTACTCCCTTGTTCCAATTCTCCCCTAATTTCTCTGACTTTTTACGATAATCTGCGATAATTACTAATCTTTTTGATGAAGAGGCAACAATTTTCTCTTGGACTAAACACCCGCCACCTCCCTTAATTAAATTTAATGATTTATCAATTTCATCAGCACCATCAATATCTAAGTCAATTTCAGGGTACTGATCTAAAGTAACGAGAGTAAGTCCATTTTCTACTATTAACTGATGAGACTGAAAAGAAGTTGGAATGCACTTCAAGTTTAAATCCTCTGTTTTATTGATCTCCGCTATTTTTTTGACGGCGTATACAACTGTGGAGCCACTTCCAATCCCCAAAATCATACCATTCTTGACATTTTCCTCGACTGCTTTAAACGCAGCGTTTTTTTTGCCTATTTCAATTAGATCTTCACTCACAAGTTTCACCAAAATTTTATTTTTTTAATAAATTTAGAATTCTAATCGCCAAATAAGCAGCATTCTCGCCTCTATCTATTCCTACGCAAGCAACAGGAATTCTTGGAGGCATTTGTACGATAGACAATAACGCATCTAATCCGCCTAATTTGGCACTAACGGGTACACCAATAACTGGCTTGTCAGTCTTAGACGCAATTACCCCTGGTAAAGCAGCTGACAACCCAGCCACAGCAATATATACTAAGGATTGACACGATTTTAAATAATCGTCTAATTTGTCTGGATCTCGGTGAGCAGATATAATTTGAAGCTCGTATGTTATTTTATTTTCTTTTAAAACCTTCTCTGCTTTCTCATATACTTCTTTATCTGAAGTACTACCCGCAATAATTGAAACTAAAGTTATTTTATTATTATCTATGTTTGTATCTGGCATATTTAATCTAAATCTCCTAAAAATAAAAATAATACTAATAAATTCTTAATAATTTTTTGGCTAAATTATCAAAAAGAACCATTTCATTGTTAAGGTTCAAAAACAATATTATCAAAAACTTTAATATATTTTTAAATCTTTTCATAAATTAACATCAAAAATTTATTGAAAATCAAATATTAAAAAATCTTAAAAATTTGAGGGAATAGAATTATGGAATTAAATGATGTATGGTTAGTCGATTACGCGCGAACTGCATTTTCACGATCAAGACCTGGCCAACCAGAAAGGGATGTATTCGGGGAAATTAAAGGAGATGAGCTTCTTGTACTCTTACTGAAAAACATGTTTGAAAATAGATTGGCAGACAAAAGCATTGAAAAGAAGGATATAGATGAATTTACGATTGGATGTTCTTTTGGGGTAGGAGAACACTGGACTTATGGAGGTAAACTTCCTACTTATTATGTAGATATGGATGAAAGAACATCTTGTGTATTTTTAGATAAGGCATGTGGATCAGCAGCAGCAGGGTTTAACTTAGGATTTTTGGAAATTGCAATGGGTTATAGTAAATGTGTTTTATCAACAGGTATTGAACATCTCACGCGAGTCCCTATGGGCATAACAAACCAATGGATTAAGCCCAACCTCGCAATTGCTAGTAAAAATTCACCTTTCTATATACCAGAATATGCACGAAAAGCTAAATACGACGTACTTGTAGCAACAGATATGTTGGCTACGGCACAAAAATTATTCGAACAGGAAATCCCGAAATTTACAAAGGAAGATATGGATAAATTCGGCGTGAGGGCTCATAATAATACAATAAAGAGCCAAGAAGAAAAATGGTTCACCTCAGGTGTTAATGGAGGAGAGATTATTCCAATTGAAGGTCATGTAGAAGGAAATACTGAGGAACCAATGATGGTTGATAGAGACATGGCAGCAAGAAAATCAACTCTCGAATCTGTTGCAAAGTTAAGGTCTGTTTCCAAGCCTTTCTACATTAAAAAAACAGCAGCTGGGCAAGAACTTGGTCGAAAAGGCTATATGGAATTTGTAGGTAGTAAGGATGGGGTAATCACTGCAGGGAATGCTTCTCCTTTAAATGCGGGAGCTACAGCATGTGTCATGATGAATGCCAAAGAGGCTCAAAAAAGAGGTATTAATCCTTTAGCAAAAGTTGTTTCTATTGGATTTGCAGGTGTAGATCCTACAGTTATGGGACGAGGACCTGTTCCTGCCTCAGAAATGGCGCTAAAACACGCTGGATTAACCGCTGATGATATAGATTTTTGGGAGATTAACGAAGCTTTTTGTATAGTGGCATTAAATTGCATGGATAAACTTGGTATTCCTGAAGAAAAAGTAAATATTAAAGGGGGCTCTACCGCAATTGGTCATCCATTGGGTGCTACAATGTGCCGCTTAATCGGTACTGTATCTCGTATCCTAAAAGATAAAAACGCAAAATATGGAATAGCTAACGCGTGTTGTGGTGGCGGTCAAGGAGTAGCAGTTTTATTGGAAAATATTGATAAATAATCAAATTTTATTTATAACGCAACTTATTTTATTTTTTTTATTTTTTTAACTAAAAAAAATTAGTCGATTATGTGCGAACAGCTTTTTCTCGATCTAGACCAAAACAACCCGAAAGAGACGTATTTGGTGAAATTAGAGGTTCAAAAACTATTTTATCGAAAACTTTAATATATTTTTAAATACTTTCATAAATTAATTGAAAATTAAGTTTAAAAATTATATTACAAATACGAGGTTGAAAGATATAATGGAATTAAAAGAAGTATGGTTAATTGATTATGCGCGAACGGCGTTCTCTCGATCTAGGCCAAAACAACCAGAAAGAGATGTATTTGGTGAAATTAGAGGCGACGAACTTCTTGCTAAATTGTTAATGAAATTTTTCGATGGAAAATTAGCGGATAAAGGAATCGAAAAGAAGGACATAGACGAGTTTACGGTTGGATCTGCCATGGGCGTCTGGGAGAATTGGGCTTATGGAGGCCGACTTCCAATGTTCTTAGCAGACTTTCCTTACGAAGTACCTGCTATGTTTGTAGATAGACAATGTGGCTCAGCTGGTAGTGGAATGCACGTTGGAATTATGGAGATTATGACGGGATATAGTAAAATTTGCATGGCTACAGGCGTTGAACATATGACTCGGGTCGATATGCAAAACGATCACATTCGCCCAAATCTGAAAATGATTAATAAAAAGAGCGAATGGTATAGACCTAAATATGACTTAATGACAACAATCAACATGTTACAAACAGCTCAAAAGCTATACGAACAAGAGGTACCTGCTTTCACTAAAGAAGATTTGGATAAATTCGGAGTGAGAGCTCATAATTTAACGGTTAAAAATCAAGAATCTGGTTGGTTTAAGGGAGAGATTATCCCAATTGAAGGCCATGTTGGTGGCAATGTAGAGGAACCATTAATGGTTGATAAAGATATGGCTGCGAGAAAATCAACTTTAGAAAGCGTTGCAGGATTGCGAAGGTTATCTAAACCTTTTTTCCTAAAACAAAATGGCGGTAGAGCGGGCTATAAAGAGAGAGAAGGGACTACTGAAGGAGTAATAACTGCCGGAAACTCTTCACCTCTGAATGCAGGGGCAACAGCTTGCATTGTAATGTCTGCCGAGGAGGCTAAAAAGCGGGGACTTGAACCGATGGCTAAGATAGTTTCAATTGGATGGGCCGGAGTAGATCCTAGCGTTATGGGTCGTGGGCCTGTTCCTGCAACGGAGATGGCCTTAAAGAACGCTGGATTAACTGCTGATGATATCGATTACTGGGAAATTAACGAAGCTTTCTGCATTGTGGCTTTAAATTGTATGAAACATTTTAATATTCCTGAAGAAAAAGTAAATGTCATGGGTGGTTCCACCGCAATTGGTCATCCGCTAGGCTCTACGATGGTAAGATTACCCGGAACTCTAGCTCGCATTCTAAAAGACAAAAAGGCTAAGTACGGCGTAGCTAACGCGTGTTGCGGTGGCGGACAAGGCGTCGCTACAATACTTGAAAATCTCGATGCCTAATTAAATTCTATTTATTAGGTAAACTTCTTTTTTTTATTTTCTTACAAAACTAGAACCATTATAGTTCTCTTCTAATTATATTTCAAATTTATTCTAGAAATATTTAAATATCAAACAATAACAATTAGACTTACTATAAATTCTACAATAAATTTCGTATTAATAAATTTTGTAAGGTGAAATAAAATTACTGTCTATAAAAGTATTCAGCTAGTTGCCACAAGCGACAAGAATTGGGCAGACGCGGTTAAGGTCGCTTATGACGAAGCAAAGAAGTCCCTTCGTGGTATTCGAAATATCCAAATTGTCGAATCTGATGTTAAGGTTAAAGAAGATCAAGATAAATTGATTTATCGGGTTCGAGTTCAAATAAATTTCCAAATCGAAAAATAAAATAATACAACTTTTTTTTTATTAAACGACATATTTCAAATATATTTTTTTAAATAATATAATTTTAAAAAGGTAAATGGTTTAGATTTTCATACTAACTTAATTTAAACGTATTAAGATTGGTTATTGTTATGGAAGAGTTATTAGAATCTTATGGATGGTATATTATTGCGGGGATAATTACCTTAGTTGTGTTAATCACTTGTTGCACAATCAATAGAAAACTTCTAAGCTAATAATTGTAAATAATTTGGGCGTAACATTCGTTTGGCACTGTTTAGCTAAATCCCTAAACCATTTCTATTTAGATCGTCAATTAATTTTGGTAAAGCTTCTTTATTTATGTTAATATAATCGCCGTCTAATTCAAAGTTATACTTTTGTCCCCACTTAATTAGAACTTTTATTAGAGTTTCTTTGTCTAGTTTGAGTAATTCTTGTAGCATATCGACTTTAATACGTTTTGAAACGCTTAATAATGCCTTTAATTGTTTAATAACGCTCTCGTTTTCTTTAGGTTCGGTTTCTGCTTTATTTAGATTATCTAACCTCTGTCTAATTGCCATAAGAGCTTGTTTAGCGTAAACAAAATCGGGATCGATTTTTAAAGCTTTCTGGTGAGCTTCTATAGCTTTTTCTAGATTTTCTCTTTCTTCGTAGATTAGACCAATGTTGTAATGGCAATGCTTATAATCCGGTTTTATAGAGATCGCGATTTCGCAAGCGTTCAACGCTTCCTCAAATAGCTCTAAGTTAAAATAGGCGATCCCGAGGTTATAATGTGCTCTATAATTATGAGGGTCGATCTCTATTATTCTTTTAAAATTTTTAATCGCTTTTTCATACTCTAAAACGTAATAATCGTTTAGATAACCTCCGTAAGCAAACAGGGCGTCAATTAAACTTTTCTTGATTTCGAGCTCGGGTTTATTATTGAATAAATCTTCTAAAATTTCTATACTTTCTTCGAAATCTTCGTTATCAACTAATTTCTTTGCTTTTTCAAGAATTTCTCTGTCGTCAGTCAATTGATTTCACTTAAATCTCATTTTCGTACCAAATATTTGGCGATTTTTTTACTCCAAGCTTCATAAATACGCTTCTTAAGGCACCGTCTGAATCCGGACAGACGTAATACACTTTATCTAATTTAAGCGTTTTCTTTATGTATAGCTGTAGTTCTCTAATTAAATTTTCCTCAATTCCTTTTTTGTAAGAATCTTCTTTTTTAGTTAAAATTTGATGAATAATTGCTCGATCGTTGCCTAAATAATCCCTAAAAGAAGTGTACGTTCCCCAACCAACAATTTTCCCATCCTCTTTGGCAACCACCATAGAATTTCTATATTGAAGGTCTAAGACTCTTTTATTTATCTCTTGTTCGAATTTTTGCCAATGTGAGAAGAAGTAAGACTTATTTTCGATAAAATCTTCAAAAATATCTTTAAGTGCCTCTCGATCTAATCGAGGGTCGTATCTATCGATAACAATCATGATAGTTCTGTTAATGATTAATGGTTTTATAACATTTTTTCTTTTCAGTTTTATTTTAATTAATCTTTAATAAAAACTCTTTTTTATGTTCTGAAATATTAGAACTTATGAAACAAACAGATGAAACAGACAAATTGATTATACCTTTCAAAAAAACCAATAAGAACGCTACGCTTCCTATAATTTCAAAAAAAGGAGACGCTGGCGCTGACGCTCGAATTAGTGGTTTTAAACAAATCGTTAACGAAAACGGTAAAAAAGAATTAATCGAGCTTGACACTGAAACTTATACGCTAAAACCCTTGGAACGGATTGGGTGCCCTTTAGGGTTCGCCACAGCCATCCCAGAAGGATATTACTTTAAGGTCGTACCCCGCAGTGGTCTCGCGCTATGGGAGGGAATATCAATCGTTAATAGCCCTGGTACTATAGATTCTGGTTATAGAAACGAATGGATGGCTATTGTTGTTAACCTTTCAAATAAAGAAGTTCAATTAAAAAAAGGAGATAGAATATGCCAAATAATTCTTGGAAAGTTACACGAATACGAGATTACCGAAAAGAACGAATTACTGGATTCAGATCGAGGTTTAGGAGGTTTCGGGTCAACTGGAAAAAATTAACTTAACTTTAAACTTAAATGCTTGGGATTTGAATGGTTGAACTTACATTAGAAGAAAAATTTATAATTGAAAAATTAAAAGAAAACGGTGGGGACCTTAACTACAAGGAATTACAAACGCTCTGCCAAGAGGAATTTGAAGGCGTTAGGTTAATCTTGAAAAAATTAAAGGAAAAGCAGATTGTTAGTTATGAGGGAGTAATCCCCGGGTATTCCGCGGAAATTAAACTTAAAGAAGACTAAAAAAATCTTTTTTAAATCTTGTATAATAAAATTCAAATTCTTAGATTAATTTGTTATATTATTCGTTTTCATTTTATTAGGATATTATAAAATTTGGATGAGAATTTGACCGAATCTAATAATTTTGAACCATATAAAGACCACTTTCTGTATAAGATATTAAATCCAAAGAGTTTAGCAATTTTTGGAGCAAATAATAATTTATTAACAACAATGGGCTCTATGCAATTGCGTAACATTATCGCTGGTGGAGGATTTAATGGAAATATTTACCCAGTTCATCCAAGATTGGATGAAGTTCAGGGTTATAAAGCGTATAAATCCGTAAGAGATTTACCCGTAGTACCCGATCTTGCTTTTCTTATATTACCTACGAGAGTAGTGCCTCAAGTTATGGAAGAATGCGGAGAAAAGGGTATTAAAAACCTTTTAATAACTTCTGGTGGTTTCAGAGAGATTGGAAAAGATGGAATTGAACTATCTAAAAAAATAGACGACATTTCAAAAAAATACAATATGAGATTTGTCGGTCCTAACTGTCTTGGAATATATAATGGATGGTATGGGTTTCCTGAGAAAAAAGAAGCTTATTTTAACACTTTTTGGCCTTATGCGATACCTGAACGGGGAAATATTTCTATTATAAGTCAATCAGGAACAATTGCCGCCCAAACTTTTTGGCATGCGAAAGAGATGGGTGTTAGGATTAGTAAATCGCTTTCTGTCGGTAACGAAAATAATATTGACATGGTTGATTTCTTAGAATATTTCAAAGACGACCCTCAAACAGGTGTAATTGGACTTTATATAGAAGAGATAAAGCGAGGAAAAGAGTTTATTAAATTGGTTAAGGAAATCACTCCAAAAAAGCCAATAGTTGCGATCTATACGGGAGGGACTAAAGCAGCAGATAGAGCGATCAAAAGTCATACAGGCTCTTTAGGTGGCAATCAAAAGATTTACGACGCAGTCTTTAAAGATGCTGGAATCATCTCTACCAACTCAATATCAGATTTCTTATACTACTTAAGGACTTTGTCCTTTGCTCAAAAATATAACATATTTATGAAAGGATCTAGGGTAGGGATTATTACCGATTCAGGTGGTTCAGGTTCTATGATGACGAAATCATCCGAGTTATATGGTTTAAAGGTGCCCGAATTTTCTAAACAACTAAAAAGTGAGCTTTCCGAATTAATACCTTTTACTGCGAGCGCTAACAACCCTATTGATGTTACTTTCGACGTGAATTTTTTAAACATATTTTACAAATTTCCAAAGATGTTAATGAAATCGGGAGAAGTTGACTCAATAATTATTTGGGGCGTTTTTGATTTCGACGATGTGATAGAAACGATTGAGAAATCAGGGATGATAGTTGACGAGAATGTGAAAAATATGGGCCTCATGTTAGATAGGGCTATCATAAAACCGGTTAAGCGTCTAATGAAAAAATATTCCGTTCCAGTTTTTTTCAGTGGGCCATTTCCATACAGATTTTCTTGGTTTCAAAAATTTATGTCTTACGATATACCCATTTTTGATTTGTGGGATGCTCCACCTAAATGTTTAAAAATTCTATACGAGTATTCAGAATATCGCAAAAAACATCAATGATTAGATTATTTTTTTATGCAAATAGATTTTTTAAGATTTTTATTGAAATCATTTTAATATAGCGAACTTCTTGGTTTCAATGTTAAAATTGTCTATAATCTAAGATAATAGAAATAGAATAAACCTAACGAATTAAACTAAAATTAAAAAATGCGAAATATATTAGTTTAATAACTTAAAAAAATGAAACTATTGTAAAAGCGTAAAACTATTCAAGAACCTTGCAAAATCCAAAAAAAAGAGTTTTAACAGAAGATGTAAATCAACGTAAATTATTAGAAAAAAGAGTTGAAGAATCGGAGAGGAGATATAGGGGACTATACGAATCATCTCCAATTTCTTTGACAGTAACTGATAACAATGGTACCATATTAGATGTTAATTCTGCTACGGAAAAAATCTTTGGATTTAAAAAAAGTGAAGTAATAGGAAAAAAATATTTTGATTTAGGAATTTTCTCACCTGAACATGTTGAGAGATTTAAAAAAGACTATGAAGAATCTTTAAAAGGAAAAAAAATAAACCCGATTGAAATTCAAATAAAAAAAAAAGACGGTACTATTGCATGGCTTAGCGTTCAAAATTCTCTAAAAAAAATTGATAATGAAATTTTAATAGAAGGTATAGCCCAAGACATTACAGAAAGGAAAACAGCAGAGCAAAAATTAATCGAATCACAAAAAAAATTTAAGGATTTAACAAACTCTTTACCAGAAGTAATTTTTGAGATTGATTTAAACTTTAATTTAATTTATACAAACACAATCGCGTCCCAGATTTTTGGATATTCTCACGAAGACTTTAAAAAGGGTTTAGATATATTTAATTTCATTTCTTCTGAAGATAAAGAACGAGTTCTTGAAAGTCTAAGCCGTATATTTAAAGGAGAATTTATTGAACCTATCATTTTACAACTAAGAAAGAAAGATGGATCCTTTTTTTACGGGAATATTAACGCAACGCCAATTTTTAAGGGATCAAAAATAGTGGGCATGAGAAGCGTAATTCATGATGTAACTGAGATGGTGAACGCCGAAGAAAAAATAAAAGAATCTGAAGCAAAATTTCGAACGATTTCCGAGCAATTATTGATGGGCATTTCAATTATTCAAGATGAGAGAATAAAATACGTTAATGAAACACTTGCGAATATACTCGGATATTCTATTGAAGAAATATTAAACTGGAGTCCTGGAGAGTTCTTCAAAACTATTCATCCTAGAGATAAAAAAAGAATTATAGAATTATCAACTAAAACTGATAATCGTTTCGAAAATGGTGTAAATTATTATGAAGCTCGAGGAATTCATAAAAATGGTAATATTATTTGGTTGGAAATATATAATAAGGTAATTACATTTCAAAAAAAACCCGCATTCTTAGTATCATATATAGATATTAGTAAAAGAAAAAAAGCAAAAGAGGAACTAAGAGAATCTGAAGTAAAATATCGAAATCTATTTGAAAAATCACCCTCTTCAATACTTCTAATTGATACATCTGGAAAGATTGTAGATTGTAATCCCGCTTTAGAAAAGTTAACTGAATACGATAGGATTGATATTATCGGTAAAAGGTTTTACAAACTTCCAGTTATTCCTCTAAAATATTTACCCGGTTTGCTTAAAAGACTTAAGCAGATTTCAGATGGAGAAACTATACCATCTGTAGATATTCAATTAACTAAAAAAGATGGGAGCATAATATGGGTAAGTGTTGATTCCTCTTTAATGAAAATGGGAGATAAAACGTATATTATGGTAATGGGTCATGATATCTCTGAGAAAAAAGAATTAGAAATAAAATTAAAAGAATTAAATGAAATGAGAAAGGAATTTATAGATAGAGCCTCTCACGAATTAAAAACTCCGATCACTACGGTTTATGGCGCATACCAGCTACTAGATATTTTGCATAAAGATAAATTTGATACAGAGCAATTGGAATTATTAGAAATGGCTTTTAGTGGAACCAGGAGAATAAGAAAATTAGTAGACGATTTGCTTGATGTATCTTTAATGGAGTCGAAAACATTTAAACTAATTAAAAGAAAAACTAATCTTGGTGATTTGATCTCAAATTGCGTTAAAGAAATGAGATATTTTAGCAATAAACGCAATCATGAAATAATAATAGATCTCGAACCGGAACTTTACTTGAATGTAGATGAGTCTCGAATTGAGCTTGTTTTAACGAATCTTATCTCAAATGCGATAAAATACACGCCTTCGAAAGGTAAAATAAATATTAAAATGATATCTGATGATAAATTTGCTCAAATAATAATAAAAGATACAGGCGTAGGTTTAGCTAAAAAAGAAATTGAAGGTCTTTTTAAAAAGTTTAGTAGAATAGAATCTCCTTTAAAGAAAGATCTCGACATAGATTTAGGAAGTACAGGTTTAGGATTATTCATATCAAAAGAAATTATTGAACTTCATGAAGGAGAGATCTGGGCCGAATCTGAAGGAAAAGGAAAAGGTTCCACTTTTTCAGTCAAAATTCCTGTTAAATAATTATCCAATTTTTATTAATAAAAACTTGTTCTTTTCAATTTTCCACTAATTTTTTAAATAAATTCTAATCTATTATATTTAGAATCTTTAAAAAAACTAAAATTGGTTATTCGTTTGTCTCTCGATTTTAACAATCCGCCCTTGAAAATATTTAGCTCTTCAAGCACAAAAAAAGGTATAGAAATTGGAGGAGCTAAATCAATAATAAGCATAGATAGTTCCCATAATTTTTACAACGAGGGTAATATTTATACTGAAATGTCGTGGGCTGCCTTTTACGAAGAAGAGGGGTTAGAAGATCAGATCGATACTTTTACTACGACTGAATATGATTCTATTCGAGAAGATCCCGAGGCTTTAGTTGACACAATTGTAAAAACTATTTATCAAATTATCAACAATCGGAAAATCTTCTATGGAATTTTGGACTTGGAAGTTGACGCTTTCTTAGATGCTAATACGACTGTAATTCCCGGGCTTAAATTGGATTACGAAATTATTAACAAATTGTTAGAAGCTCATAAAAGAACGCGGGAAAAAGGGTTATTTCCCAAGATCATAATCGACGAAAAAGGTATCAACAAAATTAAAATCGAATTTCAAGGAAATAAAAAAAACCACCTTCACATAAAAGGATCAAAATTAGAGGATTTGATAAATCAATTACGATTAGCAAAAGGATTTGCTGTAGGAATAGTTTGCACTTCAAGTAATGCGGCTAACTTATATATCATGAGTGATAACATCGTTTTTAGTAAAGACGAGATACCAGAATTGTATATTGATGACGATAACTTAAAGGTAATAGAATATGGAATTAAAAAGAAATTGCTTTTCCCAATCAGTTGGTTTAGAATTGATATTGGGATTCGTAGCTTAGAAACCTTAGAACTATGGGAAAAAATTAAAGACAACCCAGAACTTAATAAAGCGTTTAACCATTACGAACGCTACATCAATGCGTTAGTATTTAAGAAATTCAAGTCCGTAGCGGAATCTCAAAAAATTGGTACGAATTCGGAGGACGATTTTTACAATATGACGCCAAAGGAGCGAAAGAAAGCCTTAAAAGATATGGAAAAAGCAATTGAGATTCTCACAAGAGAATATAAAGAGTAACATATTGATATATAAAAAAAAATTATTAATAGAATTTTTCAATTCAATCCCATTTTAATAACATCTCTAAGAAAAAAGGATGCCTAACGCTTCTCCTACCCCGCCAAAGCCATGGGCAATTCCAGGTGCGATTATGTTATTCGTCTTTTCTTTTAAAAATCCATAAAAGAGTCCTGAAAAAAAAGTCCAAATGCCCCAAGACCAATTAAGTTCAAAAATTCCTTCAAAAGGGCTAAACGGATTTAATACGTGGGATAATCCAAAAAGTAAAGATGCTATAATCAACCCTATACCAAACTCAACTCCGAGAAATTTAAATTTTCTTCCAAATTCTTCGTTAATTCTTGGTTGATAGTATCCTCTATAACGGATTTCTTCACCAAATCCCGAAAATATGAATTGCCATATAACTGTAGAGATTACTCTTCCTATAATATCAGCAGGTTTATTCAGATAAAAACTTAGAAAAATTGGAAACAATAAAAAAGCCAGAAGTAGTATTACATTAATACGAGCATTTGACGATTTTTTCTCGTAATCTTCCTCTTTCTTTTTTCTTACTAATAAAAGAATTAATACTATCGCAATAATTTCACAAGCTGATAATATTAATGCTCCAAACAGGTCGCTATAACTTAAATGAAGAAATATTAAAGCACAGACAGGGATTAATAACACTAACCAACTAGTAAGACCGACATCAAGACTAAATTTCCATCCTTCTTTCTTAAAACCATACAGTTTAAAATCTTTTTTCAAAATTAAAAGAATTATAAATGTAATAGAAATAGAGATCAATCCCGATGTGTAGCTCCACCCTAAAAGCTCAATTTCTAACTTGAAAAATTCTATAGGTTTTAATACCCAACTAATTAGTTGAACAATTAAAAAAACGATTGAAACTTCAATTATCGATAAATATTTCAAATTTTACACCCTCAAATTATTTTATAATTAAATTAATTAATTGGATTACTTAAAAAATTATTTAAAAGCAAAGTATTTAGATCCTAAAGAGAGAAAAACATTGAATATACTACCCTTTTAATATTCTTGGCGCTTTAAAATGACCGTCCTTAGTATGCTTAGCGTTTTTTAACGCTTCTTCGTTTGAAAGCGATTCCCACGGGACATCTTCTCTAAACACATTTTTTAGACCCTCGATGGGGTGCGTCATGGGTTCTACATTTGAAGTATCTAAATCGTTTAACTTTTTGAAATAGTTAAGTATATCTCCTAATTGTTTAGAAAATTTCTCTTTCTCTTCTTCGCTTAAATCTAATAAAGCTAACTTAGATACGTGTTCCAACGTTTCTTTTGAGAAATCTTCCTTTTTTGACATATTTAGCTCAATAACGAAATTAAATTCTTCAGAAATTGTAATATCTGATTGTAATTAATCTTAATCACCTTAAATAATTATTTTAAAGCTCGTCGTTATAAATGAATTTCTATAAACGATAACAAAAAGAGTTAATTACTTAATACTTTTTTATTAAATATGACCGATAAAGCCGATAAAGAAGACCTAAGATACGAAATTCCTACTCACGCTTTTATTGCCCTTGCTCGAAGGGGCATGGAAAAGATCTCTTTAGATCAATGTTTTCTAAAGAATTGCGATAATAGCGACCCAGAATTATTAGAACCGTTTAAGAAAGAAGAATTTGAGGACAATCAGAAGCATGTTAAGAAAATTTACGTTAAGTGTAAAAAATGTAATGGGATTTTTATTTTAAAATTGGAAACCATTAAACATGTAGCTAAATCTACTAAAGAAAAAAACCAAGAACCTCTTTCTATGGGGATAGTATACGCGTTAGACGAAGACGGTAATAATTTAGGACATTTAGGTTATTTTTAACATGAAGTATAATTACTTTTTATTTGATTTGGACAATTGTCTTCTTTATATTCCTAATTCTAAGGATTATTTTGATAATATTTTGTTGGAAACTCTTAAACAAGGCTCAACTAAACAGATTCCAGAGAGGAGCGAGAGAAATAAATTCTGGTTTTCTGGTAATAATTACATAGATTACTTAAAAAAGTGGGGAACAAATAATATTCGCGATTTTTGGAAATGTTTTGATGAAATTGACTTTGAATATAGAAAAATTCTCGTTCAAAAAAACGAAATCTTACTTTTTGACGATGTTAAAAGCGTTTTAGAAGAGATTTATGATGCAAACAAGAAATTAGCAATAGTATCGAACTCAGCAGATTACATTGTTGATTTCATAGTAAAGAAATTAAATATCAATAAATATTTCCATTATTTCTTTGGTTTGTCGTTTGACAAGGACCAATCGATTGCTAAACCATCGCCTTTAGGTGTTCTGTCAGTTTTAGAAAAATTAAAATACGACCCAAAAAAAGAGAAAGCCATTATGATTGGTGATTCGATTGTAGATGTTTACGCTGCAAAAAAAGCAAATGTCTCGGCATGTTTAATAAGGAGAGATAAAAATAAGTATCCCGATGGCTATGGTGCTTGGGAATACAACCCTGATTTTGTTATTGAGCAATTAAACGAAATACTCAACTTCTAATTACATTAAAATTTTTGTAAATATACGAGCGCAACTCAAAATAAATCTTTCATTAACTTGATTTATATATATATATTTAATAGTGTGAAATTAAATTTAGTCTAATAGAGAACAATGTCTGAAATTAACGATATTTTAAATCTTAATGAAGAAATCTTGTGGAAAAGAACTAAAGTAAAAAATCTGGTGTTAATTTATCCAGCTTATATTATAATGATCTTTGTTACTATTTTTTTAATATGGGGTCTTTTTTACCCAGGAATAATAGCTTTGACAAAAAACTCGATGTTTGTTGGATACTTCTTAATAATATCTGGAATAGTTCTTCAGTTTTTTCTTATATTTTCAATGATTTTTATTTTTAGAAAAGCCCACAATAGATATAGAAAAATCTTAAAAGTTTCTAATGAGGAGTTAAAAGAATATAAAATAATTAACCTCCTTTCAAACCGAAGAGTTATCATAAAAGACATTCAAGGTCAAAGATTTAGGAAAAAATGCGTTAAGAAATATTCGATTCCAAACATAGAATTTGATAAGGATTACCTTTTTTTAAATTTAAAAAGCGTCGAAGCGATTTTGTTTGATAAAACTTGTCATCAGATCGGATTTTCATTGGATAAAACAGAAAATATGTCCTTAATATATTTTGATTTTCATTATCCTAGAAGTGAAAGAGATTTAGAAATGAAGGAAGTTATGGAAACTCTAAATGAGAATTTCGTATTAGAAAAATATTTTGAAAATAAATATCTAATCAAATATCATTTTAGTCTAAAATAATTTGATGAAGTTTATTGTATTATAAGAAGATTCGCTGACATGTGGCAAATTTTTTTAATTATAAATTATGTATGATATTTTAAGGAGACTTCTAACAACTTTAAAATTCTGGTAAATAGATTAAGTGTTCTTATTTATGAAAAAATACTAATTTATATATTAACAAACTGATTTTTCTTTAATTAATGGAAAATATCATGGCAACTCAAAAGGAAAAGATCATACAAATGATAAAAAACCTTCCTGATGATATAAGTTTGGAAGATATCATCGAAGCAATATATGTAAGACAAAAAATTGAGAAGGGATTAAAAGATTCGAAGGAAGGAAATTTATATACACACGAAGAAGCTAAAGAACGCTTAGAAAAATGGTTAAAATAAAATGGACTAAGCATGCCCTTGAAGAATTGGATGATATTGCAAATTATATCTCAATAGATTCGCCAAAATACGCTCAAATTTTAGTAAAACAAATTTATGAAATGGTGAGTCATCTAAAGCAATTTCCCAAACTTGGTAGGAGAGTTCCTGAATACGGGGATCCAGAATTAAGAGAGATTCTTTATAAAACCTATCGTATTATTTATTTAGTCAAGAAGGAGCATCTTGAAATTATTTCTATTATACATGGAAGCCGAAAACTAAACCTTTAAATTCTTTTAGTCTAATTGCGTTAAATTAATGGAATAATAGATTTTAAATGGTTAAAATTAAATAAATGAACTGATTTTTATTTAATATTATAAATCCTACGAGAATTCCCCAGATGTCGACAAAAATAGCAGAAGAAGAGTTATTAAGGAAGAAAGTATGGAAAATAATCAATATTACGCAAGCCAACCAATTATTTGTCCATTCAAAGAATTTAGAAATAAAATACTTTAATGAAGATACTCAAAAAGTAAAC
>JABCSY010000106.1 GCA_018238625.1 Promethearchaeota archaeon
TAATTTTTTGCTGATGCCTTTCAATGTGCTATTACCTTATATAATAGAAGCACCTCATATTCACGCGGGATCAGCTTCAGATTTTGCGTTTATAATGGTTTTTCTCCATGTTGGCATGGTGTTGGGAGCGTTACTCACCAGCGTAAAAAAAGAGTGGAAACATAAGATATTTACTTACTTTGGTGGTTTGGTGGTGTTAACGGGATTACTTTCAGTATTTGCTTTCGCACCTAATGGTTTTTTCCTAATGATGGGAGTCGCAACATTTGTAGTAGGCTTTTTACTACCCATTGGTAATACAATATACATGACAGTTATACAAACAATTGTTCCACACGATAAAATGGGTAGAGTGAGTTCTATAGATCACTCAATCTCAGCAATGATATCTCCTTTTGGTGCTTTAATTGCGGGACCTTTAGCTGAAGCCATAGGCGCTAGGATAGTGTTCCTTTTAGCTTCGATAATAGGGGTAGTAGCTACAGCTTACACATGGCGCGTAATGAAAGTTAAAAAGATTGATTACAACGATAAAGCTACTCTTGATGAAGTTGCTGAAAAAATTAACAATATCAATGGTGAATAAGATGGAAGTAATACCAACTAAGACAACCATTACTCTAATTGAAAGAACATTGAAAGAAGAAATGTAGAAAAAATATAAAAAAAATGTAGAAAAATAAAAAAGAGAAAGAAAGGAAAAAAAAAGTAAAAGGTGAAGATTAAAAATGGAAGAATTAGCAAATCAAGCAAACCAAAAAACTTTTAGAAGTTATTTGATGTTTTGGTCGGGCCAATTATTTTCTTTGTTTGGCTCGATGGTCGTTTATTTTGTAATTATATGGTGGATTACGGAGGAAACTCAGAGTCCCATGTACCTGGCAATCGCTTCATTTTTGTTTATAATTTGTCAAGTAATCGTTCTGCCAATTGCAGGGGTACTTGCTGACAGATTGAATAGAAAAGTAATAATTCTCGTTGCGGACTCGTTGCAAGCAGTTTCCACTCTCATTTTGCTCGTTTTATTTCAGTTGAATCTGGCAAATATATGGATTGTCTTTATCTTTATTAGTATCCGTAGCGTATTTCAAGCGTTTCATTTACCAACGGTGAATTCTATTATACCAATTATGGTTCCAAAAGAAAGTTTATCTAGAATTAACGGAATCAATTTTTTATTTACGGGAGTCGTACAGATTCTAGCCCCATTAATAGGAGCAACTCTTATGATCTTTCTACCGATAAATACAATTTTGTGGGTTGATCTTATAACATTTTGCATAGCTGTAATCCCATTAATACTCATTGAGATTCCATCAGTTAGGAATCCTAAGGAAGCGGTTGAAAAAAATTCATTTATTAAGGAATTTAAACTTGGAATTAAAACCATTAAGGTTATCCCTGGATTAATCACAGTAATTTTCTATTCAATGTTGCTTAATTTTCTAATAAGGCCAATGGATACTTTGATGCCATATTATATTAACGTCATTCATGGCGGTTCTGCGACGCATTTAGCAATAGTTTTTGTATTTTTTCAAGGTGGTATGATTGGTGGCGCTCTTATTACTTCAATAAAGAAAACTTGGAATAATAAACTAAAAGTCATATTTGGTAGTGTTATTATTACTATGATTGGATATGCGATAATGGCTGTTGCTCCTGCGGGAGAATTCTTAATAATAGGTATAGGTGGTGTTACGATGGGTTTAACCTTGCCAATTATAAATTCTTTGTACCAAACAATTATGCAAACAGTTGTACCTCCGGATAAGATAGGTCGGGTTACTTCCATGGATCATTCATTATCTATGTCAATCTCTCCAATTGGGACATTAATTTCAGGACCATTGGCGGAAATGTTAGGCGTTGGAAATTTGTTCTTATATTGTGCCTTGCTCGGGATAATCGTAACCGTTTCAGTCTGGAGTTTTACAAGCATTAGAACCGTAAACTATGAGACAAAAAGCGAATTAGATGTAATTACTGATAAGATAAATAGTATAAAAATTTAATTTTTTTTTCTCTTTCAGAAAGGACTTTTTACGAATCCTCCATCCACTTGGATGACGGTACCAGTTATATAGCTAGCTTTTTCAGAGGCTAAAAATACTATTAAGTTAGCTAATTCCTCAGGCTTTCCTAATCTTCCTAAAGGGATTTGATTGGTCCACGCTTTTTTAACTTCTTCTTCGGATTTACCCGTTTGTGTGACTGTTGTATTAATTAATTCTTTCATTCTATTTGTAAGCGTCGGACCAGGGCACACAACGTTGACTAATATGTTGTCTTTAGCGTACTCGTTTGCTAGCGTTTTTGCAAAACCCACAACTCCAAGACGAATGGTGTTTGATAAGACTAAATTATCTAAGGGTTGTTTCACCGAAACTGAAGTAATCGCAATTATCCTTCCAAACTTTTGCTGTTGCATGATTGGTACAACCAATTCAGAAGCTCTTACGAAGGAAAGAAGATTTAAATTAATCGAATTTTGCCAATCGCCTTTACTAATCTTATTGATTGGTGCCGAGGGTGGTCCACCGGCGTTATGAACCAGTATATCTATTCTTCCAAATTTCTTTACGGTCTCGTCTACTAAGGATTTAATTTGAGCCTCCTCATTTAAATCCGAAACTAAAGAAATTATTTTATTATTTGAATTTTTAGGCTTATACTTGCCAATTTCTTCTTTAGCTCGCTCGAGATTCTCCATAGAGCGACTACTAATTATTACATTTGCTCCTTCGCTATAAAATACCTTAGCACAGGCTAAGCCAAGTCCTTTACTTGAAGCTAAAATTAAAGCAACTTTTCCATTTAAACCTAAATTCATATTTTATTACACCTAAAATTCTTGTTCCTTGTTTTAATTTATTTTTTTAGAGTCGTTAATATAAATGCGACATTTTTTATAAAAATCATCGCATCTCCTGCAATTTTCTGCTTGGCTGCAATTTTCAGAGAGGGGGCACATAATTTCTTTATGCCCAAGAGTTATTTTGACTCTGTGTAATCTTTTTTCAATTTCGAATCTCATAATTTTTTTTCATTATTAACTAACTTGCTCTGACAATGCAAATTCAAGATTAAATAAGTTAATTATGTAATAAATAAGTTTAAGAAAAATATAATTCAACACAAATAATGTGGCAATAAGGAGTTGAAAAAATGTTAAAATTAATCTGGAGTGAGTTCGTCCAAGTCGCTTAAATCCAGTCCAGAGTCGAAGGATTCAGGTATATCTGATAAAAATTCGTCTAAAATTTCCTTTAATTCGTCTCCTGAACGCTTAAGTATTAATCGAATTAAACCAATATTTATGTCAGGATCTGAAATAAGAGTTAGTACGCCTTTTGGACCACAACTTGAGGCGAAAATTTTACCCCCGAGAAATTCGCTCGTAACAATCTCCAAACCGCCTAATTCCAGGTTCTTACCTTGTTCCTCTGACGCGCAGAAAACCGCTGAAGCTATTGCGCCAATCCCGTCGACATCAGCTGGAAAATAGGAAAACTTCGAAACGCTCGCAATTGTTAAACCAGTTCTATCAACCAAAATTACCTTCTTGATTCCGCTCTCGGACTTTATAATCTTCGAAAGAATATTATCAAAACTTTTTGTATCAATTGACAATTACTACACCACTCTTATTTTAATAACTTAACTTATAATTATATTAGATTTTTAGATTTAAATTTGTTATTATTATAAAAAAAGTATATGTTTATAAAAATATGCTTTTCCTAGTCGTTTTCAAATTAGGCAAGGGAAAAGTAGGAAAAGTAATTAAGCGTAGAAAATCATTATAGGAGATTATTTTCTTTAACAATTTTTTTATAATGATCTCTTTCTCGTCTTAATACTTTGACTTCCTTTTTAAGATCTAACGATTGATCTTTTAACTTCTTTTTTTCTTCATCTCCACTTGAGATTTTAGATTTAAGGTTTTTGGCGTCAAGTTTTAAATTTGTTATCGTGTCAATATGGAGTGCAATTTGGTTTTGGGATTTCTCAACTTCGTTTTTTGAATTTTTAATTTCTTTTTCTAGGCTTTCTACTTCAGAATTTAAACTAACGTTAATAGTTATTAAATCTTCTTTTTCTCGAATCATTACTTCGGCTTTTTCATCAAATTCATCTACACTTGTCAATTTTATCGAAAGCTCTTCGATTTTCCTCTCTTTTTCCTTTAAGAAGTCATCCCTTTCAATTATTTTCTGATTTAAATTTTTTACATCGTTCATTAATTTCGCGTTGTTTTCGTTAAGATCCGCCATTTGCTGGCTCCATTTCTCAAGTTTTATGTATTGTTCGCTTATTTCCTCTTTGAGAGCTTGAATCTCCTCGATTTTTGTTGTATTCTCCGATGTAAGTTCGGTAAACTTTCTAGTTAATTCTCTAATTTTACTCTTTTTTTCCTCTATAAGACTTTGAAATTCTGTAATTTCACTTTTTAAATCTTCGTTTTCTTGCAGAAAATCTGCATTACTAACCTCGCTCATCTGTTCTTCAACCATTTCACTCTTGACATCTTCAATCTCTTCAGTATCTTTTTTTTCATCTTCTTTTTTAACAACAATTACGCTTGTTTCTCCCTCAATGATTTCTTCCCAGTAGGAAGTTAATTCTTCCTTCTTTAACATTTCATAATATTGACCTAAAATATCGTCGAAATTCAGCGCTTCCCTTTTCGGTAATAATTCGTGAGCAATTCGTCGCATCATTCCTTCAAACTCGTTAGAAAGAACATCATCTTGAGATAAGAAAATGATTATCGAGAAATTAGGTTTTCCCACATAGTGTCTAAATGAAAATCCCGAATAGAAACTTGCTACGCTAATCTCGTCGTCTAATTTCATTTCGATGTAATTAGGTTCCATCTTTTTGTTCAGGTGGTGTTCGATTAAATCTTTTAAGAGATTTGGGGTCACTCCTAAGAATTCACATATATTAATTGGGAATTGCGTATCTATATGTGTTTCAGAATTTTCTTCAAACCCTACAATTATAATACCTTTCAATATTCTACAACTTCACAATTTAAATTTAAAAAATTTATTTCTCCAAAACAAATCACACGTTTCATTAAAGAATAATGTTTTGCGCTTTATCTATATTTCAATCTAAATTTAGTTTTTGTAAACAATTTAAACAATAAGAAGTAATTTATTTCTTTAAACATCTTTTTTTCCGATTAAGCAATAAATAGGGCAAAAATTAGGTATTTATTGCAGTAGTTTTTTTACTAATTCTCTGAATTCTTGCACTTTAATTGGTTTAGAAATGTATTGTTCGAAGCCAGCAGCTAATATCCTTTCTTTATCTCCCTTCATGGCAAAAGAAGTAACCGCAATAAATGGAATATCTTTGAATTTATCTAATTTTTTTAATTCTGAGCAAATTTCTATTCCATTCATTTCAGGTAATTGAATATCCAGAATAACTAAATTGGGATTGCTGGATTTAATTAGCTCAAATCCTAAATCTCCCCGAGTTTCCTCAAAAATCTCGATATCTGGAATCAATTTTAAAATCGCCCTAAATAATTTCATATTTTTTTCGTTATCCTCTACAACATAAACACTTTTCATAAGGACCTCACTTTTTCGAAGACACAATTATTTATTTTAGTAAATGTAAAGAGTTTTTAATCTAATATATCCTCTTTATTTAGATATGTTTATATGTATCATTTTTTATAAATTATTTAAATTTGCTTCTTTACAAAAATACAAAAATCAACATTAGAATAAATTAGAACAAGGCTTTTAATATGGCTATTGGAATTGCTCTATTTGGTTGGGATAAAAAAATTGGTTCTGTGATTGAGGTTAAATATCCTAAAAGCCTCGATTTAACCGCGGATCTAATAAACAAAATCTATATGACTTTTGCGTATAGCGAAGACTTTGATAAAGAAGAATTAATTGAGACTAGCTATAAAGAGCAGACAATTCTATCTTATTGCGATAAAACCAGAGTAGCTAAAGTAGGATATGAAATCGTAACCCTTATTTTGGAAGAAAAAGAGAATGTAAATATTTTCAAGATAAAAAAACAGTTATTAGAATTTGGGAAAAATACATTTAAAAAAGAAAAAAGCGAGCGTAATCAATTTTTTCTCGATAACGTTGGAATCTTTTTTGAAACAAGTTCAGCAAAGAAAATCTTATTATTGGGGCGAGCTGGTACTGGTAAAACAAGTATTAAAAAGATTATATTTGAAGGTGTGGATCCGAAAGATTTGCTATATAACCCTCTTGAGCCAACACGGGGTATAACACCTTCTGTTTATTCATGGTTAGATTTAAAACTAGGTTTATTTGATTCTTCAGGGCAAGAATTAAGCTTTTTATTAGAAAACGAAGAAGATCGCGAACATATTTTAGCTTTTGATAATACAGATTATATCGTTTATTTATTTGATTACCCAGGCTGGATTTCACAATCTCAAGACCTTGTTACCGAAATTCAAAAAATTCAAAAAATACTTAAAAAAAATTCTTATAGCACAAAGCTATTGCTATTCTTTCATAAAATTGATTTAATTGGAAAAGATATTGATAATAAAATTATAGATGAAATTTCAGCTAACATAAAAAAACATTTTGATATCCCGCTATACTTTACAAGCATACATCCCGATTTGATTTATAGTTTATACAATGCTTTTTATGAAATCTTAAGTATATCGTCTAATGAAAATATCAAATTAAAAGAAATTTTAGAGAGTGAAATTAAATATTTTCAAAAAACAATGTTTTTTATTACAAATACGCATAATAGTATTGTCGTTCAAGTTATGTCGAAAGATTTTAACACGACAATTATAAATCATACACATAAACTTGTGGCGCAGTTAAATCAAACTTTTGAAGATATGACAAAAAGCGGAAACATAGATCATCTTATACTTTCGAGTTATGATAATCTAAATATTATTATGAACAATACTAACTTGCCTAAATTTAGTCTTAAATATTTAATTTGCATTTCAGAAACAGCGACAGCAAACAAATTGATTTGGTTAGTTGGTCAAATAAGAAGCAAACTTAAGGATCTTTATTATTTTAATAAATCAAACAAATAATAAAATGAGTAAAAAAGTAATTTTTGTGGGCCCATCTGGAGCCGGGAAGACAACGCTACGAAAAATCTTTTTTGAAGGCGAGAATTCTTCAAAATTATTAGAATATGCCTTAGAACCCACATTTGGGGAAGAATCGCTAATATTACGATTACCCAAGTTAAGTGAAGATGTTGGGATATTCGATTTAGCAGGGCAAGAAAATGAGAGATGGCTTGAAACTGAAGAGAGATCAATTTTCAATAATACTAAAGTAATTTTAGTCATAATTGATGTAACTGCAAGTCTTGATTTCATTCTTGACTTTATAAAAAAAGTTTTAGAAGTTCGAAGCTCAGCAACCCCTGATTCGTTTATTTATGTTTTGCTTCATAAAATAGATTTAGTTGGTCAAAAAAAAATTAGAGATATAAAAGCGGGAATAAAAGGTGCTTATTCTGAAGTAAAATCAATAAAGTTCCTATTTACAAGTTTAAAAAAGCAATATATTACTCAAACTTTTTCTTACTTTATTGATATTATGAAAAAATGCTTAGATGATGTTATTCCTGAAGACGGTTTAATGTTTAATGTAATTGACGAATCAATTAAAATCGTAAGTATCATTGATACAGAAGTTTCAATTTCTAAAAAAGAAATTCAAGAAAAGTTAAATCGCCCAGAAAAATTAATCGATTACTTACTTGAAAGTTTAGTAAATAAGGATCATGTTGAAATAACATATGTAAAAAGTCAAGAAATCCTTAGTTTAACAGAAAAAGGTAAAGATTATTTTAAAGATATTTTAAAACCGTTGTCTACGGGATATCTTAAAGAATCTGAAAAAGGGACTACTATCTTAGAACCTCCTTACGAAGAAAAGATTCCCTCGTTTATCGGAGCTTTTATAGCCGATAAGGATGGGAGGACATTACTGTCGATCGAATTGTTTGAAAACGCACTTGAAAAGTTTATAGGTAGCATTCCAAACAATGAAGATACTATTCCGATTGATCTTGATCTAATTCCGATGTTTATTAGTGCCTTAGAAAAATTTTCTTTAGAATTGAATATTAAAGATTTAAGTGGTTTTAGTCTGAAAGGAAGCAACTTAAAAATGAATATTTTTGGTTACGAGGATTTTACTGTTACATTTTTTATGAATCCTGATATAAACATAGACCCAGTCCAAAATAAAATATATAACTATTTTAAAAATATTTTTGAAGAATATGAAAAAGATTTTGAAAATGCGCTTACTTCAGGGCAAATAGACGGCCTTTTCCCCGTAATTGATCAAGGAAGAAAATGGTTAGAAGAACTAAATCAATCGTACGAAGAAATGATAATTAACTTGGAAATTTTCGATACGGAACATGCAAAAATTCTGTACAGTAAAATGGATGAGTTGTATAAAAGAGTAAACATTAAATTTTCGATGACTCTTGAAAAAATTAAAAAATTAAAAGTGAATCTAATGAAAGCAATAATCGAAAACGATGTAGAAGAGCTCAAAAAGATCGCAGAATCAACAAAAAATTTAAGCGCAAATTATACTATTTAAACAAATTAATTGTTCTCTAATTTTGCTTTATTCTCTAATTCTTTTGGAATGTTAAACGTAAACGTTGACCCTACTCCTAAAACGCTAAAAAAACTAATTTCCCCTCCATGCAGTTCTATTAGGCGTTTCGTTAAGGATAAACCTAAACCAGTGCCTGGTACAGAACGTACATAAGTAGACTCCACTCTTTGAAATTCCTTAAAGATTAACGGGAAATCTTTATTAGCAATTCCAATACCCGTGTCTCTTACCTTAAAAATCCAATTATAGTAATCCCCTTTAATTACTAAAGTTATTTTTCCATCTATGGTGAATTTTATTGCATTACTTAAGAGATTTATTAAGACCTCCTTAAATCTAATAGGATCAGCATAAATGAATTCTTCTTCTTCTAATCCTTTCACTTCCAAATCGAGATTTTTTTTAGAATAAAGAGGTTTTAGGTTTGATTTGATTTGCTCAACCATCGAATTTAACGAGAACTTTTGAATATTAAGGTTTAATTGTCCAGATTCAATTTTAGAGATATTTAAAATGTGTTTGATCATGTCAAATTGGTGTTCTGCAGAGTCTTTAATATCTGCGATAAATTCGTTTTGTTCTTTATTTAATTCTCCATAAACACCCTCTAATAAAAGGTCGGCAAAACCGATAATTGCGTTTAAGGGCGTTCTTAATTCGTGAGACATCGTTCCCATAAATTCGGTTTTAAATTGAGACGATTTTGCAATTTGATCCAAAAACAATTTTTGCTGCTCAAGAGCCATATTCAACTCTTTTGTTCTTTTTTGAACTTCGATCTCCAATTCTTCTTTAAATTTTTCTTTTAAAAGTTCTCCATTTTTCTTTTCTGTAATATCTTGGAAAAGAAATTGTATCAAGGTTTTATTATTATGTTTGATTATCGATGCTTGGAGGGTTACCCAAATATGTATTCCATCTTTTACTTTAACTTGAATTTCAATTGGCTCGGGAAAATCTTTTTTAAAAGACGCTTGAAAAATTAATTTAAAAAACCCCTTGATTTCCTCTGGAAATACTTCTGCTAAATCGTTGATAGATTTACCGATAAAATATTTTTTATCATATCCAAAGACTCTTTTAGTCGTTGAATTGGAATCGATAACCATTCCCTTAAAATCAATTAATATTATCGCATTGGGTGAATTTTCAAACAAATTCTTATATCTCTCTTCAGCAAACTTGCGATCGGTAATATCTCTTGAAACTATTAATCTTTTTAATTCTCCGTCTTTATTACGAAATGCCTGTCCTCTACATTCAAAACTTATCCAACGACCTTCTTTATGTTTAAACCTTAATTCGACAGGCGATATTCCTGTTTTAAAGCTTGTTTTCAGAGCTTCAATTGCTCTTTCAGTATCTTCTGGATGTACAAAATCCAAACATGATCTTCCAATTATTTCTTCTTTTAAATAACCTAATAATTTTAAAGCAGTTATGTCGTTGATATATTCAAATTTAAATTTAGAATCAACTATTGAGATCAAATCGTTTATATTTTCAATAATTAATCTATATTTTTCCTCCGAATCTATCAACAATTGCTCTGTAACATCTCGTTCAAGAGCATTTCCTATGATTTGTGAAGAAATTCGTAATAACGAAAAGTCTTCTGTTTTCCATTCCCTCGTATTTTCAACGTTATCGAAGCCAATAAATCCTGCCAAAACTCCTTTAACATATAAGGGGTATGTAATAACAGATTTTGTATTTTGTATTTTTAGCAATTCTTTCGTTGATTTAGCTTCTTCAGGTAACTCAGAAACATCGTTAATGTGAATTATATTTCCACTTTTAAGTTGTTCCATCCCCCAAGGAAGCGTCGCAAATTTTAAATCCTGAAAAATATGGATTTGCGAAGATACGCCTTCAGCACACCATTCATGAGTGTTATTCATAATTTTCTTTTCTTCGTTAAAAAGAAAAAGATAAACACGACTTGCACCACTTACAATGCCCATATCACGCAGCGACGCGTTAATATCCTCGTCTAAATCTAAATTAACAAGGAATCTAGACGAAATTGTTGAAATTAGTGTCTCTAAATCAGACCAATTTTTAATCGTTTTTTCAACTTGTTTAATTTTCGCCATATTTTCTTCCAAAATTTCTTTTTCGTTACATATCATAATTTAAATGGTTTATAATTTACTCAAAAAGGATTCTACTTTTTTTTCTCCGCTAACTTTATTTTTCAAATTTTTAGGGATTGTAAAAGTAAAAGTTGTACCTTTTCCTAATTCACTAGTAAATAAGATATTTCCTCCATGTAGGTTAACTAATCTCTTAGTTAAAGCTAATCCTAACCCTGATCCTAGTATAGAATCGACGTAAGCAGACTTGACTCTCTTAAAATCTTTAAATATTATACTAAAATCCTTTTCTGCGATTCCTATGCCTGTATCTTTTACAATGAAGCCCCATGTATCTTTATTATCCCTAAATTCAAAAGTTACCTTTCCTTTCTCAGTGAACTTAATAGCATTACTTAGTAGATTATAAATTATCTGTTTAAATTTTATCCTGTCTGCAAATATTAATTGCTCTTTTTTTAAGCCCTTTTTTTTAATAATTAATCCTTTTTCATTGTATAATGGCATAAATGTTGAGATTACATGATTAACCAGGTTATTTAAATTTATTTCTTCAACTGTTAAAATAACCTTACCCGCTTCAATTTTTGAGATATCTAAAATGTCAGTTATCATTTCTAAAAGATGGTTAGAAGATTCATCAATATCTTTTACGAATTCTTTCTGTTCTTCGTTTAATTTACCAAAAGCACTTTCTGAAAGCAAATCTGTAAAACCAATAATTGCGTTCAAAGGGGTTCTCAATTCATGGGACATAGTTGCCATAAATTCAGTTTTAAATCGAGAGGATTTTTCGATCTGATCCAAATATAACTTTTGTTTCTCTAAAACTTCCATTATGTCTTTCGTTCTAGATTGTACTTCTTCTTCTAACCGTTCAGTGAATAATCTTTTTAAACTTTCTCCCTTTTTTCGCTCTGTAATATCTATTGACGTTCCAATAATTCCTATAACATCCCTATTTACATCAATAAGAGGAATTTTACTGGTTAATGCCCATCTCAAACCATCCTTAGTTTTCCATGGCTCTTCATAGTTTATTTTAGGTTTTCCACTGTTAATTACTTCTAAATCGTCGTTCCAATATGCTTGTGCCTGTTCTTTAGAATAAAGCTCAAAAAGGCTTTTGCCGACTAACTCTTCTTTTTTCATATTATGGGCATCAGCAATATATTTATTTACACGAATAAATTTATTTTTAGTATCCTTATAAAATATTAATGCTGGGATATTGTCCAGAATTAATTCTAACTCTTTGCTCAGATTTTTGTATTTCTTTTCAGATTCTTTTAATTGCTGTTCTGCTATTTTACGGCTTGTAATATCTCGAGAGACTGCAATAATAGCGGGCTCATTTTGATAAAGACTTTGCTTGTCATATATTTCTACTGGAATCCTTTTACCACTTTTTGTTACATGCACAGTTTCGATAATATCTTTTTTTATCCATATTTTTTCATCAATTAATTGAGGATTTTCAACAATCAACTCTGGTGCAATAATATCACGTACATGCATTTGTAAAAATTCTCTTCTCTCATAACCTAATCGTTTGCATGCTGTGGCATTGACATCTATAAAATTACCGTCTAAATCAAGAATATATATTGCGTCGTTAATATTATTAAATAAAGTCAGTAATTTTTCTTCAGAATCTCTTAGTTTTTGTTCTATTTTTTTCCGTTTTGTAATATCTCTTATGATTCCTATCGCATTCCATTCGCCTTTTACTCGAACTGCTGAAAGAGATAGTTCTACTGGAAATTCTGCACCATCTTTTCTTATTCCTTCTAATTCAAGTATTTTATTAATAGCAGCACCTTGACCAGACTTTTTGAATTTAGAAAAACCTATTTTATGAGCTTTCTGATAACGCTCAGGAGCAATGAGGGAATGAAAATTCTTGCCTAACACCTCTTTTTCAGTATACCCAAATAATCTCCCTGCAGATTTATTCCAATAAGTAATTAAACCATCGCTATTCATTTGAATTATTGCATCTTGAGCATACTGGCTCAATAATGTTAATTCTTCTTCTATTTTCTTCTGCTCTTTAATGTTTGTTGATGAAACAGTTTTCACTTATTAATTCCTCTTTAAACCTTGTTTTCCTTAAAATTTTGACATAAATTACCCATTCTGTTTATTCAGATATAAAAAAATATGGAAAAGTTCAATGTTTTTATTCTCTTTGCTCTCTTCAGTATTTAGCTGCTCTTTTTCCCAACCAACTTTAAAATAATAAGCTTGATTTGTTAATTTAAAAAATTTGAAGTTGTCGAAGTTATTTATAAGTCCTAAATGCTCAAGTCTTTGCATATGAAGGTGAGCTTTTTCTAAATCTAAATCAAATTTATCTACTAAATAATCTGAGTTATATTTTGAAGTGTGATCAGTCTGTAAAATAATTGAAAGTTCTTTCTTTAAGAATAAAATTTCTTGTTTGCTAATTGGAATTAAATCACGATGAATTATCGAATTTAAAACGTTTAAAATGATGTTATAAGTGTCATAAAAGAAATCCTTTCCGATTGATGTTTTAAATATTTCAAAATCTCCTCCTCTTGGATGCTGAATAGTGATAAACTTTTTTATTGCTTTAATTTTTTGATCAACATATGAGAGGCTTACGAGATCTATTTTGTGCAAAAAGGCTATTATTTTACATGAGTGTAGATTGAGTTCCTTTATTATTTGATAAATATTCACTAAAAACCTTATTATTGATTCTGTAGAATTCATGATATCAAAAATGCAAATAATAATGCTACTTTCGTTAAAAACTTCCTTACCACTCTTAGAAAACCAAATATTGTTTTCTTGCCCTGCTAAATCAAAAATTCCTAAGTTAGAATTAAATAAAGAATATATACTTGAATTTACCCCTCTTGAAGGAAGTAATGGATTCTCTAAAAGCGTTAATGGATCACTTTTATCAAAATAGATTTCCTTTATTGTAGTTTTACCAACACCAGGAGGCCCTACAAACATTACTTTTTTATCGCTAATCATATCATCCCTTTTACATTACTTTTAATTAATTGTTGACGCTTTTGGTTTTTCAAGAGCTTCAATTATTTCTTTACATGAATCTAACATCATTTCAATGTAATTCATTAAATCCTGTTCAGAAACCTTTCCACTTCTTTTTTGCTCTTGAATTAATTCACAAAAACCTTGAATGGTATTAACTCCACTTCGTATTTGCATG